>JAFTEL010000048.1 GCA_017453685.1 Clostridia bacterium
CATGTTTTCGACGAGCTGATTGCGCAGCGCGTTTTCAAATTCGTCGTCCGCGTGGTGCTGTTTATGTTCAAGCAGTTCCTTTTTGATGCCTTCCTTGAGTTCGGCAAGCGTATCGTATTCGCCGAGGTCCTTGGCGAATTCATCGTCAAGCTCCGGCAGTTCCTTGAACGAAATGCTGTTGAGCTTCACTTTGAACACAGCGTCTTTCGCGGCGAGCTCGGGGGTGTATTCTTCGGGGAACGTGACGTTCACGTCGAATTCTTCGCCAATCGTGTGACCGACGATCTGATCTTCAAATCCGGGGATGAAGGAGCCGGAGCCGAGGGTCAGGTCATAATCTTCGCCCTTGCCGCCCTCGAACGCGACGCCGTCGACAAAGCCTTCAAAGTCGATGTTGGTGATATCGCCCATCGCGGCGGCTCTGTCGTCCACGTCGATCATGCGGGAGTTCTGGTCGCGGAGATGACCGATCTCATGGTCGATCTCATCGTCGGTCACTTCGACCGTGGCTTTTTCCGCGCTCAGACCTTTGTATTCACCCACGTCAACGTCGGGCTTCGTGGCGACTTTGATGGTGAACTCAACGCCGTTTTCCCCGATCTCGGTAACGTCCGCGTCATAAGGCGCGCTGACGGCGGCGACGCCGGATTCTTTCAGCGCCTCGTCAACGGCGGCGGGGAACAGATCGTTCAGAGCGTCTTCATAGAAAACACCCTTGCCGTACATTCTTTCGATGATGTGCTGCGGCACTTTACCCTTGCGGAAGCCGGGGACGGAGATATTCTTCTTCTCCTTGTTGTAGACCTTGACGACGGCCGCCTTAAAGGTTTCGGCGTCGATGGTCACGGTCAGCTCCTGTACGTTGGCTTCTGCTTCTTTCACGGATTTCAAACTCATTTCTTAGTCCTCCTAATCAATCCTGCTGGCATTAGACCACAGCATTATAACAAATTAATTCTCTCTTGGCTACACTTTTATTAAATTTTTTAAGTTTTTTCAATCAGCTTGGGGCAAAAGCCCAGACTGTCGCCGGAAATCAGGTCAAACCGAACGCCTTCATATTCGCCGATATAGGCGTTTTTGATGGAGGCGCCGTGCAGGTGCGCGTAATAGCAGCGGCGCACGCCGAATTCTTGGAGCACGGCGATGATCTCCTCGCACACCGCCTTGCGGCTGATGGGCGGATAGTGGAGGAACGCCAGCGGTTCGCCCCCGAGAGCGGCGGCCTTTTCGAGCGACAGGCGCAGGCGGCACAGCTCGCGGTTGAGCGCTTTTTCCTCATCTTCCGCGCCGCTGTCATAAAACCAGCCCTTGGTGCCCGCCACGGCATAAGTTCCGAACGGATAGGCATTGTTGAACAAAAAGCGCAAAGTCGTGACGCCGTTGGCTTCGAGAAAAGCGGTCATCTTGGAGCAGGTCTCCCACCAATAGTCGTGATTGCCCTTCATCAGCAGCTTTTGCCCGGGCAGCGCGTCGAGAAAGCGGAAATCGGGCAGGGCTTCGGGCAGCTTCATCCCCCACGAAACGTCGCCGCAGATAACAACGGTATCGTCGTCTCTAACGATGGAACGCCAGTTTTCCGCCAGTCGGCTCTCATAGTCCTGCCAGCCGCCGAACACGTCCATGGGCTTTTCCACCCCAAAGGACAAATGGGTATCCCCGATTGCAAAAAGTGACATGACAAAACCGTTGCCTTTCAAGAAATGTCTTACGCTTCAATATGGAGCATTTCGTAAACGGCGGCGCGCATATCGCTCTTGTCGCGCACGTCGGTGAAACGGATCGGTTTCTTTTCCAAGCCCGCAAGCTGCGACGGACAGACGACGCCCGTGGTCTGCTCGAGCACCTTGGTCATTTCAAATTCTTCACCCTTCACCAGCGCGGGATCGAGCGCGGAGAGCACGCTGGCGCAGAATTTGAAGGGACTCGCGGTGGAAGCGATCACGCAGGGCGTCTGATCGCCGGACGCGGCGCGGTAATCGTCATAAACCTTGACGGCGACGGCAGTATGCGTGTCACACAGATAATGATGAGCCTTGAATTTTTCGCTGATGGCTGCTTTGGTCTGTTCGTCGTCGCAGCAGCCAGCCTCAAACACCGCCTGCAGCTTGGCCAGAATATCCTCATCGACCTGATAGCGACCCGTTTCTTTGAGCTGCGCCATATAGCCGCTGATCTTTTCATCGTCACACCCGCTCATCAAATAAAGCAGCCGTTCCAGATTGCTGGAAATGAGGATATCCATGGAGGGTGAAATGGTGGTGTAAAAGCTGCGGTTGCGGTCATAAACGCCGGTTTTGAGGAAGTCGGTCAGCACATTGTTGGCGTTGGAGGCACAGATGAGCTTCTTGACGGGCAGCCCCATTTCACGGGCATAATAAGCCGCCAGAATATTGCCGAAATTGCCGGTCGGCACACAGATGTTGATCGCGTCGCCCGCCTTGATCGCGCCGTCTGCGACCAAGTCACAGTAAGCGGAAATGTAATAGACGATCTGCGGCGCGAGGCGACCCCAGTTGATGGAGTTGGCGGAGGAGAACTGCATCCCGTTTTCATCGAGCAGCTTGGCAACGGCAGCGTCGGTGAAGATGGCTTTCACGCCGTTCTGCGCGTCGTCAAAATTGCCCTTGATGGCGCAGACGCCGACGTTTTCGCCTTCCTGCGTGACCATTTGCAGCTTCTGCATGGCGCTGACGCCGTCGCTCGGATAGAACACGAGGATCTGCGTGTTGGGCACATCCTTAAAACCTTCGAGCGCGGCTTTGCCGGTGTCGCCCGAGGTGGCGACCAAAATGATGATTTTCTTATCCCCCACGGTCTTGGCGGCTGCGCGGGTGAGCAGGTGCGGCAAAATCTGCAGCGCCATATCCTTGAACGCGCAGGTCGGTCCGTGCCACAGCTCCTGAATATACGCCGAATCGTCGAGCTTGACGACGGGCGCGGTTTTCTCGCTGCTGAACTTTCCGCCGCCGTAGGCGCCACTGACGCAGTCCGCCAGCTCCTCGGCGGTGAAATCGGTCAGGTACTTGCCGAGGATCGCTCTGGCGCGCGCCTGATAATCGACCTTGGACAGCGCGCCGATCTCCTCAAGCGTCAGCTGCGGGATCTCGGTCGGCACAAAAAGGCCGCCGTCCTTGGAAATGCCGTTGGCAATTGCGACCGCCGACGGAACCGTTACGGAATGATCTCTTGTACTCGTATAATTCAAAACAAAGACTCCTTTTTGCTCTGTATTTATTCGCCGAATGCGTTTTCGATATAGTTGATTTCCTGACATTTGCCGTTGTCCAGCACGACCTCCGCCACGTCGAACCGCGGCTGAAAATCACAGGGATGCTGCGCCAGATAGACGTTTGCCGTTTTGAGGATGCGCTGCTGCTTGCGGGCGTCCACCGCCTCCGCCGGGCGGCCGAACGAAGCGGCGGCGCGCGTTTTCACTTCGACAAAGCACAGCACCTCGCCTTTTTGGGCGATGACGTCGATCTCGCCCCAGCGGCAGGAATAATTGCGCTCCAGAATCTTGTAACGGCGGCGCTTGAGCCACTTGACCGTCAGTTCTTCACCGGCGTCGCCTTTAACTCTTTTGATGTTCATGCAGGTTTTTCAAAAACGTTGACCGATGAACCGGCGAAATGCCGAATTCGTTGATTTTCTCATAGTGCAGCGCCGTACCGTAGCCCTTGTGCTGCGCGAAGGCGTACTGCGGATACTGCCTGTCAAGTTCCAGCATCACGTGATCCCGGCTGACCTTGGCCAGCACGGAGGCGGCGGCAATGCTCATGGAACGCGAATCGCCCTTGACCACCGTTTCGTCCGCTATGGCGAGCGGCGGCATGCGGTTGCCGTCGATCAGCGCGTAATCCGCCGCAAGCGACAAGCCCTCGACCGCGCGGCGCATCGCCAGATAGGTCGCCTGCAAAATGTTCAGCGAATCGATCTCGGACACGTCGGCATACGCCACCGACCACGCGAGCGCCTGCTGCTGAATGACGGGGAACAGCGCCTCTCGCTTCTTTTCGCTCAGCTTTTTGGAATCGTTCAGCCCGTCGATCTCGCAATCCGGCGGCAGAATCACCGCCGCCGCGCAGACGGGACCCGCCAGCGGCCCGCGGCCGGCTTCGTCCACGCCGCAAACCAGCGCAAAGCCCTTGGCTCTCGCAGCGTCTTCAAAGGAATAATCAGGCATAATCACACGGCCTTTCCAGCGTAATGCGCCCGAGCTTGCCGGCGCGGTACTCGTCTAACAGCATATTTGAGGTTCGCTCGGTGTCGATCTCGCCGCCGCTGATGAGCATGCCGCGCTTGCGCCCGATCTTTTCCAGCAACTCGTAAGGTTCCAAACCCTCCACGTCGTCGAGCTTGTAGCGCGCCATAAGCTGCGGACGGTAATCGCGCGCTAAAACCGCCAGCAGGCGGCACGCCATCGTTTCGCTGTCCACGACTTCATCCTTGATCGAGCCGATAAAAGACAGGCGGTCGCCGACGTCGGGGTCTTCAAATTTCGGCCACAGCACGCCGGGCGTGTCGAGCAGCTCGATGCCGTTGCCGATAACGAACCACTTGTTGCTGCGGGTCACGCCGGGGCGATCGGCCACCTGCGCCTTGCCAAAGCCGATACAGCGGTTGATGAACGAGGATTTTCCCGTGTTCGGGATACCGACGACCATGATGCGAAGAGGTTTGCCGGGCATGCCTTTTTCTTCATTCATGCGGATGCGATCCGCCAGCACGCGGCGCACCAGCGCGGTATAGCCCTGCAGCCCCTTGCCGCTGCGGCAATCCACCGCCATGGCGGCCGTTCCTTTTTCTGCGAACCAGTCGAGCCACTCTTTTGTGGCTTTTTCATCCGCCATATCGCACTTGTTGAGCAGCACGATGCGCGGCTTGCTGCCGGTGAGCTCGTCAAGATCGGGGTTGCGGCTGCTCATGGGCACGCGCGCGTCCAGCAGCTCGGTCACGGCGTCCACCATCGGCAGGCTCTCTTTGATCTGCCGCCGCGTTTTCGCCATATGACCGGGGAACCAGTTATATACGATTTTTTTGGGAGCTTCTTCTTTTTTATTCTTGTTTGCCATTATTTTCCCTTGCTTTTTTCCAATTCGTCAAGCATTTCAAACCTTTGTTTTTTACGGCGATGATTGGCGCAAGCATCAACAGAACAGCCGGAACACCGATCAGCGCCCAATGCAGCGGCATGTACAGGTAGCCGTAACTTTGCCCCAAAATTTTGTTGAGCACGATGGCATAGACTTGATTGGGGAAGGTGTGAAGCGCAAAGCTCAGCAGTGAATCGCGGCCGTAGAAGGCGAAAACCTTTGCAAACCTGATCCGGCTCAAAGCGGACGAAACGAAAACCACCATCAAAACGCCGCTCAGACTTGCGATGTAAAAATGTAGGGGCGTTCCGAAAAAGCAATTGCAGACGTTCACGTATTGATTGCGCCGCGACACAACCAACACGACGGCTCCTGCCAAAACGGCGCCGACGAGCTGATAACCAAGCTTCAGGTCGTAGAGCTTGTATTTGAAGTTACTCTTATTGAGCAAAATTCCGAGATAGAAAAACGGTAAAACACAGATCGCCGTATCCAGCTTCAGCGGCAGATCCGGCGCTTCCGACGTGAGCGGAATCCGGAACGCATTTTGGGTCCTGTTGAACAGCAAAACACCAACGACCCCCAACACAAGAATGACAACCGTCAGAATGATCTGTTTGGTTTTCGGCGTGATGCATTTGGGCAGGAACACAAGCTTACTCAACAGAAAATACAGCGTGATCACCACAAACGCGTTAAAAAGAAACCAAAGAGAACCGGCGTGAAAGCATTCCGGTTGGAACTCGTAAAACAGCTTATGTCTGGCTTCTTCATCAAAGGAAAAGAGCGCCCGGAAAGGCGGGAAGGCAAAGGTGATTGCAGCACAGACCGCCAGATACAGCAGGAAGGAAAGCAGAATCCTTTTGGCTTTGTGCAGGTATTTTTTTAACGTCAGCTCATAGGGAAAGATCATGCCCATCAGCACGTAAAACAGCGGCATATGAAAGGCAAAAATGAATCTGAAAGGGACGCTGTTGAAAAACACCAAATGCCCCAATATGACAAACATGATCCCTATCCCTTTCGAGATATCGACAACTTCATCGCGCTTCATTCAGTTTGCCTCTTTCTTGAATTTTTTGCGTCAGTTTTTTCTGAACGAAAAGCTTGGCCGCAACGATCGGCGCGATCATCAGCAGCACGACCGGCGTGCCGATCAAAGCAAGAGACAGTGGCATGCGCATGACGTCGACGTCTTGCTTGAAAACATGTTTGAGGACAGCCACATAGAGCAAAAGGAAAAACGAATGGATTGCAAAGATCAGCAGCGAATCCCTGCCGAGAAACGTCAGCAGCTTTTTCACTTTTATGCGGCGGATCACAGAGGCGGCAAAAATCACCATCAGAATACCGCTGAAACTGCCGATCAGATAATAAACGGGATTTCCGAAAAAACAATCACAGATATTGGTATAATAGTTCATTCTCGCCATGAAGAACACGACGAAGCCCGCCAAAACGGCGCCGACGATCTGAAAGCCGAGCTTCAGGTCATAGAGCTTATGTTTGAAGTTGCTCTTATTGAGAAGGACGCCGACATAGAAAAACAGCAGCGCACAGATCGCCGTATCCAGTTTTAAGGGGAGCGGCTCATCACGCCATGACAGATTCGGAACATGGATATGAAGCAGCGGAAGGTAAAGCGCGTCTTTGGTTTTGTTGAAGACCAAAAAGCCGGCAATACCGATCGCAAAAATGATTGCCGTCAGGATGACCGCTTTGATCGGCGTCTTGAGCTTTTTCGGCAGAAGAATCGGTTTGCTCAAGAGGAAATACAGCGTGATCACGATAAAAGAATTGAACAGGAACCAAATCTGACCGACGTTGAAACACTCGGGCTGGAACTTAAAAAACAGGAATCGTTTTGTTTCTTCATTGAAAACGAAATCCGCCCGTAAGGCAGGAACCACAAAAGTGACGACCGCGCCGATAAGCAAAAACAGCAGATAGGACAGAAGGATTTTTCCAGATTTATGAAAATATTTGTTAATGGTCAGTTCAAAGGGAAAAATCATGCCCATGAGGGCATAGAACAGCGGCATGTGAAAGGCATAAATGAAATGGAACGCGCCGCTGTCAAACCGCACCAAATGGCCCAACACCACAAGGATGATCCCGATGCCCTTTGCAATATCGACTGCTTCATCTCTTTTCATTTCATCCGTGCCTCTTTCTGCGGAAAAAGTACGATCCCATCACCAATCGCTCAGCCGACTGTCAATCATTCGTAATGATAATCGGAAAAGAATTTCATCTGATTAAACGGAGAGAAACGGAAGCGCACCTGACCGAGGATATAGCGCTCGTCGATCAGACCGATCAGGGGGGAGCGGCTGTCGGTGGAGTGCTGACGGTTGTCGCCCATGACGAAGACCATGCCCTCGGGAATGGTCAGCGGATAGGTATAGCCGCCCTCATCGTCGGTCGTCGGCGTGTTGAGATAGGGCTCGTCGATCTTTTTGTCGTTGACGTAAACGGAAGCGGTCTCGAAATCGATGTCGAGCTTATCCCCCGCCACGGCGATGATGCGCTTGACGATCGGCTCGCTCTGCATGCCGCTGATCTCGTTGGGCTGGGTGATGATGACGATATCGCCGCGGTCATGCTTGGCGCTGAACGCGCTGACCAGCAGCCAATCACCCTCGTGCAGCGTCTGCTGCATGGACGGTCCGACAACGCCGACGATGCGGAACACGAACGTGAAAATAAGCATGATGGCAATGATCGAAGTGGAAAGCACCGAAACGATCTCCACCATCGACTGATCGAGCGTCAGCTTTTCCTTTTTCGGTTCCTGCTGTTCTTCCTGCACTTCGTTGATCTCTTTATTCTCATCCATTTTCTGTTACTCCTCCTGTGAATAATTGACGTATTGCGGGTTGCCGAACGGCTTGACACGAAGCAGAACGTGCCCGAGCACATAGCGGTCGTCGATAAAGCCGATGCGATTGGAGCGGCTGTCCAGCGAACGGTTGCGGTTGTCGCCCATGACAAAAATCGTCCCCTCCGGCACCGTCAGCGGGAAGGATACGTCGAGCTTCCGTTTGGTCAGTTCTTTGACGTACGGCTCATCCAGCGCCTTGCCGTCAACGGTGACGACGCCTTTTTGAAAGTCGATGTCGACCGTTTGACCGCCCAAAGCAATCACGCGCTTGACGATCGGCTCGCCGCTTTCGGTTTCGACCGGTTGGGTGATGATCACGATATCGCCCTGCTTCGGCGAACGATCAAAAGCGGAGATCAGCAGCCAGTTGCCGTCCTGCAACGTGGGCAGCATGGAGTCGCCCACCACCTCGACCGGACGAATGAAAAAGGTGAACACAAAGAACAGCACCGTGATCGCCAGAACGATGGACTGCATCCAATCAAAGCCGCTTTGTGCTTTTTCCTCTTTTTTGTTTTCGCCGGGTTTCGGCGGGAGTTCGTAATAGATATTGTATTCGGTTATCTTCAAAGCCACACCACCTGCTGCGTGTTCGCAAAGCATATAGGTATCTAATATAGAATTATAACAAAAAAAGGGAACAAGTACAAGACTTGTTCCCAATTTTTTGGGGAATTATTTAAGGTCCTGCTTGACCTTCGCAGCCTTACCGACTCTGTCACGCAGATAATACAGCTTCGCTCTGCGAACTTTACCTCTGCGGATGGTGGTCACAGCGGCCACGTTCGGGGAATGGATCGGGAAAACCTTTTCCACGCCGACGCCGTAGGAAATGCGGCGAACGGTGAAAGTTTCGGAAACGCCGCTGCCCTTGTGAGCAATAACGATGCCTTCAAAAGCCTGAATTCTTTCTCTTTCGCCTTCACGGATCTTAACGTCGACACGAACGGTGTCACCGATTCTGGCAACGGGCTTTTCCGCCTTGATGCTGTCCTGTGCAATGAGTTTGAGTGCGTCCATTTGAAGTTCCTCCGTTCAATTTTCAGGCGTTCGTATCGGGTTGCGAAAGAGGACCGCCAGCCTTAATGGTTTGCATTAATTCCCGTCACGGATCATGACGGATCAGAAACGCTTAGGTATGATACCACAACCGTTTGAAAAAAGCAAGCCTTTTCTCGAATTTTTTTATTCTTTTCAAGGAGCGCTCTCTGCCGCCGTGTCCGAAACGAGCTGAGCCGTCAGCGTTTGATCCGCCGCGACGGTGATTCGGATCACGACCATGCGAACCGCTTCGCCCTCCCACGAGCGCAGATAGCGGAACGTGACCGTTGCCGTACCGGCGGTCAGGCCTTTGAAGGAAACCATTCTCGTGCCGGGCGTGCCGACGAGTTCTCTGTTGCCGGCAATGAACTGATCGTCCGTCACCTTGATAACAGCCGAATCGGAGAGCTCATATTCCCAGTTATAGCCGGTGGACGGATTGGATTCCAGCGCAATGATCGCGGTCGTTCTGCCGCTGTCATAGCTGATCATCTCTTTCGGCACTTCGACCTTACCGCCGCCGATCTTGATCCCCAAAAACGAACAGACGAGCATGATGAAACTCATGATCCTGCTCAGCCATCTCATAAACATGTCATTCACTCCTTGTCTTTTTTATCAAAATCTGCTGTAATCGCTTTTCAGCAGGCATTTCCGCACGACGGAAAGGCATTGCAGTTCCTCCCCTGTTTTGGCGCTCAGCGCTTCCAGAAGCAAAAGCGGGCTCAGGTTCTGCTGACTGCCCGCCGCCAAAACGGCGTTCATCTCCACGGTCTCGCCCGTTTCTTCCACGGTGACGCTGCCGATGAGCTCGCAGCAGTTGATCTGTTTCATCGCCTTTTTATGACCGGCTTTGCCGAGCTTTTCCGCCGGCAATTCGCCGGAAGCCAGCGCCGCGCGCAAACGGTCGGTCAAGGCGGGCGCATTTTGCAAAACGATGTGATACTGCGCGAAGGCGATCTCGTTGGGCTTTGCGGTCGAGTCCTGCACGGAGACGACCTCGATCCCCTCGGGCATCACGGCGGACAGCGCCTGAAAAACTTCTTCATTCGTCGCGCCGCCCTCCAGCCGAATCTCGACCGGCTCGCTTTCGCTCTCAACGCCCAGCGGCAGCGGCAGTGCGAAGGTGATATACGGATGCGGGTTGAAGCCCTCGGTGTACCACAGTTCGATGCGGGCGCGGCGCACCGCGCGCATCATGCAGCGCTGCATATCCAAATGAGAAAGGTATTTAGCCCTGCCCTTTTTGGCGAGCGTAACTCTGATAGAGCGCATCACATTCCCCTCCGTTGAGCTTGTTGGCACCGCAGCCGGCGCAGCGCACGCGGCAGTGCGGCGTGGTGACGCCCTCGTGCGCCCTGACCTGTTCCCGTGCCAGATGCGCCTTGGTCACGCCGTAATCCAGATGATCCCACGGCAGCGTTTCTTCCGCGCTGCGCACGCGATTGGCGTAGAAAGCCGGATCGAACCCGCATGCGGCGAAGCTCTCCAGCCACGTATCAATGTTGAAAAACTCGCTCCAGCTGTCCAGCTTGCAGCCCTTGCGCCAAGCCGCTTCGATCACGGCGGAAAGCCGACGGTCGCCCCGCGCCAGAACACCCTCTAAAAAGCTGACGTCGGTGTTGTGGCGGCTGAGTGAAATCTTTTTGCTGGTGAAGGATGAGATCAAAAGCTGCTGTTTGCGCAGCAGTTCTTCTTTGGTGTCCTGCGCCTCCCACTGGAAGGGCGTAAAGGGCTTGGGCACGAAGGGCGCGACGCTGATGTTGACGCTCACGCTCTTGCCCTTGGGCTTGTTCGGGTTGTGATAGAATTCGTCCACGACCTTCTGCGCCATCTGCGCGATGGCGACGATATCCTCATCGGTCTCCGTCGGCAGACCGAGCATGAAGTAGAGCTTCACGCTTGTCCACCCCGCCTCGAACGCCTGACGGCAGGCGCGGAGGATCTCCTCCTCGGTAATATTCTTGTTGATGACGTCGCGCAGGCGCTGGGTGCCGGCTTCGGGCGCGAAGGTCAGTCCGCTGCGGCGCACGCTGCTGAGGCGTTGGGTCAATTGAGCCGAAAAGCGGTCGGCGCGTTGGGACGGCAGCGCGATATTCACCCGCTCCTTCTCCGTCCAGTCCAGCATGGCGTTAAGCAGCGGCTCCAGTTCGGTGTAATCGCTCGTGCTCAGCGAACACAATGACACCTCGTCATAGCCCGTGGAATCGCAGATGTTTTTACAATCCCGATTGACCACGTCGGCGTGCTTTTCGCGGATGGGGCGGTAGATATAGCCCGCCTGACAGAAGCGGCAGCCGCGGATACAGCCGCGGAACACTTCCGCGACCGCGCGGTCATGGATGATCTCGATGGACGGCACGATGAAATCGGCGGGGAAGAACACGTTATCCAAATCGGAAACGATGCGCTTGGTCACGCGCGGCGGCGCGCCGTCCTTGGCGGTGATGCGCTGCACGGTGCCGTCGTCGTTGTAACTAACGTCGTAGAGCGAAGGAACGTAGACCCCGGGGATCTGCGCGGCGGCGCGCAGGAAGTCCGCTTTGGAAGAGCCTTTTTGCTTATGTTCTTTGAGCAGGTCGATCAGATCGTTGGTCACTTCTTCGCCTTCGCCCAAAAGCATCAGGTCGATGAAATCCGCCATCGGCTCGGCGTTGCACACGCACGGACCGCCCGCGATGACCAGCGGCGCGAGGTCGGTGCGCTCGCTGCTGCGCAGGGGCAGACCCGCCAGATCGAGCATATTCAGAACGGCGGTGTAGCTCATTTCATATTGCAGCGTGAAGCCGATGATATCAAAGGAGCTGATCTCATCGCCGCTTTCGAGCGCATAGAGCCTGATGCCGTTTTCGCGCATTTTTTCTTCCATATCCGCCCACGGCGCGAACACGCGCTCGCACCAGGTGTCCTCTCTGGCGTTCGCCAGAGAATAGAGGATCTTGATGCCCAGATGCGACATGCCGACTTCATAGGTATCGGGGAAACAAAAGGCATAGCGGATATCGACTTTGTCTTTGTCCTTCATCACGCTGTTCAGCTCGCCGCCCGTGTAGCGCCCGGGTTTTTGCACCGACAGCAGAACGTCTTCCACTTTTTTTGAAAGCATAGGTTCCTCCGCAGCAGTAAACTACGCTTATTTTACACGGTTTTTATCTTTTTTTCAAGAGCGTATACGTCAAATAGGCGCCCGCGAGCAAAAGCGTGACGTTATACTTGCTTTTTATCAGCACCAAAACGCCGCAAACGGTCAGCGGCACCAGAAAAACCAAGCCCACCAGAAATACGATGCGCTCGGCGCGGGCGGAATCGGTGCGGCAGCACAGCCGATAGAGCACCGCGCGGCCGCAGTCGAGCGGTTCGATGGGGATGAGGTTGAACAGCGCGAGCGACAGATTGACGAGGATGGCGCGGTTCAGGCTTGAAGTTTTGCAAACCTTCGCCGTGATGAACAGCGCCAGCGCTGCCAGCAGATTCGCCGCGGGACCCGCCAGCGCGATCAGAATCTCCTGCCGGTAACTGCCGCGGGGCGTTCGGGTGATGCAGAACCCGAACGGCGCGATGCGCACGCAGGCGGGGCGTTCCCCGAAGGCCAGCATACAGAGCAGGTGCCCCAGCTCGTGGATGCCCGCCGCGCACAACGCCAGCACCGCCGTGTTGGTCTTATCCAGAATCAACGCCAGACAGACCGTCAGAAAGAAAAAGAAGCTGACCTGAACGCAGCATTCCTTGACCCAGACCTTCATGCCATCAACCAGACGGGGTTATAATAAACGCCGTTGACGGCAACGGAAAAGTGCAGATGCGGCCCCGTCGCCCAGCCGGTCTGACCGACCTTGGCGATGATCTCGCCGGCGCGGATGACCGCGCCCTCCTCCGCCAGGATCTCGGAGCAGTGCAGATAATAGGTTTCGGTGTTCGTGCCGTGGCTTAAAACGAGGTAGTTGCCGCGCACGGAATTGCTGCCTACCTCCTTCACCGTGCCGTTAAAGGCGGCGGCGATCGGCTCGCCCTCGTCGGCGGCGATGTCAACGCCGTTGTGCATGCCGTATTTTTTGGTGATCGGATGAACGCGATAGCCGAACGGCGACGTGATCCTGCCCTTGACCGGCGTCACCATTTTGACGGTTGACGTGATCGGCGCAAAACAGGCGTCGCCGCCGTCCTCGCCGCCCTGCGCCTCGCTCGTTGTTTCCGGCACGATCATCTGCAGCTGATCCACGCCCTTTTTCAGCGTCCGGATCACTTCGCGCGCGCCCATATCCCGACTCATGATGTGGTCAAAAGAAACGCGCAGATTTTCAAAGGTTTTCGGCGACGCTTTTGAGACGGTCAGCAGCAGCGCAGCGCCGAGCAGCGCCAAAACAAGCTGCGCCGTGGAAAGGCGCACCAGCCAGTCGCGTTTTTTCTCTTTCTTTTTTCTCACCGAGCCGAGTCTCGTTCCGGCGTAGGTCTCGTCAAAGTCTTCCATGTCTGATCTCCTTGCAAAGGTTTTTCGTTTTATTCATAGATATGTAACAAGTTCGCCAAACATACAACAAAGGGGTGTTTATAGTATTTAAGAAGAAAGATATTGCGGCTAAAGCCGGAATATGATAGCATGGAAAAAAGCGAGGCGAGAACGATGAAAAAAATCATTGTGGCAGACGATGAGCGGCACATCCGCCGTCTGGTCTGCGACTTTTTGACCAACGAAGGCTATGAAGCGCTGGAGGCCGCCGACGGCGACGTGGCGCTGGAACTGTTCCGGCAGAACAAGGACGTTGCCGCCCTCATCCTCGACGTGATGATGCCGAACATGGACGGCTGGGCGGTCTGCCGTGAGATTCGCAAAACCAGCAGCGTGCCCATCCTGCTGCTCACGGCAAGAAGCGAGGAATTCGACCAGCTTATGGGCTTTGAGGTCGGCGCGGACGATTACGTGACCAAGCCGTTCAGCCCGAGCGTGCTGATGAAGCGCGTCGCCGTGCTGCTCAAGCACGCCGAAGCCGCTCCCGACAACGCCGCCGACCGCAACGCGCTGGATTCGCTGGTCGTGGACGAAGCCGCCCACGTGGTGACGCTGGACGGCAAGCCCCTTGAACTGACGCTGAAGGAATACAAAATTCTGCTCAAGCTGCTCTCCTCCGTCGGACGGGTGTTCACGCGCGAACAGCTGCTCGACGACATCTGGGGCTTTGATTACACGGGCGACGCCCGCACGGTCGATTCCCACATGGCGCGGCTGCGCACCAAGCTGGGCGACTGGGGCAACAGGCACCTGAAAACCGTTTACGGCACCGGTTACAAAATCGAATCCGCCAAAGAGGAAGAATGAAATGCGGAAAATCAAACAATGGCTTTGCAAGCCGCGCCCGCTGCAGATTCAGCTGACCGTCATCACCTCGGTCACGATCTTAGTCGGTCTGCTGAGCATCCTCCTGCTCAACTCCCGCTTCTCTTTTACGCTGTATGAGAACCGGCAAAAGCGCCTGCTGGCGGAAGCCGGCAAGGAGATCGCGGCGCTGGCAGAGGAAAACCGCACGAACGAGACCGAGAAGCTCACGGCGATCGAATCAGAATCGAACGTTGAAATTGAAATTTTCAATGCGGACGGCGATCTGGTCTACGACACGGCGGTCAACCGCTTTGCGGCTCAATGGCTGGGCTCATCCAATTTTGACGTGTTCCAATCCATGCTCAACCGAAGCAGACGCGTCACGGTCAAAACGATCGGCGAGGACAAAAACGGCGTCTATGAGATTCAGCGCGACGTCAATCAGGACAAGCAGTATCTCACCTACACCGCCGCTTTGGACAGCGGCGGCGTTGTGCGCGTATCCTCCCAGCTGGATTTCATCAACAACACCGCGAACGCCACCACGCGGCAGGTCAGCCTGCTGGCAGGCGCAACCTTTTTGTTAATCATCATTGTGCTCTACCTCTTTGTCCGCCGCTTCACCGACCCGATCAAGGAAATGAACCGCGTCACACGCGACATGGCGAACATGGATTTTTCGCAGAAATGCACCGCGAAAACCAACAACGAGCTCAGCGAACTGAGCGACAACATCAATACCCTGTCCGCGTCGCTCGACAAGACGCTGCGCGACCTGCAGGAAAAGAACCGTCGGCTTGAGGCGGATATCGAACACGAGCGGCAGTTGGAAACCATGCGCAGGGAATTCGTCTCCAACGCTTCGCACGAACTGAAAACCCCCATCGCCATCGTGCAGGGCTACGCCGAAGGGCTCAAGCTCGGGATTCAGAACAACACCGCTTCCAACGAAGAATACTGCGACGTCATTCTGGAAGAAACGCATCGGATGAACCGGCTGGTGAACGATATGCTGGAGCTTTCCAAATACGAAGCGGGGGCGTACCCGTTGGAACAGCGGCCGTTCGACGTGCGCAAATTCATGGAAGAGAGCACCGCCGCTTACGATATTCTGGCGCGGGAAAAAGGCGCTGCGCTGCGCATCGACGCGCCGGAAGAACTGATCGGTTACGGCGATCCCGAAAAACTGGAAATGGTGGTGCACAATTTCGTTTCCAACGCGCTGGCGCACGCCGAAGGCGAAAAACGCGTGGAAGTGACCGCCGCCGAAACGGAAAGCGGCTGCCGCGTGACCGTGTTCAACACGGGTCAGCCGATCGACGAGAACGAGCTGCCCAACATCTGGCAGAGCTTTTATCGCGCAGACAAATCGCGTTCCCGCTCCCAAGGGCGGCACGGGCTGGGGCTTTCGATCTGCAAGGCCATTCTGGAACTGCATCAGGCGCCCTACGGCGCGGAAAACAAAGAAGACGGCGTGGCGTTCTGGTTTGAGATACCGAAAGCCGAATAATGAACAATAACGAACAAGAGGACGGAAATCCCGTCCTCTTGCTGTTTTTATCGGCGCTTAAGTCTCTTCGCCGTATTTTTCTTTGTATTCCACACAAAGCATGGTGATGTCGTCAAACTGCGGCGCATCGCCCACAAAGAGGTCGATATCCTCTTTGACGATCCGCAGCGTTTCTTCCGGCGTCGCGTCGGCGCAGCGGTTCAAAACGGTCTGCAGCCGTTCCATGCCGTAGAGCTGATTGCTCGCGTCGGTCGCCTCGGTCACGCCGTCGGTGTACTGGAACACCCGATCGCCCACGTTCAATTGAAGCGAACCGCTCTTGTAGCGCATTCCTTCCATGCCAGCCAGCACAAAACCGGGACGAATCTTTTCGGGGACATAACCCGTTTCCGCGCGGTAGATGAACGGCATTTCATGGCCGGCGTTCACATAGTCAAACCGACCCGTTTCCAGATCGAGCACACCCTCAAACGCCGTGATGAACAGCCCTTCGCTGTTGGCTTCGCACAGCAGATCGTTCACTTCGGTGAACACTTCGCTGAGATTGCTGTTGATCTGCGTATGGTCTTTGATGAGCGTTTTGCCGATGACCATGAACAGCGCCGCCGGAACGCCCTTGCCGGAAACGTCCGCCATGACGATGGCGAGATGGGTCTCATCGACCATGAAGAAATCGTAAAAGTCGCCGCCGACTTCTTTGGCGGGCGTCATGGTCGCATGGATATCAAATTCCTCCCGTTCGGGGAACGCCGGGAAAATGCAGGGCAGCATGGACGCCTGAATATTTTTGGCAACGTCCAGCTCCGCGCCGATGCGTTCTTTTTCCGCGGTGACCGCCGTCAGGTTGCTGATGTAATCCTTCAGGCTCAGCGTCATGCGCTCAAAGCTCTCACTGAGCAGCTGAACTTCATCATTGGTATGGATTTCGGAATGATAATCAAGGTTGCCGTTACCGACCTGCTTGATCTGTTCCGCCATATGTTCGAGCGGATAGGACAGTCTGGCGCTGTTGCGGTTCACCCGACGAAGGATGAACACAAACAGAACGACGTCAAACGCCAGGACCATCGCGGCGGCATACCAGCTCAGCCGCGCGTTCTTCACGGCGGGGGCAATGATCTCTTCTTTGGGCAGGATGACCGCCAGCTTCCAGCCGGTCGCCTCCACGGTGTCAAACGAGATATAAACCGATTTCCCGTCGATCTTGCTTTCGATCACGCCTTCCTCTTTTTCGGTCAGACTGCTCACAGCCGCTTCACTGCCGAGCAGATCCGCCGAGGTGACGGTCTGCGCGTCCTTTTCGCTTACATCGGCGCAGATCCATTGACCGTTTGCCGAAAAGAGAAGCCCGTAACCGTCTTTCACGCCGGTCTGGAAATCGAGAATGTCGCTGCGAATGTTTTCAATGTTGATGTCGGCGCCGATCACGCCGCGAATCGCACCATTGACCGAATAGGGAACGGAGATGGTCACCATCAGTCCGCGCCCGAAGGTGTCGTTATAGGTATCGGAGATCACCGTTTTGCCCGTCTTCAACGCGTTTTTGTACCAGCCCGCGTCTGCCGTGTCGGGGTTGTAGGCGCCGAAGCCCTGTTTATCCAGCACGTTTTTATCGTAGCCGATGTTCACGTGAGACACCGTCGCCGCGTAGAGGCTGACGATGGTCGGACAGTGATCCATCAAGGTCTCGAAGCAAGGCTCCAGAGAAGAAAGAAGGTTCGCCTCCGCAACGATAGTGGGATCCTTTTCCTCCCCTTTTTCAAACGGAAGCCAGTGTAGCTGGTTGCCCGTCACGTCGGGCGGAAAATCATCCGGCGTTTTCAGCGTTCTCACCCGAAACAGGTCGCGGTTTGAGTACAGATATTCCGTGTACCCCGCCGCCTGCTCGATGCGCTGAACGATGCCGTTCATGGTCTCGCTGATGGTACCCGCCTGACCGGCGGTGAACACCTCCGCGGAATTGACCGCCTGATCGATCAGCTGTTCTTCACTGCGGCTGCGCATGATCGCCATGCCGATCTCGCTGAGGATCAAATTCGGGAGCGCGGTAAACACGAACACCAAAAGCAAAGCTCTCTGCAGCTTTTTCCGGATGCTGCCCGTTTTTCTTTTCTCTTCCATTAATCAATCCTCCATTCTCTGTTTATCAGTTCCCGCCGGATGGCCGTCACGGCGTTTTCTGTATCCCAAAACAAAACGTGCGGCGTTTTCCAAACAGAATAGTTTTCAAGGTCGACCTGTTTTTGCTTCGTGCAGCCCAGTTCAACGCCGCCGCAGCCGAGCAAAAAGCGGTAAGACGCAAGGTTGAACAGGCCGCTTTCAAAGGTCTGCCCCGCCGTGCGGTATCGGTCGATCGCGTAAACCTCGCCGATCGTCAGCCCGACGCCGCGTTTCACGTATTCGTTCATCATCGCGTAAAACAGCGCGTAGGGCATTTCATGCGGCGTATCCGCTCCGACGGAAATGATCTCCTTTGCATAACCGCACTCGCCGTTTGCCCGCGCCTGCGCGATTTTGGCGGCGGCTTCACGCTGATCGGGGTACGGCTGCAGATCGGCGAACGTATCCGCCTGCGCCATGCCGAACCACAGCAGACCGCAGACCGTTCCATTATACTCGCCGACCAGAACGGTTTGAGTCCCGTCGTTCAGGAGGCGTTCCAGCTCCGCCGTTCGGCTGATCTCAAACATACCGCCGCACTGCGCAAAGCAGCCGTCTTTCGCGTTGAGCGCCTCATGGCAATGCTGAGCCGTGATCTGCACGGCGCGGTAAAGCTGCGCCAGCCGCTGCACATCGGCGGGGGCTGCATAACGAACCGAAAGCTGTTTTGTTCCGCAATGGAAATGAAACATGAATCCTATCCTCAGGTCAAATAATCACAGTTAAGTTATTGATGCCGAACGTCGCGCGGTAATCGACCACGTCACAGGTATCGGTGACCAACTTCATGCCGAGCATGTCGGCGAGCGCCAGCATGGCGTCAATATCCTGCGTATCGCTTTTCTTTTCTTCATAATAAGCGATCGGGTTGAACTTCTTGCCGCCATACCGCAGACGCAGGACCAGCACGCCGGGGTTGATGAGCACGCGCAGGCTGATGATGTGCCGTTTGGATTCACAGGTGGAATACTGCATGGCAAGGTGCATCATTTCATCCATGGAAAGCGTAATGAGCATCTGCCGCTTCGGCGGCAGGTCGTTCTGCTCGCAAAACGCTTCCAATTGCTGCAGCGCGTCGGCGATGCCCTCTTCCGTGTCGGGAATGCAAATCGCGATGGAGGCGCCGTTCTTTTCATACTTGGTGTCGATCAGCAGGATCGGCGACAGATCGGGATTCTTGCGACGCGCCAGGAAATGGAGGAGCGCCGCCGTCAGCAGCGTTGCCGCTTCGCAGGCGGCAAAGGACAGCCAAAGGCCCGTTTCGCCCAGCCCCTTCATCAGCAGGAAGGCGCTTGCGATCGCCCAGATCAGGCTGTGGAACAGGGTCAGGACATTCGCCAGAGCCGTATGCGAATTGGCAAGGTGCAGATAGAGGAGCACGTTGGCAGCCAGCGCCAACGGCAAAGACAGCGCGAACAGCCGAACGGCTTTCGCCGCTTCCGCCGCGCCCTCCACAATGCCGAACAGACGGGCGACCTGCGGCGCGAAAACGAACACGACCGCGGCGAAAACGACCAGCAGCACCAGACTCACCCGCATGGCGACGCGAATGATGCGGCGCATACTGACCGTATCGCGCTCGGCGGAAAACACGCTGAGCAGCGGCACCAGTGCGCCGGCGCAGCCGACGGTGATCGACTGCGAAAACGAATTGACGGAATTGACCACAGAAAGAGACGACAGAGCCGCCGACCCGATCATCGCCACGATCAAACGGTTGAGCAGATAGCTTTTGACCAGGATCGAAGCGTTTTCGGTCGCGCCCGGGCTGCCGACTTTGAGGATCTGCGCACAGGCCGACCCAAACTCTTTGCCGCTCATTTTCACGAAGCCGAGCGTCGTGCTCTTCTTCACAATAAATATCACACCGAACAGTGCCGCGGCGGCGGAGCCAGCGATGTTGGCAACGGAAATGCCTGTCACATCGAATTTAACGAGCACGAAATCGAGCAGAACGGTCACGACGACCATGAGCACAAAGGTGAGCGTGGTCGCGACGGGCTTGTCATCCAGCCGCAGCATATTGAAGGAGAGATAGATTCCGGCGATAAACACGCCGCCGAGCACCATGACGCGCGCGTAAGCCATCACGTCCGCCTGCAAAGCCTCGGGCGTGCCCAGCAGCACGATCAGCTGCGGCAAAAGCAGCAGAAAGAGCAGCGAAAAAAGCGCGCAAAGCCCGACGGTCAGCAGATAGGTCGCCGTAAAAGTCCTGCGGCAGCCCTCCCGATCGTTCTGGCCGATCTGCTTGGCGCACAGCGCGCTGCCGCCGATGCCCGCCAGATTGCCGACGGTGGCAAACACATAATAAAGCGGCAGCACAAGGCTGACGACCGCCAGCTTTTGTTCACCGAGCTTGTTCCCGATGACAATATTGCCGACGATCGACCCCATGCAACTGCAGATAATGGCAAAAACAGAACTGAAATAATACTTCCGGAAAATATCCAGAAGCATTCCCTCGTCGCTGTTTCGGGCAGCGATCCGTTTTGCCCTGCTCATTCAATCGTCAGCACGTCGCTGAAGCCGGTGATCTCAAACACTTCGGCAATGGTCTCGTTCACATGGCAAACCACCATGCTGCCCTGCTGATTCATCCGCTTCTGCGAAGTGAGCAGAACGCGCAGACCGGCGGAGGAGATGTATTCCAGCTCCGCAAAATCAAAGCGCAGCGCCGTGACGCCGTCGAGACTGTTCTGCAGTTCCTGTTCCAGTTCAGGCGCGGTCGTGGTGTCCAGCCGACCCTGCAGAGCAATGGTCAGGGCGTTGTTTTCAAGCTGTTTACTGATGTTCATAGTCAGACCTCTTTTATCAGATTTTTTTATAAATTGTCAAAATATTTTGTCCGTCCCGATACACATACGTCATATCGTCCATCGTCTTGCGCACCATCATGATGCCCAGACCGCCGATCTGCCTTTCCTCCGCGGAAAGCGTGATATCGGGATCTTCTTTTTCCAAAGGATTGTAGGGAATACCGCTGTCGATGAAGGTCAGCGCCAGCATCCGCTGCGGCTCGTCAAAGTCCGCAGCGACAGTCGCCTCCCCCTCGCCGTCGGGGTAAGCGTAATGCGCGATGTTGCTGAACAGCTCGTCGATCGCGATTCTGAGCTGCATCTGCGCTTTCATGCTGCAATTGTTTTCTTCCAGAATCCCGTCAACGAACTCCGTGACGGCCGGAATGCTCTCAACAGCCGCTTTGAACGTGATCTGTGGCAAATGATTCCCCCCTTTTTATTCAGGCAACGCTTGCTTGCAAACTGAGGTATCGCTTAAAACGCCAGCGAATCGACCTGTGCGAGCAGTTCGCTCAGGCGGCGTTTGCAATGGTCGATCTGCGCGGTGTTTTCCGCGTCCCTGCGAATGGTGCGGCGCAGCAGGCGCGTATAGCCGATCACCATCGCTTTGTTTTCATATTCGGAAATGGCGTCGTCATCGGTCGTGCCGAAGTATTTTTCCAGCGTCTTGCGCCAGACCTTCAACGTCGTCTCATAGGGAATGCCGAGGAAGTGTTCCGTGACGGAGTGATCCAATTCGCCGAAGCCCTTGTTGGCAAGGAAGATGGAGGCGAACTCAAACACGGGATGACCGACGCAGAGCGTGTCCATGTCGATCAAAAGCACCTCGCCGTTCTGCACCATGACGTTGTTGAAGTGGTAATCGCCGTGCAGCATCGTATCGCGTTCGGGAACGGCTTCGATCAGGGCAAGCAGCTTTTCGGATTCCGCTGCGGTCAGAACGCCCTGCAGATCCTTCGCCCAGCGCAGCGCGACGTCTTTCATGTGGGGCATTTCACCCGGCTTGACTTCGGTGGTATGAATCTGTTTGAGGAGCTTGACGAATTCATCCACCATCTCATCCAGACGGGACGGATCGGCCTTGACGATCTTGGAAAAAGATTTGGCGCTGAGCAGTTCAAAAACCGAACCGTAGCTGTTGCCGACCTTGACGACATCGTAGGGAATGGCGGTGGGAATGCCCATGACGAACGCTTTGCGCGCCAGCTCCCGTTCGCGGTGGATGTCGGGCAAGCTGTCGGGATTGCGGTAGACCTTGATGATGGTGTCGGGGTCGAGGCGGTAGACCACGCCGTTGGAACCCTGACCGATCTGTTCGCAGCCCTCGATGGACAGGCGGCGGTAACCCTTGCGGATATCCATCATCTCGGTAAAGCCCGTCATCTCAAACACCTCGTAAACCTCGGAGGCGACGTTGATGAGCGACAGGTCATGATACGCCTTTTTCAGGCGAAGGATGATGCGAAGCCCGACACTGGATATGTAAGAAAGATCCTCGGCGTCAAGAATGAGCCCGGTCGGGTTCTGCTGCGCCAGAATCTCATTGATCTCTGTTTCAATGCCTGCGGCGTTCGCCGAGTCGATGTGACCCTCCAGATAGATGGTGAGAACCCCGTTTTCCGTTTGATAATTCATCTGATTACTCCTTTCCGAACACTTTATCGGTCAACATAATATATTCTTCGTAAGCCGCGGAATCGCTCAGTTCCGACAAGGCGTCGGCGATCGCGCGGTAATACCATTCCTGTTTTTTCTTATCCCGTTGGTTGAACATCTGCCACATCGCATCGCCCTTTTCGACGTAAAGCCGATAAAAGGAGCGCATATTGGAAAGCTTGTCGCTCAGCCACAGGATCTTGACGTTGATATCGGCAGCGTTTTTCAGTTCGTCGAGCGACTCCTGCTTGCGCAGCATCCAACTGTCAGCCTCCGACATTTCGCGGTGCTTGTCTTCCGTTTCACCGGCGACCAGTTTCGCGATCTTTTCGCCGAACATCACCCGGATCTGCTTCGGCGTCACGTCGGTATCCTCCACCGTGTCGTGCAGCAGCGCCGCCGCCATGACCTCCTGATCGTGCGTGAGGGTGGACGCAATGACCGCCGCCTCCATCGCGTGGATGATGGCAGGCGTCCGCGACGCCTTGCGGTACTGCCCGCTGTGCGCCGCGATGGCGAACATCATCGCCTTGCTGATCACATCCTCCGCATATTCAAATGACGATTCTCTCATATTCGGATGATCCTCCTGAAAACGACAGATCAGTACATATGATGGAACTAAACAATATAATTATTATATTATATTTGTAAGCGGATTGCAAGAAAAATGAGTCTTATTTGTTGATGGACTTGTCACTGACCGGTTCCAGATAACAGCCGCTGCCCGTGCCGCGCAGTCTGTAAACGCGCTCTCTGGGCGGAAAGAACATCTCCGACAGCGCTGTGCCGCCGTGCTGCTTGATCTGAAGCCGTGCAAATGCCGGAAACAAAAGCGGCATCAAAAACGGCTTTGCGACGGTATTCCACAACATAAAGGCAAAGGAAACACAGTTGTAGAACATCACATCCCATGTGTTGCTGTAAAGGAGGCGGTGGCTGAAAACAGCCAATTCTTCATTGGTCAGCTCGTCGGAAAGGCAGAGGATCTCGCATCCGTCGTCATAATAAAGATAACTTTCCGTGTTATAATAAATCCCGAATCCATCCGAACGGGTAAAGCCAAAGCTGCCGAGGGACACGCCCTCGTTCGGCGGCAGATCGTAAACGCCGACGGTCAGCGTCTCGTCGGACAGGTTTTCCACATACAAAAAAACGTGGCCGGTTGCGATCAGCTTGTTTTGCCTGTGGTAACAGATATACAGCCTTGCCACCGCCTGTTCCGTTATCTCTTCTTCGACCGGCTCACCTTCGATCGGCGCCTCGTCCGCCCAAGCCGTGACCGCACTGCCGAACAGGAAGATGAACGCCAAAAGCAGACTGATTGATTTGATGAATCTGTTCTCTCTCATGTTGCTACCTCATGCCGGAGCTTTTTTCTTCTGCGCGTTTGAATTATTATAACGCAAAACAAACGCCGCCGCAATAACTCCGCGCATTTTTTTGCAGACCGTCCGAAAACACGCTCTGCGCAAGTTTGGGAGGAGGATTTTCAAAAACACATATAGCAATGTTTTTCGGCAGAATCGGACGGAAAAGATGCCGAAAAGATGTTTCTGCGGCGTTTTCGGACAGTCTGCTTGACGAAGCGGATGATTGGTGTTACAATTTGTTCGGTTAGAAGCCACTAACACTATTTTGGGAGTTGAAGCGTTCATGAAGAAAAAACTGTTTTGCCTGATCCTCACGGTTTTGTTTCTTGTCCCCTTCTCCGCGTTCGGCGCGTCGGTGCAAAACGATTACACCATCGTTTCCCCCTATGCCGACGTGATCTGGTCCGGCGACAACGCGTGGGGCGCCTACAAGGGCAACCTGCACACCCATTCCTTTGTCAGCGACGCCAGAGTCGATTTCCGCGACATGATTTTAGAATACTATCGGCAGGATTTTGATTTTCTCGCCATGACGGAGCACGCCGTGACCGGCAAGGCGTGGAATGAAAAGCAGGTCGAGCTGCCGCTGTATACCTATCAGCGCATCATCGGCAACACCGTTCACACCCTGACGGATGAGGAGTTTGAAGGCGTCACCTCCGGCACCTATCCCGTGAACGGCAAAGCGAGAGGCCGCGGCATGACCTGCGTGACCGGCGGCAACGAGCTCAACGGTCTGACCGTTACCAAATGCCACGTCAACGCGATCTTCCTGCCGGAAGACGTCGGCAACAACCACCTCGGCTATGAAAACGACCATGAGGGCGCGGTTCGCCTTGCCGACAAGGCCGGCGCCGTTTCCTTCATCAACCACCCGGGCGACTGGCTCCATTCCTCCGGCGACCGTTCGATCGTTTCCGACCCCAAAAACGTGGAATATTTCGCCAACATTATTCTCGGCTATGATTCCTGCCTGGGCATGGAAGTGTTCAACGAGAACAATTCGCCCACGCCCTATGACCGCGTGCTGTGGGACAACGTGCTGATGAAATGCCTGCCCTACGGCAAAAACGTCATCGCGTTCGGCAACGGCGACACCCATTACCTGAGCGACGTCGATTCCTCCTTCAGCACCTTCATGATGGAGAAGAACGACATGGACAACATTCGCAAGACCATGCAGAGCGGCTCGTTCTTTATCCACACAAGAAGAATCCGCGCCGATGCGATCCTCGGTCCGAAGGAAGAAATGGACGCCAAGAACAAGGGTCTGCCCTACCCGATGTTCACCGACATCTCGGTCGACGGGCACAAGATCACCGTCAAGGCAAACGAATACAATAACATTCAGTGGGTGGCAAACGGCGAAGTGATCGCCACGCAGGATATCGACCAGTCCGCTCAAGACAGCTCCTACACGCTCGACCTCGATCAAATCAAAGGCGCGGAAGATTTTCTGTACGTCCGCTGCCAGCTCATCGGCGAGGGCGGTATCACACTGACGCAGGCTTTCGTGATCGACAACGGCAGCGAGCCGCTGACCTATGTGCGCGACACCTCCGTGAAAGCGCAGATCCAGCGCGTTCTCCACTTCATTTCCAGCCTGCGCATTTTCGCGATCATCGAAACGCTGATCTGGAAGCTCTCCTGATAACAGCATCCCGCCAAACGTACAACGACCTCCCTTTCGGCAAGGGAGGTCGTTTTTTCTTTTGATTACGATCGCGCTTCGTTCTTTTTCTTCTTTTTGATGACCAGCAGCTCGTTGGCGGAGATCCGCCTGAGCATGTCGATGAACAAATAAAGCATCATGACGTGCAGGGTGACCGCAGCGATGAGGTTGTTGGGCTTATCCCACAGCATGTTTCCCGCTTCCTTGACCTTTTCGGGCGTGTTGAAAACGGGATAATAAACGCAGGGCAGATAAAGCAAAAGCAGAGAGAAGAAAATGAAATAAGCGATATCGCGCCTGCGGAAGCTGCCTTTCTGCAGGAACAGCGTAAACGGAATGAGCAGGAAAATCAGGATATACACTCTGCCGCCGGAGCCGAGGTTCATGAACAGATAAGACAGGCACAGCACGCGCTGCCACTCTTCGCGCAAAATGAAATACATCAGCAAAGCGGCGAGCATATGGGCGGAAAACAAAAAGCTCTTGGTCGGCAGATACTCAAAACCGATCTTTTCGCTGAGGATGCGGGAGATCACGTCGCTGGTGACGAAACCGTAATCAACCTGCGCGGCAGAATGTTCGGAAAACGCCTTCAAGTTCTCATACAGATCGCGCATGCTCTCGAATCCGTCATAAAAGAAGAACGGCACGAAGATGAAGAAAGCGCCGTAAAGCACAAGGCGAAGCGCCTCTTTGAACTTTTTGTCGGTGAGCAGCAGCAGCCCGAACACCGCCGGATAGAGCTTGATCCCCGCCGCGACCGCCAGCGCGATATAAGACAGTTCCCGCACCCATTTGCGCTCATCGTTGCGGTAAAACACAAAGAACATGGTGAGCACCATGGCCAGCAGGAGAATGTTGCCGCGCTGGATGCAGTAGAGCATCGGGTAGGAAAAAACCATGAGCAGCGGGAAGCCGAAAGCGGTGCGCGGTGAAGCCGAACCGTTGAGCTTATTCCGCATCATTTGAACGAAGGGAACAACGCAGACAAAGACGAACACGGCGTACAGCGTCAGACAGGTGGTGTCGTTCAGGAGCGCTTTGCGCAGGATAAAGGGAAGCTCCAGCAGTTCCGGCTTGACCATTCTGGACAGCACGTAAAAGAACAGATTCGCCAAAGGCGGATAAATGATGCCGTTTTTGTAGACCTCTTTGGTGCTCGCGTCACGGATGGAATTGAAAAAGTCCATGAAATCGTCGTGACCGAACGCACCGTAAGCAGTATAGGTGTCGCTGAAAAAAGTATTTGCGAAGCTCTCGCCGTGGGTAAGCAGCATGGCGATAAACGTCAGCACGCAGGAGACGGCGAAGGCGATATAGTAAGCGCGGATCATCCGCTCGGGACAGCGTTCCAGCAGCACGCTCTCCTTCTTACTCTTTTTCTTTTTCATTTTTGTGCCTTCTCTGATTTATCGGGAAATTTTCTCATTCGCCCATTTCAAGATGTCTTCCATCACCGTCTGACGGTCGAGCTCGTTGAGGATCTCGTGGCGGTCGCCGGCATAGAGTTTAATGGAAACGTCGCTGTGACCGGTCTTCTTCAGATCGCGGTAGACCTGCTTGACGCCCTTGCCGTATTCGCCGACCGGATCGCATTCGCCGGCAATGAGGAACACGGGCAGATCCTTGGGCAGCCCCTGATACCACGCTTTGCCGGAAACGGATTTCAATACGTTAAACAGATCGCGGTAGCCGCAGGCGGTGAACAAAAAGCCGCAGTACGGGTCGGCGATATATTTGTCAACGATCGCATCATCCTTGGTCAGCCAGTCAAAGTCCGTACGGGCAGGCTTAATCTTTTTGTTGTAGGCGCCGAAGGCAAGGGTGTTGATGAACTCGCTGTGATAATGCGAGCCCTTGCTGCGCGCGATCATATCCGCAAGCCCGATGGCGATGCCCGCCGCCGGATTCGCGCCGCTGGTGCCGCAATAAATGGCGCCGGAAAGGTTCGCGCTGTAAAGTCTCGTGTAAGCGCGCGCAATGAAAGAACCCATGCTGTGACCGAAGAAGATCATCGGCTTGTCGGGGAATTCGCTCGCCGCAAGCTGATTGACGGTGCGGCAGTCCTCCACCAGCGTTTTCCAGCCGTTCTCCTCGCCGAAAAAGCCGAGCTCTTTATCGGAATTGACGGATTTGCCGTGACCGGCGTGGTCATGGAGATAGACCGCGTAGCCGTTTTCCGCCAAAAACGTGCAGAATGCATCGTAACGCTCGATGTGCTCCGCCATACCGTGCGCGATCTGGAAAACGCCCTTGGCGTTGGCGCGGACGATAGGCGTGTAAACCTTGCCGACAAGGGTCGTCCCCTTCAGTTTGGAGGGCAGCTCAAAGGAATAGGTCTCGATTTTCATATCCATTCTCCTTTTCAATTATTCAGAGATTCTCAGTAAATACTGATGAAATCGGGGTGCGCAGATTGATGAGCGAATTCTTCGTCAGGGGAAACAAAAAACGCAGGCAATACTGGATGTATTAACGAGTATTTTTGTGAACTATGGCGGAGAATTCGCCGTCAAGATGTGTTCCTGCGGTTTTATCAGTGTTTACCTTCATTCGGGCAAAACAGATTTTTTTGCGGTTCCAGGTGTAAGTGATCAGCAGTTCGTCGCCGTTTGAAACGATGGCGGGGTAAGAATACTCGCCGGGCATGCTTTCCAGCACGGCGCCCGCGCCCCAGGTCACACCGTTATCGTCGGAACAAACCACGGTGAGCGGCGTGCGCTCGCCCCAGTTTTTGCGCACGGGGTTGCTCACGAGGAACAGCCTGCCGTCCGCCGTTCGCGCAACGTCCAGCCCGCTGTTGTTGTTGAACAGACCCGTTTTATACGCCGGCGACCAGGTCGCGCCGAAGTCGCTCGAATCCGAGCGATAGACAAAGCCGCAGTCGGTGCGCATGAGCATATGCACCCGCCCGGGCGCGGATTCCCACAGCGACGGCTGGATCATGCCGACGACCTTGCGGTAACGGGTCGGCCGCTCGATGAAAGCGGAGCGGCGCCACGTTTGCAGCTCGTCGTCCGAATAATCGACGAAGCAGCGCCAATCGTGGTTCTGTTCGGTGGAGGCGGGCGCCAGCACGCGGCCGCTTGACAGGCGGATCGCCTTGTTTTTGACGGGTCCTCTGCCGCCGGCGTCATCGTTCGGCACGAGCTCCCGCGGGGCGCTCCACGTCAGACCGTGATCGGTCGACTCAACAAAATACGTCTTCCAAAAGGCGATCTTTTTGCCGACCTTGAAAAACAGCACCACGGTCTTCTCATCTTTTTGGAACAAAACGGGATTCCAGTGCGGCAGAGCCTTGTCGGCGGAAATGCAGACCGGCTCCGACCAACTGCCGCTGACGCGGCGGGAAAACCAGATGTCCACGTCATCGTTGCTCTCGTTCGTGCCGCCGAACCATGCCGCGCCGACGCTGCCGTCCTTCATCGGCAGAACGGTGGACGCGTGACAGGACGGCGTCGGACAATTTTGATCGATGATGAACTCTTTGGTCAGTTCGAGCTTCAAAATCAAACTCCCCCATTATTCATTAAATCATATCATAACAAAGTGAGCGCGGAATTGCAAGCATTTTACCAAATCGCGGCGCATATTATTCGGTACAAGCGTGTAACGATAACGGAGGAACGCCGCCCATGCGAAACGCGAAGCTGCTGATGCTCAACACCCTGATCCTGACCGTTTCCGGCTTTTTGATGCGCACAGTCGGCGTCGCGTTCAACGTCTATCTGACCAATCACATCGGCGCGGCGGGCATCGGGCTGTTTGAACTGATCATGGCGGTTTACGGGCTGGCGGTGACCTTTGCCGGCGCGGGCGTGCGGCTGGGGGCGACCCGTCTGGTGACGGACGCGCTGGGGCTCAGCCGCGCCGACCCTTCCGGCGCGATCCTAACCTGCATCCGATACGGTCTTGCCGCAGGCTGCGGCGTGGCACTGCTGCTGTTTTATTCTTCCCCGCTGATCGCGCAGTATTGGATCGCCGATACAAAAGCCGCCGCCTCGCTGAAGATCCTCGCCGTCAGCCTGCCCTTCACGGCGGTATCCGCCGCGCTCAACGGCTATTTTACCGCGCGCAAAACGCTGCTGAAATACACGGGGATCCAACTGCTGGAACAACTGGTCAAGGTGCTTGCCACCGTTCTCGCCCTGCGCCGCCTGATGAACGGCGATATCGGGCTGGCGTGCGCCTGCGTGAGCTTCGGCATCAGCCTGAGCGAAACGGTCAGCTGCGCCCTGTCGCTGGCGGTCTGCCGGATGGATCACCGCAAATTCAAAGGCTTTGTAAAAGCGCCCTGCGGTCTGCGCGCCCTGCTGCCCATCGCCCTGCCCGACGCCGTCGGGTCGGGGATGCGCTCGGTGCTGCTGACGGTGGAGCACCTGCTCATCCCCGTCGGCTTCCGCAAATCGGGGCAGAGCGCCGAGCAGGCGATGAACCTTTACGGCAGCATCCACGGCATGGCGCTGCCGATCGTCCTCTACCCTGCCGCCGTGCTCTATGCGCTGTCCGGTCTGCTGGTGCCGGAACTCGCCGACTGCCGCAACAAGGGCAGGCAGACACAGATCGACTTCACGGTGCGCTTCTGCCTGCGGCTGACCGTTTTGTTTTCCTTCGGCTGCGCCGCCTTCCTGTTCTTTTTTGCTGGCGACGTGTCGCGCAGCGTTTACGCCGACGACGCGCCCGCTTTTTTCATCCGCCTGCTCAGCCTGCTCATGCCCGTGATGTATGCCGACACCATGGTGGACGGCATGCTCAAGGGGCTGAACGAACAGCTGGCTTCCATGCGCTACAACATCCTGGATTCTTCCCTCTGCGTCGCGCTGGTCTATGTGCTGCTGCCGAAATACGCGGTCAAGGGCTATATTTTCATTCTCTTTTTCAGCGAGATCATGAATTTTTCGCTGAGTTTCCATCGGCTGACCACCGCCTGCACCGTGCGGGTACATCCGTTTTCCGATCTGGGCAAGCCGCTGCTGGCCGCCGCAGGCAGCATGTCGCTGCTGCGGGGCGCAAAGGTGTTCTTCGGCGTCGGTACGCTCACGCAAAAAAGCAGCCTGCTTCTGCTCATCCTGCCGGGGCTGGCGCTCTTCGGCGCGGCGGCGTGGGGACTCGGCTGCCTGAAAGAGGATGAAAAGCAAAAACTCAAGGGCTTACTGCGGACTTGACGAAACCGAAAGATCGGAATAGAATAACGGTATCTTTTCCGAAATGAGGGAGTCATTATGTCGCGTCTGCTGATCCGACTGTTTATCAAAGATCATCAAAACACCGGCAGCGTCAAGGTGCGCGCCCGCTACGGTATCCTCAGCGGCGTGGTCGGCATCGTGCTCAACGTTATTCTCTCCGCGATCAAGTTGCTCATCGGCACGCTCACGCACAGCATCGCCATCACCGCCGACGCGCTCAACAACCTCTCCGACGCGGGCAACTCCTGCATTTCGGTGCTGGGCTTTCGCCTGTCCGCCAAACCCGCCGATCAGGAACATCCCTACGGTCACGGCCGCATCGAGTATTTGGCGGGCATGGGCGTCGCGGTCGTCATCATGTATATGGGCGTCGAGCTGATCCGAAGCTCGATCGAAAAGATCCGAAGCCCCGAACCGCTCGTCTTTTCGTGGGTCTCGGTGCTGGTGCTGCTGCTCTCCATCGGCGGCAAGCTGTGGCTCGCCTTTTTCAACCGCGCCATCGGCAAGCAGATCAACTCCGGCACGGTCAACGCCGTGGTGGTCGACAGCCTCAGCGACGTGGCCGCCACCTCGTTCACCATTCTGGCGCTGTTCCTCTCGCGCCGCTTCACCCTGCCGTTTGACGGCATCTTCGGCATCATCGTGGCGGGCTTCGTGTTCTTTGCCGGTTTCAGCGTGTTCCGCGACACGCTCGCGCCCCTGCTCGGTCAGCCGCCGACCAAGGAATTCGTGAAAGAGATTGAAGATAAGATCCTGTCCTACGACGGCGTCATCGGCGTGCATGACCTGATCGTGCACGACTACGGCCCGAGCCGCTGTTTCGTCAGCGCCCACGCCGAGGTCTCGGCGAACACCGACATCATGGAAAGCCACGATCTCATGGACGTGATCGAGCGGGATATCCACGCTGAAATGGGACTGAACATCACACTGCACATGGATCCGATCGTCACAGACGACGAGCAGGTCAATCAGGCCAGAGCGCTGACGGAAGAGGTCGTGAAAAGCATCGACGAGAGCCTTTCCATGCACGATTTCCGCATGGTCTCCGGTCCGCACCATACCAACCTGATCTTCGACGTCGTCGTGCCGTTTTCGGTGAAAATCAGCGACCGTGAGATCACGGATGAGATCGGCAGCCGCATCGCACAGCAAAAGAGCAACTACTACTGTGTGATCACCGTTGACCGAAGCTATCAGTAACACCAACATATGGTGATTTTCACTAAAACCCAAGGCGAAAGTTCCACATTATTTTGTTGTCGAAAATCTGCCGTTCCTGTTTACAAACCGTCTGTTATTCGTTACAATAAAAGCAACGGTTCATCCGAATCATAACGCAAAGGGGAACGGTAAAAAATGGCAGGATTTGACGAAAACTTTCAAACGATCCCTCACGGTCAGCTCGGCATCATCGCCCTGCCCGGCTGTGAAAATCTGGCGAAGAGAATCGACTGGTACTTGACCTCCTGGAGAGCGGAACGGCTGCACGAGCACAAGGACACGCTTTCGTTTATCGGCTATGAGCGTTCCTCCTATCTGGTCGACGTTCGCTTCCCCCGCTTCGGAACGGGCGAAGGCAAGGCGACCATCCACGAAACCGTCAGAGGCTACGACCTTTTCATTCTGTGCGACTGCTTCAATTACGGCGTTGATTTTGAAATGTACGGCATGCGCGTGCCCATGAGCCCCGACGATCATTTTGCCAACCTCAAGCGCGCCATCAGCGCGGTGGCCGGCAAGGCGAGGCGCATCACGGTCATCATGCCGATGCTCTACGAGGGCAGGCAGCACAAGCGTTCCACCCGCGAATCGCTCGACTGCGCCAACATGCTGCAGGAACTGTGCAACTACATGGGCGTGGACAACATCATCACCTTTGACGCGCACGATCCCCGCGTGCAAAACGCCATTCCGCTCAGCGGCTTTGAAAGCGTTCAGCCCGTTTACCAGATGATCAAAGCCATGACCCGCACGATCGTCGACCTGCATTTCGACAAAGACCACCTGATGGTCATTTCCCCCGACGAGGGCGGCATGGGGCGCTGCATTTACTATTCCACCGTGCTGGAAGTGGAGCTCGGCATGTTCTACAAGCGCCGCGACTATTCCCGCATCGTGAACGGCCGCAACCCGATCATTGCCCATGAGTTCCTCGGCGACAACGTGGAGGGCAAAGACGTCATCATCGTTGACGATATGATCTCCTCCGGCGAATCCATGCTCGAAGTCGCCGGCAAGCTCAAGGATCTGAAAGCTAACCGCATTTTCATTTGCAGCAGCTTCGGTCTGTTCTGCAACGGGCTTGACGGGTTCGACGAAGCCTATGAAAAAGGCATCATCGACCACGTGTTCACCACCAACCTCATTTACTGCACCCCCGAGCTTCAGGCCAGAGAATGGCACACCGAAGTCGATATGTCCAAATACATCTCCTACATCATCGACACGCTCAATCACGATATGTCCGTCAGCCACCTGCTCGACCCCGCCGACCGCATCCGCAATCTGCTGATCAGCAAGGGCTACAAAAAGGTTGACGAAGCCTGAGAAAGCGCAAACTGCCGAAAGAGCTTTCTTCCGGCAGTTTTTTTATTGACAAAGTGTTCAATATCCGTTATCATAAGTTATGGAAACTATATTACATAAAGTTAGGAGAGATTTCCCATGAAAAAGTTTGTTTGCCCTGTCTGCGGTTACGTTCACGAAGGCGACTCCGCCCCCGATTTTTGCCCGCTTTGCAAATGCCCCGGTGAAAAATTCACCGTTCAGGCTGACGGCGCGAGAGTCTGGGCCGACGAGCATAAAGTCGGCGTGGCTCAGGGCGTGGAGGACGATATCCTCAACGGTCTGCGCGACAATTTCACCGGCGAATGCAGCGAAGTGGGTATGTACCTTGCCATGAGCCGCGTGGCCGACCGTGAAGGTTATCCCGAGGTGGCCGAGGCCTTTAAGCGCATCGCGTTTGAAGAAGCGGAACACGCCGCCAAGTTCGCCGAACTGCTCGGTGAAGTGCTCAGCGCCAGCACCAAAGAAAACCTGCAGAAGCGCGTTGACGCCGAATTCGGCGCGACCGAAGGCAAGCTCGCCCTCGCCAAGCTCGCCAAAGCTCGCAACTACGACGCCATCCACGACACCGTGCACGAAATGTGCAAGGACGAAGCCAGACACGGCAAGGCGTTCGAAGGCCTGCTCAACCGCTATTTCAAAGACTGATTCCGATAATTCCAAAGCCCCGTTATGACGAAATCATAGCGGGGCTTTCTTCAACAAGATATACTTGTCAAATCATCCGTTATGCGATACAATCATTTCGTAAGGAAGTGAAATCGTATGAAAGACGCTTATGATATTGTGATCGTCGGCGCATCGTCTGCCGGCGCTTATTTTGCGCATGAAATGGCGCAGCGCGGCTTTTCCGTGCTGGTGATCGAAAAGGATACGCCCGAAACGCTCAGCAGCGAATACGACGTATTTCACATGAACCGCGGCGAAATGCAGCGCTTCGATCTGCCGCAGGTGCAGCCGGACGACGGCGTTTACTGCTTTGAATTTACGGACGACACACAGTTTTCCCCCTATGGCAAGCACCCGAAGCCGGGCAAGAAAGACGTAATCGGTATGCACAAAAGCGGCTATATGCTTCGCATGAACGTCTGGGCGCAGGCAGCGGGCGCCGAAATCGTTTACGGTGCGTGCTACGAAACCGCGCTCTATACCGACGGGCGCATCAGCGGCGTGCGGTTCACCCGCGAGGGCGAATCGGTCGAAATCGGCTGCCGGCTGCTGGCGGATTGCTCCGGCAAGCAGGCGGTCGTGCGGCGGTCGCTGCCGGATGACTACGGCGTCGAGAAATTCGCGCTCACGGCGCGGGACGTGTTCTTCGTGAAGCTGCGCTACATTAAATTTGACGAACCGATGGAGCGCTGGCTCAAATCGCAGTTCTATCTTTTCTATAAACTCTGGATCGCGCCGTCGGACGATTCCGCTGACGCCATTCTCGGCATCGGCTCCAGCTGCAGCCTTGACGTCGGCGAAAAGTTCTACCGTCTGTTCTGCCAGAACGTCAAAGTCCCGCCCTACCACGTCGTGCGGGAAGAGATCGGCACGACCCCCTACCGCCGCCCGCTGTATTCCTTCGTGGCGGACGGCTTTCTCTGCATGGGCGACGCCGCCTGCCTGACCAAGCCCGACAACGGCGAAGGCACCACGGCGGCGCTGGTGCTGGAAGAGATCGCCGCCGAAGTGGCGGCTTCCGCCCTGCAAAACGGCGCCTATCTGACACGCGAAGCGCTCTGGCCGATCAACAAGCGCTACAACGACGGGCAGGGCAAAGAATTCGCGCTGGTGCTCGCCGCGTTCGCGCGGGCGGTCAGCCACTCGATCAGGATGAACGATTTCCTGTTCAAGCATGACGCGATCTTCAGCAAGAAGATCATCGGCGCAGGCAAAGTTGACGCAGCCGAGATCGCCAAAGCGGTGTTTTTCATTCTCTACGGCTTAGCGAGCGGCAACATCAAGCCCGCGGAGATCGGCGGGATGCTCGGCGGCGGCGTGAAAGCGATCCGCGTGCTGCTGCATTACGCCCGTTACCCCGCCTCACCCGACGGCTTCCCCGATTGGGTCGAAAAAGCCGACAAGCTTTGGGACTCCGTCGGTCAAATGGCGGACTACCAGATCGAGATATAAGACTTTCAGAAAAGGCGGGTGAAACGGATGAATATGCTCTGTGTTTTTGGCTTTCTGACTCTGTTCGTTATCGCATACAAAAGAGAAGAGGAGATCAATCGGTTTTTTTCTCGTCATTCCGCTCTTCAGTGGCTTTGTCCTGCTGTCGTGCTGCTTTTGATCACGATTCTCTTTTCATCCCAATTGTCTCTTTCCCCGATCGCCAACGAATACCCCAAAAAGGACTCTGCGGTCTTTTTGTATATGGGGAAAGCATTGCTTGACGGAGCAGTTCCTTACCGGGATCTTTTTGATCATAAAGGCGTCCTCTTATACTTCATAAATGGTTTTGGTTACCTGATCGGCTTCGGCCGCATATATGGCGTTTGGATCATCGAAATCATCAACCTGTTTGCGGCGGTTTTGATTTTTCATCGTATCATTAAGCTGTTTACGAACAGCAATGCCCTCAGCCTTTTAACCATCTATCTCGTTTTGCAGCTCTGCTCTTTGCCTTTCTTCGAGGGCGGCAATCTTGTGGAAGAATATGCCTTGCCATGGATCGCCTTGTCGCTCTATTTCGTTGTCAAATTCTTCGTTTCCGAGACCTACAAAATGATTGATATTGTTCTGATCGGAACGAGTTTTGCGATCGTTTTCTTCCTACGTGTGAATATGGTCGGTCTGTGGGGCGCTTTGCTGCTGCCGGTTGTTTTTCATTTCCTGCATCGCAAAAAGCTGATGGATTTGGTTAAATGCGCCCTTTGCTTTCTGGTCGGCTGCCTGATCGTAATCATTCCGATTTTTATCTATCTGATCATGACCCATTCGCTGCAAGACATGATCGACTGTTATTTCGTTTTCAATCTTTCCTACACCGGCTCTAAAGCATCGATTCTGCGCATTGTTAAATTCGCCCTGGAATGTATCGATCTTGTCGGCCTTGCTGCGTTCTTCCTCCTGTATTCGTTTGTGACCCATCCGAAAAACAAGATCGTATATTTAAATCTGTTTGCCTTAGCTTTGGCATTTTTATCTTCGGCGATCAGCGGAAGACCTTATCATCATTACGGTATCATTTTCATTCCGTTCTTTGTTATCCCCGCCTGTTTAACGCTTGATTCTTTCATGGAAATGGTGAAAGATAAGATCACCCCGATCAGAGCGAAACGGCTTTTGGCAGCGATCATTGCGATTTGTTTCTTATGCATTGTCTGCAAGCCTCTTTACGATTTTTCCGTTTCCAAAAAAACATCTGCCGAATCGGAAACAACTGCCGAAGCGAAAAAAATCAGTAACTATTTAATCAATCATACAGCCGAAAAAGATGACGTGTTGATCTTAGGCAATAAAGCTGTTTGTTACTTAACTGCCGATCGTCACACGAATAATAAGTTTTTCTATCAGGAACCGCCCATTGAAACGAGCGATGCGCTGTATGAAACGTTTCTTACAGAACTGAAAACAAAACCCTCGGACTATATCGTAGACGCATTTGCCGCAGAAGCTAAGTCAAACGAAAGAAAAAACTACGATGCTGCCATTGCCTATTTAAACGAGGAATGTGAAAAAGGAACGTATACTTTAGAAAACTACGATTCATTCCAGGTATATGTCCGAAACAAGTAAAGAATCATGGGAAACAGTCTTTTGTTTTGATCGCTGCTTTGACGCAGTGCTGAGCGTATTGTTGTGCCATCTCTTCCTGTGCAAGGAATACAATGCATTCTGACATAAAGCCGGCAACCGTATGATTTCCTGTTTCCTTCATCATTCGCAAGACCTGCTCTCGTTATCGGGAGCAGGTCTTTTTCATAGCAACCAACCTTTTTTAAATTGATTCCCTTGATCCTTAAACGATATAGAAAAAACCTGTGGAAGCATTTGAACTTCCACAGGCACTGCAAGGTTTTCATCTGTTTTAAATATCCAACTGCACTTCGACGGGACAATGGTCGGAACCGTATATCTCGGGGTGGATGCAGGCGGCGGTGAGATTCGGTTTGAGACTGTCACTGACCAGAAAATAGTCGATACGCCAGCCGACGTTCTTTTCCCGCGCGTGGAAGCGGTAGCTCCACCACGAATAGGCGTCCGTCGCGTCGGGATAAAAATATCGGAAGGAATCCACGAAGCCCGCCTGGAGCAGCTCGGTCATTTTGCCGCGCTCCTCATCGGTGAAGCCTGGGTTGCGGCGGTTGGTCTTGGGATTTTTCAGGTCGATCTCCTCATGCGCCACATTCATGTCGCCCGTGACGACCACGCCCTTGGTTTTGGCAAGCGACGTGAGATAGTCACGGAAATCGTCTTCCCACTCCATGCGGTAATCAAGCCGCCGCAGTTCATCCTGGGCGTTGGGCGTATAGACGCAGACAAAGTAGAACTTTTCAAATTCCAGCGTGATCACGCGGCCTTCGGTATCGTGCTTGGGGATGTCGATGCCATAAAACACGCTCAACGGTTTTTCCTTGGTGAAGACCGCCGTGCCCGAATAACCCTTTTTCTCGGCGTAGTTCCAGAACTGCTCATAGCCCTCGGGCTGAAAGTCGATCTGACCGGCCTGCAGCTTGGTTTCCTGCAGGCAGAAAACGTCGGCGTCAAGCTCGGCGAAAATATCCGCAAAGCCCTTGTTCATGCAGGCACGCAGACCGTTGACGTTCCAGGAGATGAATTTTTTGACCATATTGAACTCCTTCCACCAAGGCTTCCCTTGGGGGAAGCTGTCAGCCGAAGGCTGACTGATGAGGGAAAAGGTGGTTGCTGTCTGTCATGATCGGCTGACAGCGAAAGGACAGGGTTTCCCTCATCCGCCCCTTCGGGGCACCTTCCCCCAAGGGAAGGCAAAACACGCTTAAGGTTAAGTGATCCGATTCGGTTGATTCAAGTGGATAAGTATATCCTCGCAAACAGAATCAAAGTTTTGATTTACGTCGACATTTGAATACCGCAGCACCGCAAGTCCTCTGTCCGCCAAATAGTCATCCCGTTTTTTGTCTGACAGAATGCCCTTTTCCTCATAATGTTGTGAACCATCAATTTCGATCACAAGTTTTGCAGAATCAATATAGAAATCAACAATACATTTGCCAATCACTTTTTGCCGATTCACCGTGCACGGTAAACCTTTCAAAAAGTCATACCAAAGATGGCGTTCTTCCTTTGTCATGTCCTTGCGGAGCTTTTGTGCGTTCTGTTTCAGAACAGAAGATGACTTCATCACAGCATTACGGCAAATAGGGGTTATCGTCGCAGTCGTAGTCCTCGGGCATGATGTAAGGCGTGATGTAGCGGATGGTGAAATCAATGCCCCACTGCCCGACCTTGCCGCGCCAGTTGCCGGAATGCGGCTCGACGGAGAGCATGCCGTCATATTTCTTGATATAGAGCATCGCCATCACGGCGCCCCAGTTCACGTTGTCCAGCCCTGCGGGCGGATCGTCGTAACCGTCGCCGTTGATGTAAAGCGTGCCCTTGATGTGGAAATGATAGACGCGGTCGCCCCATTTTTTGAGCTCCGCCAGATAGTCGCCGCCGCGGCCGCGGCAGTGCGAGGTGTCATACTTGATGCCGAGCTCGGGCAGGCGCCCCAGCACAACGTCCCACGCGGGGTCGGAAACGACAAAGTTTTCCCAATCGCAGTTATACACGGCGATCTTGACATTGCGCTCTTTGCCGTATTCGATCAGCCTGGAAAAATAGTCGATGGCGATCTCGCAGTTTTCGAGGAATGATTTGCCCTTCACCTCGTTGCAGCCGGCGTTGAACACCGGACAGCCGAGGAAGGACGCCAGATCGATGCAGTTTTTGTCGTGCTGCAGCGCTTCGGGGATGATCGCGCCGTTTTCGTCGATGCGCTTCATGCCCCAGCGGCCGATGGCGCCGACGCGCACATCGTATTTTTCGCAGCTCTCTTTGATGCGCTCTTTTTCGGCAAGCACTTCGGCGCTGTCATAATTATGGTTCACGCAGAATTCGACCCAGCCGAGACCTTTGTCGCGCACGGCTTTCAGGCAGCCGTCCGCCCAGCCGTTGATAATACCAAGATACATAACGCTTCTCCTTTACTGCTCATAATGATGGGCTTGCTCCAGCATCATGTCCTTCACCTTCATCAGGCGGGTCGTGGTGCTGCGTTCGTTCTCATCCAGCTTCATGGTGATATATTTGATGGTTTCTTCGTACTGCGGGATCATCACGTGCTCCAGCGCGTTGACGCGGCGGCGCGTTTTTTCGATCTCCGCCGCCATGAGCTGACAGGATTTTTCCAATTCCGCCAGGCGAAGCAGGTCGGGCAAAATATCAGACAGACTGCCGACCGCCTCATCCAGATCGGCGGAGGTGAAAGCAAAGCCGTAGGAATAAATGTCGTTTTCATCCGCCGTTTTGAATTTGGCGTCATACTGCGGGATGAGCACGCTCATCACGTTTTTCTGCGTGATCTCAAGGCTCATCTCCTGCGTGGGCATCATCAGCGCGACGTCGAGCGCGGCCTCGTCCATCACGGAACGAGCCACCGCCATATGCGTGTTCGCCTGATGGATATCCGCCTCGACTTTGGCGCGCAAGGCCTTGTTTTCACGCACGAGTTCCATAAAACGGCGCATGAGTTCGTCGCGCTTGTCCTTGAGCAGCTTGTGCCCGCGGCGCGCCGTTACCAGTTTTCGTTTGAGGTTGGTCAACTCCATGCGGGTGGGGTTGACGTTCAGAACAGCCATCTGCGGCTCTCCTTTCGTCAGAATTTGCCGTAATACTCATCCAGCAATTCGTCGCTGATACGTTTGAGCTCGCTGCGCGGCAGGATGGCAAGCAGCTTCCAGCCGATGTTCAGCGTTTCTTCGATGGAACGGTCGGAATCAAAGCCCTGCGAAACGTATTCCTTTTCAAACTCGTCGGC
>JAFTEL010000049.1 GCA_017453685.1 Clostridia bacterium
AATACACGGGTTTTATGATGAAAACCGACAACGAAAGGAGTAAATGACCATGGAAGACAACAACAACCTCTTTAACGAAAACCCGTCGGTTTCCGCTCCCGATAACGAACCCGAACCGATCGAGCCGCAGCAGCCGGCCGAGCCGCAGCAGCCGACCGAGCCGCAGCCCTCATATGAACCGCAGCCTTCCTTTGAGCCGCAGCAGCCGACCGAACCGCAGCCCTCCTTTGAGCCGCAGCAGCCGAGCGCGCCTTATACGCCGCCCTATACGCCGCCGCAGTCGTATTCCTATTCTTATTCGCAGCCGGCTTACACGCCGTCGGCGTCCGCGCCGAGCACGCCCCCCAAGAAGAAAAAGAGCGGGCTTGCCATTTTCTGCGTTCTGCTCGCCGTGCTGATCCTGGCGGTCGGCATTTCCGTGCCGGTCTCGCTGATGATTTACAAGCGCGGCGGTCAATCCGGCACGAGCAGCAGCGCGTCCGACGACGTGACGGCGAACGCAAACGCGCCGCAGCTGGAACTGAACAAATCCCCCAAGAGCAGCGCCGCCGCGTCCGGCAAAGCGCTGACGCCCGCCGAAATCTATAAGAAGATTTCGCCCAGCATCGTAGCGGTCAAGCTGTATTCGCAAAAGAGCCAGAGCGCTTTCACCTCCGGTTCGGCGAACGGCTCCGGCACGAACGATTCCGTCGCCTCCGAAGGTACGGGCATCATCATGAAAGAGGATACGACGCACACTTACACCTATATCCTCACTTGCGCGCACGTCATTTCCACAAAGAACATGACCGCCGTCATCGAAACGGAGGACGGCACGCGTTATGACGCGGAGATCGTCGGGTATGACGCCAGAACCGACGTCGGCGTGCTGCGCATCAAGAAAATGGGCTTCACCGCCGCTGAGTTCGGCGACTCCGATTCGCTGGCAGTCGGCGACCCGGTCTACGCCATCGGCAACCCCGGCGGCAGCGAGTTCTTCGGCTCGTTCACGGACGGCATCGTGTCCGCCATCGGCCGCTCGATCACGAGCAGCATCGGCTATGATATGATCTGCATCCAGCACAACGCCGCCATCAGCCCCGGCAACTCCGGCGGCCCGCTGGTCAACGAATACGGTCAGGTCATCGGCATCAATTCTTCCAAGATCGCCGCGACCGAATTTGAAGGCATCTCCTTCGCCGTGCCGATCACGCAGGCGCAGGACGTCATCAACAAAGTCGTGCAGTACGGCTACGTGCCCGGCAGACCGCGCCTGGGCATCAGCTACGTACCCAACGATTCTTCTTCCATCAGCAGCGTTTACGCCATCGCCGTTCAGATGAAGGGGCTGCCCAGCGGTTCGCTGGTCATCGCCAAGATCGAAGCGGGCAGCGACCTTACCAACACCGACGTGCAGGTGGGCGACATGATCACCGCCGTCAACGGCAAAAAGATGGATAAGGCGGACGTCCTGCTGGAAACCATCGCCAACTCCAAAGTGGGCGACACGCTGACGCTTTCCATCTTCCGCATCCAGGTGCAGGGCGGGCGCTACGCCACCTCGACCTTTGACGTGAAGGTGAAGCTGATCGAAGAGACCAACAACCAAAGCGACGAAGAGGAGACCACAAGAGCACTGACGTATGAAGACATCTTCGGTTTTTGAGAAAACCAAATATTTCATCATTGATATGGACGGCACCTTCTATCTGGGCAACCGCTTGATAGGGGGCGCCCCGTCCTTTATCAAAACGCTGTGGGACACGGGCCGCGATTACCGCTTTTTCACCAACAATTCCTCCAACAACGTGCAGGTCTGCTGTGAAAAGCTCGCGCGCATTGGCTTCCCCGTGGAGGAAGACCGCATCGTCATGTCGACCCATGTGACCATCGATTACCTGCAAAAAACGTATCCGGACAAACGGGTCTATCTGCTCGGCAACGAGCGCCTGACCGCCGACTTTATCGCCGGCGGTATCCTGCTGGATGAGACCGACCCCGATCTGGTGGTGCTCGGTTTTGACACGACGCTCACCTATGAAAAAATCCGCCGCGCCGCGAACCTGCTGGCCGCGGGTGTGCCGTATATCGCCACGCACCCCGATTTCAACTGCCCCATGGCGGACGGCTTTATGCCCGACACGGGCTCCATGATCGAGATGTTCGCCGCCTCCACCGGCCGCCGCCCGCTCGTGATGGGCAAGCCCATGACGCAGACGGTCGATTACATCACCGGCCTGCTCGGCTGCGAGCGGGACGAGCTCGCCTTTGTGGGCGACCGGCTGGAGACCGACATCGCCATCGGCATGAACCACCAAATTCCCACCGCGCTCGTGCTCAGCGGCGTGACGGATAGGGACGCTTATCGCCGTTCCCCCATCAACGCGAGCGTCGTGGTCGAGGATCTGGAGCATCTGGCGGAATACCTGTGAAAAGTGAATTGAAACATGTCGATATATCGCCTTGCGGCGATTCGATATATTGTCCTGCGGACAATTCGATATATGCTCACTTATGTTCGCATGCGATATGATATAAATTCCTTTTCTTGCCCCGCAGGGCATATCGCGTGCGAAGCACATATCGAATCCGTCAGGATATATCGAAAATTCCGTTAGGAATTTATATCGCTTCGGAATTTGTCTTAGACAAATTCCGACTATTATGAAGGGGGTCTTTTCCCATGTCATTCAAAGAAAACCTGCGGCAGCTGCGCCGCGCCTGCGGCTTCAGTCAGGAGGACGTGGCAAACGTGCTCGGCGTGGACCGTTCGGCATATTCCTATTATGAAAGCGGCAAGACCGAGCCGAGCATCACCAATCTGGTCAAGATCGCGCGGATGTATCGGGTGAGCACCGACACCCTTGTGGATAACGAGGGCTTTGCCGCCACGCTCTGCGTCGACAACGAGCAGGTGCCCGAGACCAACATGCCCGTGGTTATCC
>JAFTEL010000050.1 GCA_017453685.1 Clostridia bacterium
GGCCGGTCAGCGGTTTTACTGCCGCAATCTCTGCTTTGACGTGCTCTGTACGCAGGAGGATGTTTACCCGCAGAAAATCGAGGATTTCAATGACACGTCCGTGGTGGTCGCCGTGGAAGTTGACGGCTGCCGCATCCTCATCACGGGCGACGCCTCCGCCAAGGCGAGCGCCATATTGGAGGCCCGCTACGGCGAAACGCTGAAAAGCGATATCGTGCAGATCGCGCACCACGGGCACAGCGGACTGAGCGAAAATGCCTACCGCCTGATCGACGCCGACCTGTGCGTGTTTCCGATCACCGAGATCAAGTTTTGGGAAGAACACCCGCGGATCGCCGCCAACCGCACCGCCATCGCGCTGGCGAACGAGTATTACATCTCCTCCAACGGCACGGTGCGCGTCCCCCTGCCCTACCGCAAGGGAACGGTCACGCAGCTCCCCGACGAGACCTGCGAGGATTTTGCCAAGATCCGCCGCCTGTGGGGCTACGACTACACGGACGAATACAAGCAGGAACTGTATGAAAAGTTCCTCAAGGCGGGCGGCGCGGCAAACAAGCCCGACTTACCGGTTGACTATCAAGGCTTTATTTAAGCATTGTCTTATTCCATATATCAAAATAGTTACGGAGGAAAACAACATGAAAATCACCTTTATGGGCGCAGGCAGCACCGTTTTTGCCAAGAACGTTCTGGGCGACGTGATGTGCGTTCCCGCGCTGCGTGAGTGCGAGATCGCGCTTTACGACATCGACCCGAAGCGTCTGGAAGAATCCTACGTCATGATCACCTGCCTCAACCGCAACATCAACGAAAACCGCGCCAAGGTCAGCAAATATCTCGGCGTGGAACAGCGCAAGGACGCCCTGCGCGGCGCGTCGTTCGTGGTCAACGCCATTCAGGTCGGTCTGTACGATCCCTGCACCATCATCGACTTTGAAGTGCCGAAGAAGTACGGTTTGCGCCAGACCATCGCCGACTCCAACGGCATCGGCGGCATTTTCCGCGCGCTGCGCACCATCCCCGTGCTCAAGGATTTCACCGACGATATGGCGGAGGTCTGCCCGGACGCTTACTTCCTCAACTACACCAATCCCATGGCGCAGCTCGCCGGTTGGCTTGGCCGTTACGCGCCGGTCAAATCCGTCGGTCTGTGCCACTCCGTCCAGGGCTGCTCCAGAGGTCTGCTCAACGGTCTCGGCATTCCTTACACCGATCCCATCCGTGAAAAGATCGCCGGCATCAACCACATGGGCTGGCTGCTCGAGATCGAAGACAACGACGGCACCGACCTCTACCCCGAGATCCGCAAACGCGCCGCCGCCGTGCTGGAAGGCGACAAGGAAGGCAAATATGACCTCGTCCGCTATGAATACATCCGCCGCCTCGGCTATTACTGCACCGAATCCAGCGAGCACAACGCCGAATACAACAACTTCTTCATCAAGGCGAATTATCCCGAACTGATCGACCGCTACAACATTCCGCTCGACGAATACATCCGCCGCTGCATCCATCAGATCGAGCGCTGGGAGAGCGACCGCGAAAAATACGTGCACGACGACGTGACGCACGAAAGAACCGGTGAATACGCCTCCGGCATCATGAACGCCATCGTCACCGACGTTCCCTACAAGATCGGCGGCAACGTCATCAACCGCGGTCTGATCCCGAACCTGCATCCCGACGCCTGCGTCGAGGTCGCCTGCCTGGTCAACCGCAACGGCATCCAGCCCTGCTATCAGGGTCCGCTGCCCACGCAGCTCGCCGCGATGAACACGCTGATGATCAACGTTCACCTGCTGACCATCGAGGCCGCCGTGACCGGCCGCAAGGACGCCATCTATCAGGCCGCCATGATGGACCCGCACACCTCCGCGGAACTGAGCATCGACGACATCATTCACATGTGCGACGATCTGATCGAGGCGCACGGCGACTATCTGCCCAAGTATCACTGAGTTCAAAAAAGCCGGCTTTTCCGATGAAAAGTCGGCTTTTTGATTGTTTTTTAGTTAAATTTTAGAACTCTTTTTATTAATTGAGAGACTCTTGAAAGCAATTGTTAACAGAATGTTCATAAAATTATCATTGATTGTTAGCATTTCTTGCCAAAAAGTGTAGTAATATAAAGTCACGGAAAACAATCCGCCTCACTTAAACAAATTCTTCTTTTTGTTTCTTTTTCATTTACTCCTTCCTTTTGCAAACAAGCGAGCCAAGAGGCTCGCTTGTTTGCTTTTCGGCAAAAACTGCCTTTTCACAACTCATACGGATTTTTTGATACATCAGGAACTGCTTTTTCCCTTGTGCCATCAGAAAGAATCGGAAAAGAAAGCCGCGCCTTGAACAGATCGCCGTCCGTGAGGATCCTCATGGTTCCGTTCTGAAGCTCGGCGATGCTTTTGGCGATCGACAGCCCGAGCCCGTTCCCCTCGGTATTTCGTGAGGCGTCCCCGCGCGCAAACCGTTCCAGCAGCTGATCCTCGGTCAGATCGAGCGGTTCTCGGGACGTGTTTTTGAACGTGATGACCGCCTGATCGCCTTCTTTTTCGAGCGACAGATAGGCGCGGGTGCCCGGCATAGCGTATTTGCAGATGTTGTTCATCAGGTTGTCAAAAATGCGCCACATGCGCCTGCCGTCGGCCAGAATCATGATCTCTTCCTCCGGCTGTCTGACCACCAGTGTCAGCCCGGCGTCACGAAGCTTTTTTTCGTATTCGCCGGAGGCCTGATTCAGAAACAGCGACGCGTCGCAGGGGGAAAGCGCCACGTCGAGATTCCCGGTCGCCGCTTTGGACGCCTCGATCAGATCCTCGACCAGCTTTTTGAGCTTTTCCGACTGCCGGACGAGCACCTCCGAATATTCCCTGACGGCGTCGGAGTTCCCCGCCTCCTTTTGAATGAGCGCGGCATAATTCAGAATGGACGTGACCGGCGTTTTGATGTCGTGCGACACGTTGGTGATCAGTTCGGTCTTCATGCGTTCGCTTTTCAGCCGGTCTTCCACGGCGATGGAAATACCGCGGGATATGCTGTTCAGATTGGTGCCGTGCTCCTTGAAATCCCCGATCATTTTGTCGGTGTTGACGCGGTAACCCAAGTCACCGTTGGCGAGCGCCCGACCGCCTGCCTGCAGTTTGCGCAGCGTGAGCGCAACATACAGGACGACCGGCACCAGAACGGCTTTTTCGATGAACCAAAAGAAAACCATCTCCAAGTTCCACCCGATCAACAGCAGAGGGATCAGCTCGGCCGCCGAAACGACCGCCAGACCGAGTAGCGTTTTCCAGATCAGGGGCAGGCTTTTCAGCAGGTGCGCGACGCCGCGGCAGGCTTTTCGGAGCAGCCTGAACAGGCGGTACGCGATCGTGTTTTTCAAAAGCGAGTGTTCCTTGACCCGCGCCGCCAGGCTCATGAGCAGGCCGGGCAGGAGCAGAAGCAGAAAAAGAGCAGCGAAAAGAACGGCGCCGAAATCTTCCCCAGCGTCACACAGCACCACAAAGCCTCCGGCCAGCGCAGCCGCAAACAAAAACAGGATCAGATCAAACGGCACGCGGTTCAGTGCGCCGGGGTAGACCCCGTCGTCATGCGGTCTTCGGGCGGCAGCACACAGCAGCAGAACGCCCAGCGCAACCGTGGCGGCCAGAGCAAGCAGGGCAACGGCAAAAACCGCGTAGCGCATGGTGTAGGCGATATGGATCAGCCTGGCTGCCATCTGAAAGCGGTTTCCGACGGCTGAACCGGGAACGGGAGAAATCACAATGGTGGCTTTTTCATATTCATCCATCTGGTAAAAGGAAAAGCCGTCGATTTTTCCGTCGCCGTCTCTCCTGATAAACGCGGTGTAGTGATAATCCCATTTCTGAACCGCTTTGGCCTCGGCGGATTCAAGCAGAATGTTGTCGTCGGCATCGGTGATCACGAACTCAAACGCATCCTCCATCCGCGAACCCGCGAGATTTTCGCCCAGCCTCGCGTCTATGATCGGCCAGACGGTGTTTTTGATCTGATCGGAAATCAATTCATTCTGAAAGGCTTCCTCGGTATAAGTGAACACGCGCCCGTCGTCAAGCATATAGGCGCCGGCCAGCACGGAACCTGCCAGCAGCAGAACGGACAGGATCAGGGCAACGTAGGTGATCACCTTGCCGGGCAAGGTGCGATAGGCCTGTTTCATCTTCTCTTTCCTCCTTCAATTTTGTAGCCGCGGCCGAACAAGACCTTGATGTATCTCGGCTCCGCCGGATCGATCTCAACCTTTTCGCGCAGGTTCCGGATATGGACGGCAACCGTGTTGTCGTTGTTGAGCGGCGCTTCCTGCCACACCTGCCGGTAGATTTCTTTCGGGGAAAACACTCTGTCCGGGTTCATCAGGAACAGCTTTAATATTTCGTATTCCTTGGGTGTGAGCGAAACCGCCTCGCCGTCGACGGTGACGGACTTGGCCTTGTCGTCCATTTCGATGCCGCCGACCACATAGGTTTCCCGCCCGGGCGCACCCGAGCCGAAGCGGAGATACCGCCTGAGCTGCGAGCGAACGCGCGCCTTGACCTCCAACGGATTGAACGGCTTGGTGATGTAATCGTCGGCGCCGGCGTCCAGCCCGATCACAATGTCTTTTTCTTCGCTCTTGGCGGTCAGCATAATGATCGGGCAGGTGCTGAGCTCCCTGATCTTCAGCGCTGCGGTAATGCCGTCCATTTCCGGCATCATGATATCCAGCAGGATCAGGTCGATCGTTTCTCTGTTCAGGATATCGAGCGCCTCCGATCCGTTGAAAGCCTCGAATAACCGGTAGTCCCCATCGGCCAGATAGAGCTTCAGCGCGTTTACAATATCCCTTTCATCATCGCAAATCAGAATGTTCGGCATGGGTGCGGCCTCCTTCCTTTGACTCTATTCTAACGAACCAAAGATGAAGATTCAATCGGGAAACACATGAAGATTTGATGAAGATTCCGCCATTGGCGCAGCGTATCGTTCCGTCAATAACACATAAACAGAATGAAGGATTCACTGATATTGCTCCAAAGAGGAAGATGCTTCGCTGAAAACACACTTCTGACCTCTTTCTTCATACCTCTTGCCTGAGCCAAAAGCCGAGACTCACTGTGAAGTGAATCCCGGCTTTTGTGAAACTGTTTTTTTATGATGACAAGCCATCCGGTCTCATTTGCCGTTCCGGCTTGCCAGTATCCGCCGGACGCCTTCCTCAAAGCTCACCTGCGGCGCGAAGCCGACGTCCTGCTTCAGCGGCGTGATATCCGCCTGAATACTCAGCGGCGGGGCGGCGGGAACGTATTCGCCGAAGCCCAGCTCGGCGTCGGGCGCCACCACATCGCGCAGACGCGTGATATAATCCCGCAGCGGGGCGGTCTCGCCGCTCGCCGTGACGTAAATCCGACCGTCCCTGCCCTTTTCACCCAGCAGGAACAGCGCGTTGGCGGCGTCGCCGCTGTAAAGATAATCCCAGAGCTGCGTGCCTTCGGTGAACACCGGGCGCTCGTGGTTGAGCAGTTTTTCAATGGTGGTGGAGATCATGCTGCCCGCGCCGTCGTTTTCACCGTAAACGCTGAGGATACGTACCCAGATATGCTTTAAGCCGAGCGCGTGGGCATAGCTTCTCGTCATCTGTCCTGCGCAGAGCTTCGCCATACCGTAACCGGTCTCGGGGAAGGTCGGCGTGGTCTCGCTCATGATCTCATCCGTCCTGCCGTATTCCGCCTGAGAGCCTGCGCCCACAAAGGTATGGCAGCCGAAGCGTTTTGCCAGCCCGACCGCGTCCAGCGCGTATTGCACGTTTTTATTTTGCAGATACATATCGTTGCGCGACGGACCGAAGGTGCCGCTCCACGCCAGATGATAAAACACGTCGTATTCCCGGCCCGTGTCGTTGGGCAGGGTCGCCATTTCTTCCAGCGAACAGGGCTTGATTGTGACAAGCTCATGCTGCGGCAAAACGGAAAGGCGTTTGGAATCCTTGCGCGCCAGCACCAGAACTTCGACATTTTCTTCGATGAGTTTTCGGATGAGCGCGGTGCCGACCGCTCCGGTCGCGCCGGAAATAATCGCTCGCTTCACTTCACATGCCTCCCTGTATCAACACCCTTATTATACCGCAAGCGCCGGAAAATTCAAGCAACTGCCGTAAGAAACCCCGATTTGTTCGTCGGAAAGCGCTCCGTTGACGGCTGAATCAGGGCTTTCCTAAAAAGGAACAGAGCCGCCGATCACTCGACAGCTCTGCGACACTTGCATAAAAGAAATAAGAC
>JAFTEL010000051.1 GCA_017453685.1 Clostridia bacterium
AAGCCGTGCTCGCGCCGGTCTGGGTGGTCGTATACCAAAACAGCCGTTACAAAACGGCGCTGAAGCACGATTCGATCCTGCTGATCAACGCGCTCGACGGCAGCTTTCAGCACGCGCTGTAAGGGTTTGCCGATCAAGAAAGGAGCTCTCAGAAACCCGAAAGGGGGACCTGAGAGCTCCTGTATTCCGTTATGAAATTGCAGCGCCGGACAGTCATTGGCTTGCTGCGGCAGTTTGAATATTGGCGCCCGTTACCGCATCGATCACGAAATCGCGGTAGGAAGTATGCGGAGCGTCTCCCAGCAGACTGTTTTCTTCATAGCTGATGATCCATGCAGGTACGGTATAGCCCCGCATGCCGTCATTCTTTTTGGGAATCACACAGTAGCCGAGTTCAATGCTTGTGACGCGTATTTCCCTTGTTTTGTCGACCTCGGCATATGCATTTTCAATCTTCAGCCTGTTTTTGATGATTTGCAGAATTTCCTCGAACGGCATGATGACCAGTTCGTTCTCTTTCACCTCTTCCACCTCGGACATCCCGCACCATTCGAAGTATCTGACGCCCTCTGCGTCCACATACATCCAGATCGTTTCCTGCGGCCACGGTGATCGGTATTGGTCTTCCGCAAGGGTTCCGCTGTACTGTTGATTCACGCCGGTAACGCCGTTATATGTATGGTGATAAACGAGCTTCCATCCCTGACTGATCGGAACGTCGATCAGCCGGTGGCTGTACTCGGCGGGCAGGCTTTCCGTATCGGATACCGCCATCCAATCGATCCCGGCTTCCGAAAGAAATGCATCGGCGGCGGCAACGGCTTCCTCGCGTGTGACGGACAGTTTGTTCAGCTTCCTGCCGGAAGGCGCACCGGGATAGATCCCGCTGTAAACCAGTCTTTCGTTTGCCAGATACATGTTTTCCGGCGTAATCGAAATCACGCAATAGTCGTCGCGATCGTCGCCCTGAATCTGATAAAACGTATTGTCGCCTGTTCGTTTTCCGTATGCCCGGATCGGAAACGCGGATTGATCGAGGTCCAACGCCGTATCCTCCCGCGATAAAGGCGCCGTATCCATTTCATCCTTGATAAAATACTGCACGGTGTACTCGAATCCGCTTGCCTGCATATTCCGGTTTTCTTCCTGAATTTCCGGGCTTTCGTCGCAGTATTTCAGCAATTCGGCATACTCCGCTTTCGTCATGGAATACTGCCCCGAATAAACGGGGCCGTTCCCAAAGAACGCGCGGATGATTTGAACGGCCTGTGTGACCGTCGGCTTTGCTTTGCTGACCTCATAGACCTGATAGCGATCGGAAAACGGCACGGAAACCGGCGCGTCAAAGATCACCTGCGCATCGCCGATGCCAAGCGGATAGCTTTCCTGAATCCTTTCCGGCGCCTGATACGAAGCAGGCGTATGCATAACCTCCTCCGAGGCAGAGGTCTTGTCCGGCGCAGCTTCCGAATCCGGCGCAACCGCCTCTGCGGTTGCGTTGATCATATCCTCGAGCGCTTGATCGCCTTGATAGACGACAATCTCATGGTCCGGCGTGGGAACGCAGGCCATCGATACCGTGAGGCAGCAAAGCAGAATGACAGCGATTGTTTTTTTCATAGCGCGTCTCCCGAATGATTTTCCGTTACACAAAGCAATGCTGCCTTGTTCAGCGATTTCTGACCGAGGCGATCTGCAGGGCGATCGACGAAGCGAAGCCGAGGATCGGCACGGCGATAAACGCCCAGTCGGCGAACAGAACGTTCTGCGATACCTCAAACGGCAGTTCCATGAACCGCGACGTCAACAGCAGCAGCAGATACAGCGCGGATACGATCACGCCCAGAACGGCGACGGTCTTTGCAAACAGATGCTTTTTCATGCTCTCCCCTCCTCAGTCGATGATCGCGAGCACGTCGCCCGTGATGCGGTTGTTGTGCCCGAACAGCTTTTCGTTCCAGTACATGCCGGAGGATTGCCCGCCGTCGAGGTTGTACGCAGCTTTCATGCCCATAGA
>JAFTEL010000052.1 GCA_017453685.1 Clostridia bacterium
AGGATATCGACAAGAGCTATGAGCTGACCCGCCGCCACAACCTGTGCGCCGTCATCACTGACGGCACCGCCGTGCTGGGTCTGGGCGACATCGGCCCCGAGGCCGGCATGCCCGTGATGGAAGGCAAATGCGTGCTGTTCAAGGAGTTCGGCGGCGTTGACGCCATCCCGCTTTGCGTGCGCACCAAGGATGTGGACGAGATCGTCAACGTGGTCACCCTGCTCGCCGGCAGCTTCGGCGGCGTGAACCTCGAAGACATCGCCGCGCCCCGCTGCTTCGAGATCGAGCGCAAGCTCAAGGAAAAATGCGACATTCCGATCTTCCACGACGATCAGCACGGCACCGCGGTGGTTTGCTCCGCCGCCCTCATCAACGCGCTGAAGATCGTGAAGAAAGACATCAAGGACTGCACCGCCGTGTTCAACGGCGCCGGCGCGGCAGGCGTTGCCATTGCCAAGCTGTTCAAATGGATGGGCGTCAAGAACATCATCATGTGCGACCGCAAGGGCATCATCTGCGACGGTACGCCCGGTCTAACCCCCGCCAAGCAGGAGATCGCCGATTTCACCACCAACGACCGCATCACCGGTTCGCTCGCCGATGCGCTCAAGGGCGCCGATATCTTCATCGGCGTTTCCGCGCCCGGCTGCGTCACGCAGGATATGGTGCGCTCCATGGCGGATAACGCCATCGTTATGGCGATGGCGAACCCCGTGCCCGAGATCATGCCCGACCTCGCGCTTTCCGCGGGCGCCGCTGTTGTCTGCACCGGCCGCAGCGACTTCCCGAATCAGGTCAACAACGTGCTCGCGTTCCCCGGCATCTTCCGCGGCGCGCTTGACGTTCGCGCCAGCGACATCAACGAAGCGATGAAGGTCGCCGCCGCCAACGCGCTGGCCGACCTCATCTCTGAAGATGAGCTCTCCGCCGATTACATCCTGCCCAAGGCGTTCGATCCCCGCGTCAAAGACGCAGTCGCCGCCGCCGTGGCGCAGGCCGCCCGCGATTCCGGCGTCGCCAGAATCTGAACCCCATAAGAGCAAAACGCCTCCGAAGCTTGCTTCGGAGGCGTTTTTCAATGCGAAATGCGAAATGCGAAAGGCGAAATTATGGAAGGGCTTCGCCCTTACCCGATTATATAAATCAGCCAATGGATGCTATCGGCTATCGGCTTTTTACATTTCGCATTGCGCCTTTGAAAAAAGCCGCTTGCGAAAACGATCCCGTCACGCTATAATAAAAGACAACTTGAAAGGGGGCGGGGAAATGGAGCTTGACCAGCGCGTGCTCGGCGAGGCCGCGCCGCTCGTCATCGCGCATTACCGCCGCTGCGGGCGGCCGCTGCCGTGGCGCGACAGCCCGACCCCTTACCACGTCTGGATCTCGGAGATCATGCTGCAGCAGACCCGCATCGAGGCGGTGATCCCGTATTATCACCGCTTTCTGTCGGCGCTGCCGACCGTGTCTGATCTGGCCGCCGTGGATGAGGAAGACCTGCTCAAGCTCTGGCAGGGGCTCGGCTATTATACGCGGGCACGAAACTTAAAAAAAGCGGCGCAGATCATCGTGAACGAATTCGGCGGCGAACTGCCCGCGGACGCCGTTCTGCTGCGCAAACTGCCGGGTGTTGGCGATTACACCGCCGGCGCCATCGCCTCCATCGCCTACGGCAAACCCGAACCCGCGGTGGACGGAAACGTGCTGCGCGTCGCCATGCGCCTGACCGGCTGCGAGGCCGACGTGCTGCAGCCGCAGACCAAAAAGGCGGTGACCGAGGCGCTGCGGGCGATCTACCCCGTCGGGGCGGACGCGGGCGCGCTGACGCAGGGCGTCATGGAACTGGGCGAGACGGTCTGCCTGCCCAACGGCGCGCCGCTGTGCCCAATTTGCCCGCTGGCTTCGCTCTGCGCCGCGCATCAAACGCACCGCGAAGAACAACTGCCCAACCGCAGCGAAAAAAAGGCGCGCCGCATCGAAAACCGCACCGTGCTCCGCCTTTGCTGCGGGGAAACAATCGCGCTGCGCAAACGCCCCGCCAAGGGCTTGCTCGCCAATTTGTGGGAGCTGCCCAACGAGCTCGGCACGCTCACCGAAGCCGAGGTGCGGCGGCGCTATCCCGACGCGCTCGCCATAGAACCGCTGCCCGAAGCGCGGCATATTTTCACCCACGTGGAATGGCACATGACCGGCTGGCAGGTTGTTTTGACCGCCCTGCCGCCCGAATTCACCCCCGCCGACGCCGCGGAGATCCGCGAGCGCTACGCCGTGCCGAACGCGCTGAGAGCCTACCTGCCGAACGATTGACAGGTCAGAGGTCAAAGTTAAGAAGTTGTTCACAGTGCTAATGCGGAAGGCGGAGTGCGGAAGGCGGAATTGAGGGTCGCTTCGCTCCGAATTGTATTAGGATTGGTGTCATCTGACTTCAGCCGTATCGGCAAACAGAAACCGATTTCTGGTTTTGCGGCACGGAAGAATCCGTGCCCTACCGATTGAAGGGAACGCATCAAAAGACAAAACTTTTCGCTGCCATAGCAGAAGGAAAAGAAAAAGAAAAACGCCCTCACTTCCGATGTTGATCGCAGTTCGGTTCCTCCTGTAGGGAACGCATTCTTGCGTTCCGCGAGGACAGATGCCGCTTTTTTATTCGCTGTAACGATCTAAACAGAAGAGAAAAATATAATCGGAGCGAAGCGACCCGCAATTCCGCCTTCCGCACTCCACATTTCGCATTAAAAAAATTCAGTGTTTCAAAAAGGAGAAGTTATGAAAAAGAACCTTGCCTTGCTTGCCGCGCTGGCGCTGGGAATCTGTGCGCTGGTCGGCTGCACCAAAGCCATTGTTAACCCCGAACCCGAGGAGACCCTGCCGCATCAGGGCGAGACCGCCAAAGCAGAGGATGGATCGGTCTATGCCGTTGGCGAGACCGTGACGGCGGCGAACGGCGACACGCAGGTGGCGCAGCCCGTGACGAACGCGGGCGGCGAACTGATCGGCGTGATCCTGCTGACGCCGGAAGAGGCGGCGTCCAAACAGGCTATGGAGGAGGCGGAAGCGTCCTACACTGGCCGCACCAACCGGCAGCGCATCACCACCACCGTCGTGCGCGGCACGTCGCCCAATCACCTCACTTCGCGCCCCACGCTGCCCGAAACCGAGGCGAGAAGTGCCAATCTGTCCTCTCACGTTGCGTCCGAAAGCACCGTCGCGCCCGAGAAGGTCAAGGTCAACTGCCCCGATATGCTCAGTTACACGGAAAACGGCGAGACCGTGAAATACAAAATCGACAAATACGAGGCCTCCCTTGTGGGCAATAACGCCGCCGTGACCCTCACCGTGCGCCCGATCAGCGCGCTGAGCGAGCCGGTGATCGTGCAGATCGGCTACAACTGCTATGACGCCGCCGGAAACAAGCTGAATGAAAAAATCATTACCGTTCCCGCAGCGCTCAATCCGAACGGCAGCGCCACCGAAGCGCTCGCTCCTCTGCCGAGCGACGCCGTGCGCGTGGAGTTCTTCGGGAACTGAACACCAATTCGGAATTCGCAATTCGGAATTCGCAATTTTGGTTTGCCACGGCTAATTCCGAACTTCGCATTCCGAATTTCGCATTCGTGACGTTGCTTTTGCACACTTTTCACAAAATCCGATGATTTTTTTCGTTTTTTTCTATTTTAATCTTAACAATTTTTTCAAAAACGCTTGCATATTGGGTTCGGATACGATATAATACAGGCACATATTGTTTCCAGGTATGTGAACAAAAAACATTTTACTCAAAACGGAGGACAAAATCATGAAGAAACTCAGCATCATCCTGGCTCTCATCATGGCCCTCTCCTGCTTCTCGTTTGTCGCTCTTGCAGACGAAACGACGGAAGCCGCAGAAGTCCAGCAGTACGACGTTTTCATCAAAGTTATCTACACCGCCGCTCATCCCGATGGTTCTTACCATGACAGCAGCGCGAAAGATTCCTGGGTCGATTCCAGAATCATCTCCTACCGTGCTCCCGCCGGCACCAAGCTCACCGCGAAAGACATCCTCAACGTTGTCTCCAACGCTGCTGTGAACGAATACGGCAAGCCCGTTATGGTTCTTGACGGCAAAGAATTTGTCCTGAACGACAACGTTTTCCTCGGCGATTATGTTGACGGCGACGTCGTTCTCCAGAACCCCACCGCCATGGGTTCCCAGGTTATCGGTGAAACCGTTGACGACAGCTATGCTTACATCTGCTACGCTGCCGAAATCGACGATGTTGACAACTTTGCTCAGGTCGCTGCCAGCGAACTCGGCGGCTACAAATGGGACGGCGTTGCGAAAGCGAACGTCACCCTCATCAACGAGCTCATCAAAGGTTTCCGCGCCGCTGTTGACAGCGTGATCAAAGACACCGCGAACCTTGACAAGAGCGAAAAGGCCGTGAACGGCACCACCGCCGCTTCCAAGTCTCCCGCCACCGGCGCTTCCGCCGTTGCCGGCGTGGCTGTTGTTGTCCTCGCTCTGAGCGCCACCACCGCTGTTGTTCTTCGCAAGAAGGAAGACTAATCAGCAACCTAACTGAATAAACGAAAGCCGTCGGGTTATCCGGCGGCTTTTTATGTCGAGCGAAAGCTAGACGCGATATATTGCTGCGCAATGCGATATGCGCTAACGCGCGTGATATGCCTTGTGGCTCGATATGTCCCTGTCGGGACGAGTCTTGTTCGGCTCTGCCGAACATATCGCATGCGAACAAAAGTGAGCATATATCGAATTTGTGCAACAAATATATCGAACGCCGCAGGCGTATATCGTGCGGAATATGTCAAGTATCACTTGACATATTCCGCCGTTTGTATCACTTGACATATTCCGCCGTTTTGGTTGACTTTTTTCCGCTATGGCTATATAATAACCTTGTCTATCTATGTATTATAATATTTCGCGTATAGCCACAATTGAAAGGATGAAATCAATTGAGCGACTTGTCATCCGGCAACCGCAGGTTCCCGACCACGCAGATCTTTCTGAGGCGCTGTGTCATCGCCCTGCTTGACCTGCTGTTTTTGAATCTTTCTTACCTTGCCGTCTGCGGCATGCAGTATCAAGGGGAACTGAGAAGCATTCTCAGCGTTCTCATCGGGCGTTCCTGGTATGCTTCTCTCATCTATCTGGTCGTTTTGACGTTTTTCGGGCTTTACAACAGCATGTGGGAATACGCCGGGCTGCATGAATTGGTGCGCTGCCTCGGCGCGGTTCTGACTTCCACTTTGCTCACCATCGGCGCCGACAGCATTTGCCGCAACATGAGCTGGTTCAACCAGCGCAGCGCAGCGCTGCCGGATACCGGCTTTTCCCTTTCGGTTTACTTTTTTGCCGCGCTGCTCCTCTTCTTCCTCTCGGGCTTTTTGCGCATCTTTTACCGCTCGCTGCGCAGCGCGCGCAATATCTTCGTCAACCGCAACAACACCAAGCGCCACCGCATCATGATCATCGGCGCGGGCGATACCGGCATCACCATTTACCGCGAGCTGGAACAGAAGGGCTTTGCCACGGGCAAGCCGGTCGTTTTTGTGGACGATGATCCGAACAAGCAGGGTCGCCGCGTGGGCTTCGTACCCGTGCGCGGCAGCAGCGACCGCATTCCGGAGCTTGCCAAGCGGTACGACGTGGACGAGATCATTTTAGCGGTGCCCTCCATGAACAGCCAGCGGCGCGGCGAACTGCTGCGCATCGCCATGGAGACCGGCTGCAAACTGAAGACTTCGCTTTCCTTTGAAGAGATCACCGAAAACCCTGCATCCGAAGGCGCGGTGCGCAACGTCGAGATCGCCGACCTGCTCGCACGTCCCGAGATCAAGCTGAACACTGCGATCTGCGCCTATCTCAAAGGGCAGACCGTCATGGTCACGGGCGGCGGCGGCTCGATCGGGTCGGAGCTCTGCACGCAGGTCGCGCGCTACGCCCCGAAGCGCATCATCATTTTTGACAATTACGAAAACAACGCGTTCCTGCTCAAAGGCAAGCTGGATCGCCACTATAACGGCAAAGTCGAGTTCATCATCCGCATCGGCTCGGTGCAGGATCCGAAACGCCTGCGCGAAGTGATGAACGAATTCAAGCCCACCGTTTTGTTCCATGCCGCCGCGCACAAGCATGTGCCTCTCATGGAGGAAAGCCCCTGCGAGGCCGTGAAGAACAACGTGTTCGGCACCTACAACGTCGCCAACGCCGCGATCGACTGCGGCGTGAAAAAGGTGGTCACGCTTTCGACCGATAAGGCCGTGAACCCGACCAACGTCATGGGCGCCTCCAAGCGCGTGACCGAACTCATTATCCAGTATTTTGAGCGCAAAAACACCGCCACGCATTTTGCCGCCGTTCGTTTCGGCAACGTGCTCGGCTCCAACGGCAGCGTGATCCCGATCTTCAAAGAGCAGATCGAGGCGGGCGGCCCCGTGTACGTGACCCACAAAGACATCACGCGCTATTTCATGACCATCCCCGAAGCGGCGCAGCTCGTGTGCCAGGCGGGCGGCCTGAGCCGCGGCGGCGAGATATTTGTTTTGGATATGGGCGAGCCCGTGAGCATCACGTCGCTGGCCGAAAAGCTCATCCGCCTGTCCGGCTACACGCCGTATGAAGATATCAAGATCGAATTCACCGGCTTGCGCCCGGGTGAAAAGCTGTATGAGGAGCTGACGCTCAGCGAAGAAGAAGGCGAAATGCAGCTCACCGCCAACAACAAGATCTTCGTGCTGCCGCCCGTTCAGTTCGACAGCAAAAAACTGGAGCAGGGCATCAAAGCGCTGCGCCACGTGAACGAAGACAACGTGCGCGATCTGCTGCGCGACCTCGTGCCGAATTACCACGAAGCGGAACGATAAAATGAATGCGGAAGGCGGAATGCGAAATGCGGAATGATATGCCAAACCAACCGCTCGTCAGCGTGATCGTGCCCGCCTATAACGCGGAGCAGACGCTGGAAAAATGCGTGAACAGTCTCACAACACAGACCTACCGCAACGTCGAGGTCATCGTGGTCAACGATTGCTCGACCGACGGCACGCTTGCCTTGGCGCAGCACCTTGCTGCGGCGGATGCGCGTGTGAAGGTCTGCGACCGTAAGCAAAACGGCGGCTTGTCTCAGGCGCGGAATTCCGGCATGGAGCAGGCGGTCGGCGACTGGTTCGTGTTTGTGGACAGCGACGATTGGATCGAGCCGGAAACCATCGAAACCGCCGTGGACGCTATGCAGAAAAATGACGCCGATCTGGTGGTTTGGTCCTATGTGAGCGAATACGGCGAAAGCAAAAAAGAAAAACATATTTTTGACGGTGATCAGGTCATGACCAACGACGAACTGCTGCTTTGCACGTTCGGTCCGGTCGGCGAACGGCTGGCGCATCCGGAGTTCATCCACTCGCTCAGCACGGTCTGCACCAAGCTGTTTAATGCGCAGCTGATCCGAAACCATCATCTGATTTTTTACGATCTGGAAAAGATCGGAGCGGAAGACCTGTATTTTTCCGCTCAGTACGGCTGCGCCTGTCCCGCGGGTCAAAGCGTTTATCTGGATCGCTGTTTTTATCACTATATCAAAGCCAACACCGCGTCGCTTTCCGGTCGGTACAAACCCCAATATACCGCCATGGCGTTCCACGTGAACACGGCGCTGCAGGAGCTTTGCGCCGGACGGGAAAACGCCGATGAATGCATGGCGGCGATCCGCAACCGCTGGGCGCTTTGCTTGATCAACATCGGGCTCAACGAAATGATGGCGACCGATGGACGGCGCGCCGTTTGTAAACGGCTGAAAAAGGTGCTCAACGAGCCGCCGATCCGACAGGCGCTCAAACAGCTCGAGGTCCGCTATCTGCCGCTGAAATGGAAGGCATTTTTCCTTTGCGCCAGACTGCGCTGCACCCTCCTGTTTTATGGTCTGCTGCGAGCCATGCAGAAGCTGATCGCTTATCATGATTGAAAAATCGGAATTTGTCGAGGACAAATTACGATTTGAGCGGATAGCAGATAGCAAATTGCTTTTCGGGACACGAGCTATCGGCTTCGGGCGTCAGCTCGACAAATTGCGATTTGTTCGTCCAAGTATATTTGAGGAGTTCACGATGGATCGTTCGTACCAAAACAAAAAGGTTTCCGTTTTGATGGGCATTTACAACTGTGCCGACACGCTGCCCGAAGCCATTGAATCGGTGCTGAACCAAACGCACCGGAATCTTGAACTGATCCTGTGCGACGACGGTTCGAGCGACAACACCTATGAGATCGCCCGGGAATATGCCGAAAAAGACAGCCGCATCGTGCTGCTGAAAAACGAAGAGAACATCACCCTCGGTCCCACGCTCAACCGCTGCCTGTCCGCTGCGACGGGGGATTACTGCGCCCGGATGGACGGCGACGACCTCAGCGCGCCCGACCGCTTTGAAAAACAGGTACGGTTTTTGGAAGAGCACCCCGAATACGACGTGGTCGGCACTTATATGCAGATCTACGGCACCGACAAAGTCCGCACCATTCCGCAATACCCTGAGATCGATTTTCTGGCGCAGAGCAATCCCTGCTGTCACGCGAGCATCGTGATGCGCACCGCCGTTTATAAGGAGCTGGGCGGTTATTCCACCGATCCCAAGCTGGCGCGCATTGAGGACGTCGATTTCTTCTGGCGCTTTTATCTGACCGGTCACAAGGCAGCCAACATTCTGGAACCGCTTTATATCGTGCGGGAAAACCCCTACACCTACCGGCGCCGCAAGGCAAGGTTCAGTCTGAACGTGTCGCGTTATTTGATGAAGCGGTGCAAAGAGGCACATTTGAGCAAGCATGATTATATCTATTGCTTTAAGCCCGTGCTCGCGGCGGTGATCCCAAAGAGGCTGATGATCGCCTACCATTTGAAGAAAGATTCTCAGAGATAAAACAAAGGATCGCTGTATTATGACAACTGACCTGCTTACCGTTTTTCTGTTCTCTTACTTTACCGCTGCGTTGAGCCAGCGAGTGCCGAGCCTCGGGTACAACATCTGGGGTAAGCCCAAGGCTAATCTTTTGGTCGCTTTGATTCCGACCGCGATCATGCTGGTCTTTTCCGCCTTGCGCAACAACATCGGCGACACGTATTATTACACGTACGCCTATGATTTGGCCGTGGAAACCGGCATTGCGCCGCCCACGTTTGGTTCCAAAGCCTTTTTGTTTTACTATATGCGTTATCTGCTTCAAAAATCCGGCTTTGAATCGCATTCGCTCGTGACGGTGTGCGCGATTCTGATCATTATCCCGTTGATGTTTTTCCTGAGAGATTATGCTTTCTCTTTTGATACCGCTGTCTTTTTCTGCTTTGCCACCGGGTATTACGGCACCACCATGAACGGTATCCGCCAATACGTGGCCACCGGTATTCTGCTGCTGGGCACCCGGTACCTGTTTTCCCCCAAAAAGTCCGACTTTTTTAAATATCTGATCCTGATCTTGATTGCTTACTTGATCCACAGTTCCGCCCTGATCCTGATCCCGATCTATTTTGTCTGCCGCCAGCGCGCCTGGTCGCTGCCGACCTTTGCCATTGTTATCGGCAGTATGATTGCGCTGGTTTTTGTCAGCTTGTTCCTGCCGTCCTTTATGGATCTGTTGAGAGGCGGCGACTACGAAGTGTATACACAGGGCTGGTTCACCGCAGGCCGTGAAACCGGCACAAACATTTTCCGCATTTTGTTCAACTGCATACCCGTTGGGTTGGCTGCCTATTTTTCCAGAGAAATACGACCGATCTCACCTGTGACTGATATCCTGATCAACCTGTCGGTCGTTCACGCCGGTATTTACCTGCTGGCGGGTTACAACTGGATCTTTGCGCGGTTTGCGTTTTATACTATGCCTTACGTTATTCTGCTGCTTACGCTCATTTTCGGCGTTTGCCTGAAACAAAGACAAAATCGGGCGCTGTATGTCGTTTTGCTCGGTGTTTATCTTGTTTTCTTTATCAAGGAATCCTACGCGAACGGTTTCCATTTCTATTCCTCTGATTTCTTCACGCCGAACCGTACGCATTGGTTTGAATTTTTGGCTTAGCGCAGAGGTTGCTTTGAGAAAGCAACGGAGGTTTTTATGAGTCAGGTCACTTTGATCAGTGTCGTTATTCCCGTTTATAACGCGCAGGCGTATCTCACACAGTGCCTTGAGTCGGTATTGACCAACACATGGCGTTCGCTGGAGATCCTCTGTGTGAACGACGGCAGCACGGATCAATCAAAACAGATCATTCTCGATTATGCCAAAAAAGACGAGCGTGTGATCCTGATCGACCAGCCGAACGGCGGAGTTTCCGCTGCGCGCAACGCGGGGCTGGCACAGGCGCACGGGGATTGTGTGGCGTTTGTTGACGCGGATGATTTTGTCGCACCCGATTATTTTGCTTCGCTTGCCGATGCGCTGGAAGAGTCCGGCGCCGATATTGCCGTTTGCGACGCGTTCCGCGGCCCCGACGCTTTTCTGGAGGAGGCGCAGCACGCTTACGTTCCCGACACAGCGGCGGAATACAGCGCTTGCGGCGACCGTGTTCTTTCCGATTCGTTTCTGCTGAATTATATCTGGGGCAGGCTCTATACCGTTTCATGTCTGGAAGGCGCCCGGTTCCCCGCTTCCCTTTCGCTCGGTGAGGACACGGCGTTTAACATTCAGCTTTACGCGCACAGCAGCCTGCCGACGGTGGTGTATTCGCCGAAAAAAATGTATTTCTATCGGACCGGGCATGCCTCGTCCCTGGTCAATTCTTATGATAAGTCCATGGTCATCCGGCGCGCCGAATGGTGCCTGGCGCAGTATGACCAACTCAATGAGCGCGCGAAAACGATCTATCTCGACGTTGCGGTCAAATCCTTTTGGGCTTACCGCTATCTGACCCGGTACAGCGGCGGGGATCGGCAAAAGATCAAAACGATCCGCCGGCAGTGTCGCAAATATGCAAAGCAACTGCCGCTGAGTCCGAAAACACGGTTGAAATATTTCCTGTTTACCAACTTCCCTCAGAGTTACAGGCTGTTCCGTTTGCTGACGGATCGGACGCTGATCCAATGGGAAAAAGAGCAGAAAAAAGCGGCAAAAGCCGAGAGGAAATCCCATGAATAAAACCATTCATTATTTCTGGTTCGGCCGCGGCGAAAAAAGCAAGCTGATCCAAAAATGTATCGCCTCGTGGCGCGCCGCGTTCCCCGATTTTGAGATCAAAGAGTGGAACGAGGACAATTTTGACGTGCGCCATAATCGCTTCATCAGTCAGGCGTACGACGCGAAAAAATATGCGTTCGTGTCCGACTATGCGCGGTTCAAAGTTCTATACGAGCAGGGCGGTTTGTACTTTGACACGGACGTGGAAGTGATCGCTCCGTTTGAAGAGCTGCTTGAGGTGGACGGCGTCGCCGCGTTTGAGGACGACACTTACGTCGCGCCGGGGCTGATCCTTTGGGTCAAAGAGCCGGGTCATGAACTGCTGAAAACCATGATGGACTTGTATGAGGGCACCGACTTTTTGAACGAAGACGGATCGCAGAACGCCCTGACCATCTGCAAATATTTCACCGCCGAACTGCAGAAGAACGGCTTGAAAAAGAACGACGGAACGGTGCAGCGCTGCGCCGGTTTTTCGGTGTTCCCGCCGGAATATTTCTGCCCGTTCAACGATCTGACGGGCGTGATGAAAAAGACCGAAAACACCAGGACCATCCACTGGTACGCCAAAACGTGGCTGAGTAAAAAAGACATCGTGCGCAACAAGATCACGCGCCGCGTTCACCGCGTGCTGGGCGTGGACTTCTTTCACTAATTCAAAATGCGAAATTCGGAGTTCGGAATGATTCTCTTGCTGAATTGGTCGTTCTTTGAAATTCTTACTGTGCAGCAGTTCGCAGGATTGTATACTGTTTATCGGCAGTTGTTGTCCGTTTTCCGAACCGATTCATGTCAGAACGAATCAATAAAAAATCGGAGCGAAGCGACCCACAATTTCGCATTCCGCACTCCGCATTTCGCATTAATAAAAGCAGGTGTTTGTCTTGAAAAAAAAGCTTTTATTTATCAGCGGCGGTATGGCGCTGGGCGGCATTGAACGCAGCCTGCTGGGGCTGCTCAACGCGCTGGATTATGACAAATATGAAGTTGACCTGCAGCTCTTTTCCGTTGAGGGTGAGCTGCTTGAATTCATTGATAAGCGTTGTCACGTTCTGCCGGAGATCCCCGCCTGTGCGGCCATGATGCAGCCTGTCACAGCCGTTCTGAAAAAGCAGCCCGCCATCGCGCTCAAACGCGCTGCCGCTAAGGTAAAAGTTGAGAAAAAATACGGCAATGATGACGCCGCGACGTTTGCGCTGCTTTCGGAATACTGGCACAGCTGCGTCAGCTCCATGCCGAAGATCAAAACGAAATACGATACGGTCATCAGCTTCATGTGGCCGCACGATTTTGCGGCAAAAAACACGACCGCCGATCAAAGGATCGCGTGGATCCACACCGATTATACCAAAGCGCATATGGATTTTGCGCGTGACGAAAAGGTATGGAATTGCTTTGACAAAATCGTCGGCGTCTCCGAAGACGTGTGCAAAACCTTCGCGTCCGTCTACCCGCGCCTTGCCGATAAACTGGTCGTTGTGGAAAACATTTTGCCGGAAAGTCTGGTTCGCGCGCAGGCGGAAGAATTTGATCCGCCCGAATTTGACAAAACGAAAAAGACGATCCTTTCCGTCGGCCGCGTCAGCCATGCAAAAGGCTTTGATCTGGCGGCGCAGAGCGCGAAGCTCATGCGTGACAGCGGCGAGGATTTCAAATGGTATATCGTCGGCTACGGGCCGGAGGAAGCGCTGCTGAGAAACGAGATCGAGCGGCTGGCCGTCGGAGACGTTTTTGTTTTTTTGGGAAAACGGGCGAACCCTTATCCCTACATGAAAGCCTGCGATATTTACGCGCAGCCCTCGCGCTATGAGGGCAAGGCCGTGACCGTGCGCGAGGCGCAGATGCTGACCAAACCCGTGCTCATCACCGCCTACGAAACGGCGCCGAGCCAGGTGGAAAACGGCGTGGACGGCGTGATCTGCCCGCAGGGCGTTGAGAATGTCGCACAGGCTCTGACGGCGTTACTGAACGACGAAGCTCTGTGTGCGCAGTTGCGTGAAAACTGCGCAAAGCGCGATTACAGCAACCGGTCGTTTTTGGCGACGTTTGAAAAGATCGTTTCAGAGAATTCGGAATTATTTGGAAAAGCCATGAGAGATAACACCGTTAAAGAGAAAAGCAAGTCATTTGCGTTAAGGGTTATTAAGCTGTACAAATACTTGCACGACGAAAAGCGTGAGTTTGTTTTGTCAAAACAGGTGTTGCGAAGCGGCACGAGTATCGGGGCAAATATTCGCGAAGCGTTACGCGGGCAAAGCAAGCCGGATTTTTATTCAAAAATGAACATTGCTTTGAAAGAAGCGGACGAAACGGCCTATTGGCTCGAACTGCTGCATGAAAGCGGTTTCATTAACCCTGCATCTTTCAAGAGTATTTATGCCGACTGTCAGGAAATCATCCGCCTCTTGACCTCCATCACAAAAACACAGAATCAAGGATAATTCCGAATTCCGAATTCACAATTCCGCATTGAAAAGAGGTTTTATTTTGTACCGCCTGTCCGTCATCATTCCCGTCTATAACGCGGCGGCGTTTCTGCCCGCCTGCCTTTCCTGCCTCGTCGGGCAAACCGTTTTTGACCAAACGGAATGGATTTTGGTGGACGACGGTTCGACCGACGGCAGCGCGAAGCTTTGCGATGAGTTCGCCGCCGAGCATGAGAACGCCGTTGTGATCCATCAGCCCAACGGCGGCGTCAGCGCGGCGCGCAACGCGGGGCTGGAACGGGCGCAGGGCGTTTACGTCGGCTTTGTCGACGCGGATGATTCCCTTGACGCCGATTATTTTGAACAGCTTTTGCTCGCCGCCGAGCAGACCGACAGTGACTTTGCCTTTTGCGGCATGACCTTTGACCGCGCTGATGGCAAGCGCCCGAACCCGCCGTTTATCGCGGGCGGCACGGTGCTGGAGCAGGATGAGATCGTGCGGCAGTTTGCGGCAAAAATGTTGGCGGACGGCAGCCAGAACAGCGTTTGCTGCAAGGTCATCCGCCGTTCGATTCCGGCAGAGCATCAATTGCGGTTCCCGCAGGGCGTGCGCATTGCCGAAGATAAAATTTTCGTGCTTGAGCTTCTGCCGTTTTGCCGCCGCATCGTTTCGGTCGACGCAGTCGGCTATTATTACCGCGACGTCGGCACGAGCGCGATGCATTCCGATAAAAAAATGGAGAGGCTGCTGGCCGCCGACGAGGAAGAGCTGCGGCTTTTCTGCGCGCTCGGGCTGGACGAAGACTTGGTGCGCGCAAAAAAATCCGTGTTTTTGTTCACGGAGCTTGCCGACTTTTTGCAGCGGGCGCTCCACGTCAGCCACGGGGAGGCAAAGCACGCCGCAAAAGAAAATTTTGCCAACGAAGAACTGATGAAAAAAATCGACTGCGGTCTGCCCGCCGTGCGGGCGAACGGCGGCAGGATCTATTCACTGCTCGCCGACGCGTTTCAAAAGCGCAGCGTGCCCCAAACCATGGCGGTGCTGACGCTGCAAAAACTCTTCAATGACCGGAGGTAGCTCCTATGCGATTCCTTCTTTATGACCATTCCGGCTGTTACAATCGCGGCTGTGAGGCGATCGTTCGCACCACCGTCGCCATTCTGCGCAGCAGTTTTCCCGACTGTGCGATCGGACTTTGTTCCTACAACGCCGATCAGGACGAGCCCCTGCGCGATCTGCCGAATCTGACCATTCATCACACGAGGATCACTGCGCCGACCGGCGTGAAAAAATATATCAACGCCTTTTATTATAAAACGCTGCACACCGAGCGTTATTTTTACAAAAACGCCGTGGCGGACACGGTTCGTTTCGCCAAGGATTACGACGTCTGCCTGCTCATCGGCGGCGATACGTTTTGCTACGGCGAAAACCCCTGGGTCATCATGCTGACCGAGCAGTTCAAGCGCATGGGCAAAAAAGTGTTTGCCTGGGGCTGCTCCGTCGGCAAAACGGATCTGACCGAGACAAAGATAAAAACGCTTTGTTCGATGGACGGAATTTTTACGCGCGAAAGCCTGACGGAGCAGGTGCTGAAAGACGCGGGCGTGCAAACCGTCGTGCGTCTGCCCGACCCGGCGTTCACGCTGCCGACGGAGTATTTGCCGCTGCCCGATGGCTGGGGCGAAAAAATGATCGGGCTCAATTTCAGCCCGTTGGTGGAGCGCTGCTGCCCGGGACTTGACGGGTTCGTGGCCGAACTGATCCGTCATATCCAAACCGAAACCGATTACACGCCCGTGCTGATCCCCCACGTGACCAAAATCGCCGATAACGACGATTACGAATACATGAGCCAAATCAAAGAACAATGCGGCGACGACGTTTTGCTGCTTTCGGGCGATCTGACCGCCGCGCAGTATAAGGGCTATATCGCACGGACGAACCTGTTTATGGGCGCGCGCACCCACGCCATCATCGGCGCCTATTCCTCGTGCGTGCCGGCGTTCGCGTTCGGCTACAACATCAAGGCGCGGGGTATTGCCGCCGATCTGTTCGGCGAAATCAAATGCGTGCGCAGCGCGCTGGATCTGACCGCGGCGCAGGATCTGACCGACTGCCTGAACGAGCTGCTTGCCAATGAGGGCGAAATGCGGGCGCGCCTGCAGGCGGTCATTCCGTCGGTCGTTGCCGCCTCGGCTTCCGCCGGTGAAAAACTGAAAGAATTGTTGGAGAAGGCATGAAGAAAAAACTGCTGTTTGTCATTCCATCGCTTTGCAGCGGCGGCGCGGAGCGCAGTCTCATCACGCTGCTCACGCTGCTGACGCAGACCGACCGCTATGAGATCGATCTGCTGCTGTTCCGCGAAGAAGGGCTGTTTTTGCCCGCCGTTCCGCAGGGCGTGACCGTGCTCAGCGGCGGCGAAAAATACGCCGCGTTCGACGGCTCGCCGATCGGCGCGGTCAAATATGGTCTGGCTCACTTTGATCTGCCGTTTGTCCGAAACCGGCTGCGCTACGCCAAGGCGCTGAAAAACGGCGACCGCGCCGGCGTCTGGAACGCGCTCAAAAAAGCGCTGCCGACGCTGCCAACGGAATATGACGCCGCCGTCGGCTATCTGGAGGGCAACGCGCTGTATTACTGCGCTGAATGCGTGAAGGCGAAAAAGCGGATCGGCTACGTCCACAACGATTACAACAAGCTCGGGCTGTCGGCGGAATTCGACCGTCCGTTTGTTGAGAAGCTTGACGCGTTCGTCACGGTCTCGCCCGAATGCGCCAACGTGCTGGCGCGGCAGTTCCCCGAGGCCGCCGAAAAGATATGCGTGATCGAGAACATCACGTCGCCCGCCGTTGTGAAGGCGCTGGCGAACGAACTGCCGCAGGAATACGAAAAGCTGACCTGCCGCAGGCTGCTCACCGTCGCCGCGCTGCGCCCGCAGAAAGGCTACGATCTGGCGCTCGCCGCCGCCGAAAAACTAAAACGGGACGGCGCGGCATATAAATGGTTCTGCATCGGAACGGGCGAATTGAAGGAACAGATCGAACGGGAGATCACGGAAAAAGGACTGGAAGAGGATTTCATCCTGCTCGGCGAACGCGCGAACCCGTATCCGTATATCGCAGACTGCGACGTCTACGTGCAGCCGTCGCACTTTGAGGGAAAATCCATCGCGCTGGACGAGGCCAAGTGCTTTGCCAAGCCCATCGTCGCCACGAAGTTTTCGACCGTGTTCGATCAGCTGACCGACGGGGAGACCGCTTTGCTCGCCGAGATGAACGGCGACGATATCGCCGAAAAGATCGAAGCGCTGATGTGGAATGATGCGCTTCGGAACAAGCTGACCGAAAACCTGAAGAACGAAAAGGTCGGCAACGAAGAAGAGCTGGAAAAATTCATCGCATGGATCGAGTGAGGAAAGAAGCATGAAATACGCCGTGATCGGAACGAGTTGGATCACCGAAGAGTTTATTCAGGGCGCGCAGCTCGTGGAAGGCATGGAGTTGCTGGGCGTTTGCTCGCGCAGCTATTCCAAGGGCAAGGCGCTGGCGGAAAAGTTCGGCGCGCCGCGCGTGTTTATCGATCTGCACGATCTGGCGCGCAACGCCGACGTGGAAGCCGTCTACATCGCCAGCCCCAACTCCCTGCATTATGAACAGAGCAAACAGATGCTCGCGGCGGGCAAGCACGTGCTGTGCGAAAAGCCCATCACCGTCACGCCCGCGCAGCTGGAAGAACTGCAGGCGCTCGCCAAAGAGAAAAACCGCGTCTATATGGAAGCGATCATGTATCTGCATCACCCTGTGCGGCCGCAGCTCAAATCGGCGTTGCGCGCGCTGGGCAATATCACCACGGCGCAGTTCGATTTTTCGCAGCTTTCTTCCAAATACGCCGCCTATAAGCGCGGCGAGAACCCCAACATTTTCAACCCCGCTTTCGGCACGGGCTGTCTGATGGATTTAGGTATTTACTGCATTTATCCCGCCATTGACCTGTTCGGGCTGCCGAACAACATCATCAGCCGCGCGGGCTTTCTGGAGAGCGGTGCGGACGGGTACGGTACTTGCGTTTTTGAATATGACAACATGATGCTCACCATGACCTGGTCGAAGCTGGCGCAGGGCGTGGGCGGCTCTCAGATCTTGGGCGACGGCGGCACGGTGCACATCGGGTCGATCTCACAGCTCAACGATATCACCTACTGCAAGCGGGACGCGCAGCCCGTCCGCGTGGTGCAGGATATGGAAAAACACGTCATCATGTCGCACGAAGCGAAGGCGTTTCTGCAGTTCATCGAGCAGCCGCAGGAGACCGCCGAACGCTATGACGAAGCGAGCCGCATGGCGCTGACCGTGAGTCGGGTCATGGAACAGATCCGGAAACTCAGCGGCATCCGCTTCACTTGCTGATATGGGAATTCTCGAAATCATTCTCATCGCGGTCAGCCTGTCGATGGACGCGTTCGCGGTGTCGATCTGCAAGGGGCTGAACATGACAAAATTCAGCCTGAAAAACGCGCTGATCATCGGGCTGTTTTTCGGCGGCTTTCAGGCGCTGATGCCCACCGTCGGCTGGCTGCTCGGCTCGGGCTTTGAAAAATATATCACGCGGTTCGATCACTGGATCGCGTTCGGGCTGCTCGCCCTCATCGGCGCGAACATGATCCGCGAGGCGCTCGGCAAAGAGGAAGAAGAAGCGGAAAACGCCGACCGTCTGCGGGTCAAAGAGCTCTTCGCTCTGGCGATCGCCACGAGCATCGACGCGCTCGCCGTGGGCGTCACTTTCGCGCTGCGGCCGAACGTGAACATCGGCTGGACGGTGCTGCTCATCGGGCTGATCACCTTTCTGCTTTCCGTCGGCGGCGTGTTCATCGGCCGCCGCTTCGGCGCGAAGCACCACAGGGTCGCGAATTTTTGCGGCGGCGTGACGCTCATTCTGATCGGATTGAAAATCCTGCTGGAGGATCTCGGTATCCTCAGACTGAGCCTTTTTTAAGAAGCAAAAGGAGTAAGGAGAAAAATGAAACTGTCTTTGATCGTTCCCTGTTACAACGAGGAAGAAAACATCCGTCCCTTTCATGACGCCGTGGTCAACGCGTTCCGCGGCGAAAACTATGATTATGAGATCGTCTTTGTGAACGACGGCAGCCGCGACAACACGCTGGGCGAACTCAAAAAGCTTTACAGCGAAGTCGACACGCCCCTGCGCATCCTCTCGTTTTCGCGCAACTTCGGCAAGGAGGCCGCCATGCGCGCCGGTCTGGAGCACGCGACGGGCGACTTGCAGTGCCTGATCGACGCCGATCTGCAGCAGCGCCCCGAGGTCGTGGTGCAGATGGTGCGGCGGCTGGACGAATGTCCCGAGCTGGACTGCGTCGCCGCATATCAGGCGCAGCGCAGCGAGGATAAAAAGCTGTCGTTTTTCAAAGAGCGCTTTTATGCCATGATCAACGATCTGTCGGACGTGGAATTCCGGCAGGACGCGAGCGATTTCCGCACCTTCCGCAAGCCCGTGGCGGACGCGGTGCTTTCCCTGAACGAATATCATCGCTTCTCCAAAGGTCTGCTCTCGTGGGTCGGCTTCAACACCGAGTATATGCCCTACGAGGTGCAGCAGCGCGCCGCCGGCGAATCCAAGTGGTCGTTCACCAAACTGCTGCAATACGCGATCGACGGCATCGTTTCGTTTTCCACCATGCCGCTCAGGCTGCCCACGCTGCTGGGCGCGTCGCTCTGCGTGGTCTCCCTGCTCATGCTGCTGGCGAATATCCTCGTTTTCATCGCGAAACCCACCGCGTTTTCTTATGATTCGCTCATCATCTTTTTGATCGTGCTCCTCTCGGGTCTGCAGTTTTTGTGCATCGGCATCCTGGGCAAATATCTGGCGCAGACGTTTGAACAGAGCAAGAACCGGCCGCATTACCTGCTCAAAGAGGTCATCGAGCCCAAGAGCAAACAGGAAGAGAAGGAAGAAGCATGAACAAGCAAAACGTCATCGTCATCGGCGCGGGGCCTGCGGGCATTTTCACCGCGCTGGAGCTCTATAACAAATTTGGCGACGATTACGCAGTGACCGTCGTGGACGAAGGTCTGGCGATCGACCGCCGCCACTGTCCCGCCCGCCAGAAGGGGCAGTGCGTGCGCTGCAAGCCCTGCAACATCATGAGCGGCTGGGCAGGCGCGGGCGCTTTTTCCGACGGCAAGCTTTCGCTTTCGGAAGAAGTGGGCGGCAACGTGACCGATTATCTTTCCGTGGACAAAACGCGCGAGCTGATCCGTTACGCCGATTCGATCTATCTGCAGTACGGCGCGCCCGAGACCGTGTTCGGTCTCAACGACCGCAAAGTGGAAGAGATCAGCTACGAATGTTCCAAGCATAACATCCATCTCGTGCCCTGTCCCGTGCGCCATATGGGCACGGAATACAGCTACGAAGTGCTGAAAAATATGTATGACGCGCTGCTGAAAAAGCCGGGCTTCACCTTTTTGGAGCGCACGCACGCCGACCCGATCATTCAAGACGGCAGGGCAGTCGGCGCGGTGCTGGCCACCCGCGGCAAAGAACCCGTTGAAGTGTTCGCCGATTATATCGTCGCGGCGCCCGGCCGCGGCGGCGCGGCGTGGCTGAACAAGATCGCCAAAGAAAACAACATCCACGTGACCAATAACGAAGTGGATATCGGCGTGCGCGTCGAGGTGCCGAATTCGGTCATGGACGACCTGACCAAGCATCTGTACGAGGCGAAGATGGTCTATTATTCCGACACGTTTGAAAACAAGGTGCGCACCTTCTGCATGAATCCGGGCGGCATCGTGAGCGAGGAGCATTACGACGAGGAATTCAGCGACAGCTTCAACAAAAAGTCCATCGCCGTCGTGAACGGTCACAGCTACGCCGACGAAGGCTCGCACACGCAGAACACCAATTTCGCCCTGCTCGTTTCCACCAAATTCACCGAGCCGTTCAACCAGCCCATCGAATACGGCCGCTACATCGCCCAGCTGGGCAACATGCTCACGGGCGGCGGCATCGTCGTGCAGCGGCTGGGCGACCTGCTCATGGGGCGCCGCACCGACAAAACGCGGCTGGCGAAATCCACCACGGTGCCCACGCTCAAAACCGCCGTGCCGGGCGATCTTTCATTCGTGCTGCCGCACCGCCACCTGACCAGCATCATTGAAGCATTGCGCGCCTTTGACAAGGTCGCGCCCGGGCTCTATTCCAAAAACACCCTGCTCTACGGCGTGGAGGTCAAGTTCTATTCCTCCAAGATCGACGTGGATGAGAATTTCCGCACCGCGATTGACGGGCTGTACGCCATCGGCGACGGGGCGGGCATCACCCGCGGGCTGATGCAGGCTTCTGTGACCGGCGTCGTCGTCGCGCGCGATATCGCCGAACGAACCGAAGCATGAACGAATTGGTCAAAGCGCTCGAACCGCTGTTAGGCGATATCGAGCACACCTTGGTCAGCGTGAACGGCAGCACCTTTCTTTTGATCGCCGCGCCATACACGCAAATGGCGCAGCCGCCCGAGGGCTATGCGTTCATCGACCGCTATTACATCGCTTCCAATCACATCTATTTTGTCAAAAAGCAGCTCGTTGCTGAATTGCAGACCGCGGGCTTTGCAACGCTTGACTGCCCCTACCCTTATAAGTATCTGGCGGCGGCAGCGGGGTTCGGCGTTCCGCTGCGCAGCACGCTCATCGCGCACCCGAAGTTCGGCACGCGTTTTGCCATGGAAGTCATCGGCGTCAAAGGCGTTTATGCCGAGACGATCGACGAGTCCGTTTTGCGCGAGCGTCCGCCGCTGCATCCGTTTTGCGAAAAGTGCGGCAAATGCGTCGCCGTCTGCCCGCAGGGCGCGCTGAACGAAGGCGGCTTCGATCCGCTGCGATGCACCCGTTCGCGGCAGGAAAAATGCGATTTTCCCACCGCCGAAAGCAGCCGGAACATGGGCGTGAACCTGTGGGGGTGCGACCTGTGCCAGCGGGTCTGCCCGCTGAACGCGAAGCTCCCCGAAACGCCGCTGACCGAGGAAGAAAAAGCGCTGCTGGATTTTGACGCGCTGCTCGCCGCTTTCACCGCGGGCAAAAAGGGGATGGAACCCTACCGCGATATTTTGGGCGGCAACTACATGCGGCCGGTCAAGCTGCTCTCGCTGCTCTTCCGCGTGCTGGCGAATACCGGCAAAGCGGAACAATACCGCGAAGCGGCGCTGCCTTATCTGGATCATCCGGACGAACGGCTGAGAGACGCGGCGGAATATCTGTGGAATCGACCTGACTTGTCAGGAAATGAAAAATAAAAGGAGAATCATCATGCTTTACTTCAAAATGTTCACCGCCACCTGTATGGCCTTGTTCGCCGCCATCGGCGCGTTGTTCACCGGCACGCCGGTGCAGCACGCGGAATGTATGATCGGTCACCGCGGCTACAGCGGCAAGTACAACGAAAACACCGCCACCGCCTTTGAAAAGGCTTATGAACACGGCTCCGGCGGCTGCGAGACCGACGTGCGCGTGACCAAGGACGGCGAACTGGTGCTTTCGCACAACGGCTCGGTCGTGCTCAAGGACGGCACGGAGCTCGAGGTTTCCGACCACACCCTCGCCGAGCTGACTGCTCAGCCGCTCAAGCGCAAAAACGGCAAGGAAGACGACTACCTCTGCACCTTTGAAGAATATCTGAAGATCATGAAAAAGCACGACATGATCTGCTTTATCGAGCTCAAGGGCGAATTCACCGACGAGCAGATCA
>JAFTEL010000053.1 GCA_017453685.1 Clostridia bacterium
CAGCGAACGTCGGCGCGCGGACCGTTGGAGTAGGCCTTTTCGCTCACGATGCTGACCGTTTCGGTGTAGGGATCGAACGCGGTCTCCACGCTGGTGAAGCCGTTGATGCGGGAGATGATGACGGCGGCGTCTTTGCCAAGGCCGTTGAGGATGACCTACAGGGGCTTGGAGCGAACCTTGTTGGCGTTGAGGGCGAATTTGATCGCTCCTTCGGCGGCCGCGAAGGATTCGTGACCCGCGAGGAAGCAGAAGCATTCGGTTTCATCCGAAAGCAGCATTTTGCCGAGGTTGCCGTGGCCGAGGCCGACCTTGCGGTTATCGGCGACGGAGCCGGGGATGCAGAAGGACTGCAGGCCGATGCCGATGGCGGCCGCAGCGTCGGCCGCCTTTTTGCAGCCGGTTTTGATGGCGATGGCGCAGCCGACTGTGTAAGCCCAGACGGCGTTTTCAAAGCAGATGGGCTGGGTCTCGCGCACGATCTTGTCGCAGTCTACGCCCTGAGCAAGGGTGATCTCCCTGCATTCTTCAATGGAAGAGATGCCGTATTCCGCCAGAACGGCGTTGATCTTGTCAACTCTTCTTTCATAGCTTTCAAATAATGCCATTTTCGTGATCCTCCCTACCCTTATTCTTTTCTCGGGTCAATGTACTTGGCGGCGTCAGCAAATCTGCCGTAAGTACCCATGGCCTTGTTGTATGCGTCGTTGGGGCTGTCGCCCTTCTTGATGAAGTCGGTCATTTTGCCGAGGGAAACGAATTCGTAGCCGATGACCTGATCGTCCGCGTCGAGCGCCAGTCTGGTCACATAGCCTTCCGCCATTTCGAGGTAGCGGACGCCCTTGACCTTGGTGCCGTACATCGTGCCGACCTGGGAACGCAGCCCCTTGCCGAGGTCTTCGAGACCCGCGCCGATGGACAGACCGTCATCGGAGAAAGCGGACTGGGAACGGCCGTAAACGATCTGGAGGAACAGCTCGCGCATGGCGGTGTTGATCGCGTCGCACACCAGGTCGGTGTTCAGCGCTTCGAGAATGGTCTTGCCGGGGAGGATCTCGGCGGCCATGGCGGCGGAATGGGTCATGCCCGAGCAGCCGATGGTCTCCACGAGGGCTTCTTCGATCACGCCGTTTTTGACGTTGAGGGAGAGCTTGCAGGCGCCCTGCTGCGGCGCGCACCAGCCCACGCCGTGGGTGAAGGCGGAGATATCGGTGATCTCTCTCGCCTGGATCCATTTACCTTCTTCGGGTATCGGAGCCGGACCGTGGTTCGGACCCTGCGCGACGATACACATTTTTTCAACTTCGCTGGAATAGTTCATTTGTGATGTTCTCCTTTCTCAGCACAAAATAACAAAAACATTATACCCAATCCCGCTCCCCTTGGCAAGTGGCAAAGCAAGAATTTTGCGGTTTTCCGCGCGATTTTTTTGTTTGGCATTTTCACTCTTTTCTTTTTTGACATAACCGTTTATAATGGAAGCGAAAAAACCATTCCTCGGAGGGATCAATATGTTCAAAAGATTGTTCGCCTTTTTCACCGCGCTGGCTTCGGTGGTTTCGCTGGTCACGGGCGTATCGACTGTTTCCAAAAGCGACCAGCAGTTCATGAACCGCCTGATCGATATTGAAACGCAGGGGGCGTTCGAGCCCGTGTTCCGCATGGCCGTCGCGTCCGACGTGCACATTTCCACGGGCGACAACACCAACGCCGAGCGGCTGGCGAAGCTGTTTGAGTCGGCTTACCGTTACAGCGACGCGCACGCGAGCTATCAGAGCCTTGACGCCGTGCTGCTCACGGGCGACAACTGCGACAGCGGCTCGGATGAAGAATACGCCATCCTCACGGGCGTCATCAAAGAAAACATCCGCGAGGAGACGCAGATGGTCACGATCATGGGCAACCACGAGTTCCGCTACACGGGGCTGGACGGCTATGAACAGCACATGGGCGAGCCGCGCGACAAGCACGTGGTGGTCAAGGGCTTTCACATCATCGGCCTGTCCCCGAACCCGACCGACACCTGGCACACGCCCGATCAGCTGAACTGGCTGAGCCGCGAACTGAGAAAAGCGGAAAAGGACGACCCGGACAAGCCCATCTTCACCATGCAGCACGGGCACATCTGGAACACCGTTTACGTCAGCCGCAGCTGGTACACGCAGATGTCGCTGCCGCTGCATCTGGTCTACGCGCAGTATCCGCAGGTGATCAATTTTTCGGGTCATTCGCACGGCCCGATCAACAATCCATTGAACATCTGGCAGTGCGGCTACACCCAGCTCGGCGCGGGTACGCTGAATTATTTTGAAATGGAGCGCGACATCGGCGACAACACCGTGCCCGCAGGCAGCCGCAACGCCGCGCAGTTTCTGATCGTGGAGGTCGATGCGCAAAACCGTGTGCGCATCCAGCCCTATAATCTGCTCACGGATGATTTCTTCCGCACGCCCGCGAACACCGACGAGCCCGACAAGCAGCTCATCTGGCAGATCGACAACGTGAAGGAGCCGAAGGAATTCGCCTACACCTCCGCCCGCAAAAAGACCTGCGGTCTGCCGTGGTTCGACCACGACGCGGCGGTCACCGTGGAACAAAACGGCGATGCGGCGACCGTGACCTTCCCGCAGGCGCTGGACGATTTCTGCGTTTACGGCTACCGCATTTCGCTCTATGACGCCGCTTCGCTGAAAAAGCTCGTCGCGGAAAAAGAGATCTATTCCGAGTATTACTTTGAGCCGATGCCCGAAACGCTCAGCTACACGTTTGAGGGTCTGACGAGCGGAACGGACTACACCGTGAAGGTCACGCCCCTCAACGTCTGGGTCGAGGCGGGCGAAGCCATCAGCGCCGAATTCAGCGTCCGCTGAGCGCGTCGAAAAAACAGTACAAACAAAAACTCCTGCCCACTTTCGGTGAGCAGGAGTTTTGCGTTTCGGGGGGCTTTACGCGGCGTAGTCGATCGTAAGCGTCGCGCTGCTCGCGGCGTCAGCGGTGAACGCGCTTTCGCTGCAGAGGATGTAGACGAATTTCCCTTCGTCGATCTTGAGCGTGCCGTCGCCTTCCAGCGCGGGCTTTTCCGCCTGCGCGAGGTATCTGGCGCCGTCCGTGAATTCTTCGTCGAGCACGAAGACCGTCCACGTCGTGGCGGCGGAAGACGCCTTGAAGGAATAGGTCTCGGTCGCGTCGCAGATCAGGGCGGTGACGCCGGCGTTGTCAAACCCGTCCTTCGCGGTGACAACGTAGGGCTCGCTGTTGATGATCAGACGGGGCAGACCGTTCTGCGCGTCGGCAGCCGTGGTTTCCGCGTCCGCGGCGGTTTCGTCGGCAGCGCTCGCGTAGTTGATCGTGAGGGTCGCGTCGCTCGCGGCGTCAGCGCTGAACATGCTTTCGCTGCAGAGAATGTAGATGTATTTCCCTGCGTCGATCTTGAGGGTGCCGTCGCCTTCCAGCGCGGGCTGCTTCGCCTGCGCGAGGTATCTGGCGCCGTCCGTGAATTCTTCGTCGAGCACGAAGATCGTCCACGTCGTTTCGGCGGAAGACGCCTTGAAGGAATAGGTCTCGGTCGCGTCGCAGATCAGGGCGGTGACGCCGGCGTTTTCAAACCCGTCTTTCGCGGTGACAACGTAGGGTTCGCTGTTGATGATCAGACGGGGAAAACCGCGCTGCGCGTCGGCAGCCGTGGTCTCCGCGTCCGCCGCGGTGGTCGCGTCGGGTTGTTCGGTTTGGCCGCAGGCCGCGAAGCCGATCAGGAGCGCAGCCGCCAGAAGGATCGCCAATACTTTTTTCATCGTTGTTTTCTCCTTTGTTGTTGATTTTTTGCGGCGCCGTGACCGCGCCGCCTGAAAGCGGAATCATTATGCCACAGTTGAACGGATATTGCAAGAGAATATTAAAAGATAAGCGTTAAGAGAACAGATCGAGCTTGATCTTGACAACGGAATACGGCGGCAGGTCGAGCGTTTCCGGCAGAGGCCCCGCAAAGGTTTTTTCAAAATCGCGGTCTTTGTCCAGCACGAAGATTTCGGCGCTTGCCTTTGATATGAGCGGGCAGTCCAGCCGAACCGTTTCGGCAGTTTCGGCAAGATTGGCAAGACACAGCAGCGCGGTTTTCCCGTTGCCCGCCGCGCAGGTGTAAATATGTTCGGCGTCGGTGGTGGTCAGCCACGTGCCGCGGTCATAGAGCTCGCCGAAGGCTTTGAGTGCGTGCCACGCTTTCGTCGGCCTCAGCGACGGCACCTCGAACAGCGCGCCATAGGCGCACCAGAGCTGCGCGTCGTAATACATGGCGGCGTCGATCTTGCACCGCTGCATTTTGAACAGCGCCGCCGCGCAGTGCGACGCGCCTTTTTCACTGCGGTAGTTGATATAGTTCTCCGTGCGGCGATTTTCCCCGTCGCTTTCGTGAATGTTGCAGTTCCATTCCGTGTCAAACCGCAGGGTGTTTTCAAAGCCGTATCGGGCGAGCGTTTCATCCACAAATTCGCTCTCGACCTCGACCTTGTCGATATATTGTTTGCCGAGGTAGCCGTGCCACGAGAAAAAATCCAGCGGCGCGTCATGGGCTTTGACGTGTTCCAGAAAGCCGGTGAAAAACGAAGCGTCGCCGGGGAACCAGCCGCCGTCGCGGAAGCTGCCGAGGATGTAGCAGCTCGAATAGCCGCCGACGAGCACGTTCGGGTGCTTCGCCTTGATCTCTTTCGCCGTGAGGGTGTAGAGCTCGTAGTATTCCTGCGCCGTGCCCTGCCAGTTGGGGCAGCCGAAGGGCTCGCAGGCGGGGTTCAGCCCGTCCGGCTCGTTCCAGATCTCCCAATATTTGATGTTGAAATGAAAGCCGTCCGCCCAGCCGTCGTTATAATGGCGCACGATGTGTTCGCACACCCGCGCCCATTTGCCGAGATCCTGCGGCGGCACGGTGCGGTATTTTTTCGGCTCGTGCTCGATGGTCGCGCCGAGGCGGTAGAACACTTCCATGCCCGCTTCGACGAGCGGCTTGATATAGCAGTCCGTCAGCAGAAAGTCGTAGGACGCGGGGTCGTTTTCATCCGCGTCAAAATCGGGAAAGACGTTTGCCACGTCCACGTAGCGGCTGCCGCCGTAGGGACCGCCCGTGTCGTGCAGGCGCACAAAGGGCGGGCGCAGGCGGCAAAAATCGGGGAGCAGTTCGCCGTAACCCGTCAGCCGCGCCGCGTTGTTCACGCCGTGCAGCGGCTTGATTTTCCCCGCCGGTTTGTCGGGATAAAAGCCGATCGTTTTCATGGCTTTCCAAATCTCCTGATGTAAACGTATTCGCCGTTTTCGGCGACGCCCAGCCGCTCAAAGCCGCATTTTTCATAGAGCCTTTGCGCGCCGAAATTGGTTTTGGCGGTGGTGAGCAGCACGCCCGCGTAACCCGCCGCGCGGAAACGGGCGAGCAGCTCGCTCAGAAAGAACGTGCCCACGCCCTTGCCCTGCCGATCGTCGCGCACGGCGACGCCGAACTTCGGCACGAGCGAAAACAGATCCCAGAGAAACGCGAGCGCGATGAGCTCGCCGTCCTCCTCCAGCACGAAAAATTCATGATCCGGCTTGCCGTTTTCAAAAAATTCCGTCACGCGCTTTTCGTTGCCGCGGTTCACGTTGAAAAACGACGCGCTTTTTTCGCCCATCATCGCAAAGAATTTTTCGATCTGCGCCCAGTCGTTTTCGTTCAGCTTTCGGATGGTCATGGCACTCACCCTCTTGTTAATGTAAAAGGCGGACTTTAGCGGATAGCGGATAGCGGATAGCAGCGGTTGGGATTTTTTAATCAGGTAAGGGCGGAGCCCTTCCTTCCTTTCGCCTTTCGCATTCCGCCTTAGGTCAAGCCTTCCACTTGACCGACAGGATCGACGCCTGATCGTCGCCCTTCACGCGGGCGTAATAGGCGGTGAAGATCGTGCCGTCGGGCAGTACGACGCTGGCGGGGTAGCCGATGTCGCTGCCGCCACATTCGGCGAGCAGAAGCTCCTCTTCGCCGATCTCACCGTCGGATGACACAAGGCGGGCATAAATGCCGTAGGGCGGCACCCGTCTGGCATAGGTCAGCGCGGCGCGGCCGTCGGGCAGCGCGCACAGGTGCGGGGGCGAACCGCAAATGCCCGTCTGTTCCCATTTGCTCCACGTTTTGCCGCCGTCTGCCGTGATCGTTTTCATCACGGTGAAATAGTGGTCGTTTTCGGTCAGGTGCGCGCGGAACGCCGCCATAATCCTGCCGTCGGGCAGTTCGCAGCAGTGCACCTCGTGGAAGGTCTCGCTGCCGAATCCCTCGGGATAGGGGCAGTCGGCGACCTTTGTGAAGGTCTCGCCGCCGTCGCGGCTGACGTAAGAGACGAACAGCCGATCCCGTTCGCCGTCGTAAAACAGCTCTTTGCCGAGGTAGAACACCGTGCCGTCATGCAGCAAAATCGGGCCGTGCGTGCTGTGGATGGGGATGCGCTTTTTTTCGCCCGCTTTTTCGCCGTATTCGGTCAGAATTTTGTAAAAACAGCCGCCGTCTTTGTATGCGTCGGGGATGCGGTCGTAGTGCTTGAGCAGCCCCAGCCCTGCCTCGCCGCTGTCGCCGTAGAGCCAGTCCTTAAAGTCAGTCAGGTAGGTTTCGGTCGGGTGCGAACAGCAGGTGACCAGCATCCGCCCGCCGCCCAGATACAGCAGACCCGGGTCGCGGTCATCCAGGAAGCTGTCCTCCACGATGGTGGGCAGCGAAAAGCTCTCGCCGCCGTCGCGGCTCTTGAACAGCAGAATCTTGCCGAAGGGGCACATGTGCCCCATGCGCCCGCCGGAGCAGACGACGTAGATCACGCCGTTTTCGTCGATGCAGGCGGTCGGCCACGCGTGGTAGCCGAAAAAGGTGTCGGTTTTTCTGACGACAACGCCTTGTTCGATGACTTTCATAATCAGACCTCCCATTTTGTTCTGTCCCTATCATAACAGATGCGCGCCGCATTTTCCAGTCCCAAAACGTCAAATAGCCGTACAATGGGGTTGCCTTTTCCCTCAGCGTTCGACGGAGACTGCTAAGGCTTCCCCTTTGGGGAAGCTGTCAGCCGCAAGGCTGACTGATGAGGGAAAAGGCTGTTGTCTGCTGACACCAACGGCTGACAACAAAACGGCAAGGTCTTCCCTCATCCGCCCCTGCGGGGCACCTTCCCCCAAGGGAAGGCAACACCTTAACCGTTGACAGCAAAAACTGAACGGATGTCTAATTTATGGATATACAAACCAAAAAAAGTATGCTAAGATAAAATTAATGTTCACTGAAACGATTTCATCACAGATGAAAGGAACTCCAAAAATGAATCGCGATAAAATATACTCTCTAATAGATGGCAATATTGAAACAAACAAGTGGAGCAACTGTTATGACTATTCCATGATGGTAACCATCATTGTCAGTCTAATACCACTTGCTTTCAAAACAAAAACGACAACGTTTAATCTTATTGATATTGTTACGGTTATAATCTTTATTGCTGATTACATACTTCGACTGATTACCGCGGATAAGTATTTGAAGAAAGGAGCGATATCCTTTTTACTGTATCCGATTACACCAATGGCGATCATTGATTTGATTTCCATTCTTCCAAGCCTGACCATTCTTTCATCTGGATTCAGGATATTCAAATTGTTCAGACTGTTCAGAACATTCAGAGTTTTCAAGGCATTCAAAATGTTCAGGTACAGCAAAAGCATTATGATAATTCTGAACGTCGTAAAAAAACAAAGAACGGCGTTGGTTGCAGTTTTGACCTTTGCGGTAGGTTATATTCTGATAGCATCCCTCGTGGTTTTTAATGTTGAGCCGGATACATTCAACAGCTTTTTTGACGCTATCTATTGGGCAACAGTCAGTTTAACCACGGTTGGATATGGAGATATTTATCCGACTTCGACGGCGGGTAAGATTGTAACGATGGTTTCCAGTTTCATTGGAATCGCTATTGTTGCGTTGCCCTCCGGTATTCTGACAGCAGGATATATGCAAGAGATAAAAAACGACCAAGAAGGGGCAGAACAGGAAGAAAAAAGAGCGTTATAAAACGCAGTATTTCCACGGAGGCGGTATCATGGATTCCCCGATTCTGATTCTCGGTCCGATGTCCAGCGAGATCGACGCGCTTACGGCGGCGCTGACCGAGCCGCAGGAGACGATGCTCGGCGGCTACCGCTGTACGGCGGGTCTGCTCGACGGTGTGCCTGTGGTGACGGTGCGAAGCTTCATCGGCATGGTGCACGCCGCGGCGGCGACGGCTTTGGCGGTCACGCGGTTTTCACCGCGCTGTGTGATCATTCAGGGCACCAGCGGGGCGCACGACCCCGCACTGCACCGCGGCGATCTGGTCATCGGCTCGTCGATGGTCGAGCTGGGCAGCTATTACGCCCCGCACCGCGACGCGGGCACGGGCAGCGACTGGTTCGCCTACACTTTTCCCGGCGTTCAGATGCCGGTCGATCAACAAACGGAACGCGTGCGCGCCTTGCGCAGCGACCCCGCGCTGGTAGCGCTCGCCGAAGCGCTGCCGTATGAACACGGCGTGAAAAAGACCGGCACGATCGGCAGCGGCGACATCTGGAACCGCGAGCTGGACGTGATCGACCGCCTGCATCGGGAGCACGGCACCCTGTGTGAAGAAATGGAGGGCTTCGCCGTGGCGCAGGTCTGTTTTATGCTCCATGTGCCGATGCTCGACGTGCGCGTGATCAGCAACAACGAATGGTACGCCGAGGAAGAATTTGACGACAGCGTCGGCGTCTGGTGTCAGGAATTCTGCCGCCGTCTGGTCGCGGCGATCGACCGCTCGTTCGGATAAGAGAAAAAGCAATAAACAGCGTTTTACGCAAAAGTTGCGCGTTTTATTCCGAAAAAATACGCAATTTTTGCGTATTTTGCTTGCGAATATTTGCTCTCTGTGGTATCATCCTACCAGAGAGGTGAGAAAAATGACGCTGAAAGAACTGAGAAAACAAAAAAAGCTGACGCAAATCGAATGTGCCGCTTATCTCGGGATACCGGTTCGTACCTATCAGAACTATGAAACGGATGAAAGCAAGAGCACCTCAATGAAATATCTGTATATGCTGCAGAAGCTGGAGCAATACGGGCTCGTAGACGAGAGCCATGGGGTGCTGAGCCTCCAAACGATTCAAGAGATTTGCAGCGAAGTCTTTGCCGATTACAATGTGACATACGGTTATCTTTTCGGCTCGTATGCCAAAGGAAAAGCGACGGAAACCAGCGACGTTGATCTTTTGCTCTCAACGGCTGAGACGGGTATGCGGTTTTTTGCTCTGGTTGAAACGCTGCGGGAAAGGCTAAAGAAAAAAGTGGACGTTTTGAATCGGGAACAGCTCAATCAAAACGACGCGCTGCTTGATGAAATTCTGAAAGATGGGATCAAGATTTATGGATAACGTAAAAAACGATGAATATTATGTGAAAAAGATCATATCCGATTTGTCGTTTGTTTTGCTGCACACGAAGGGGATATCGAAAGAACAGTTTGCCGACAACGAAGTGCTGATCGATTCGGTGCTGTTTCGCCTGATACAGGTTTCGGAAAATTCCGACCGGCTCTCGGCAGCGTTTCGGGAAAGCCACGGCGAGATTCCGTGGCGAGCCATGCGGGGACTGCGCAACCGCATCGTGCATGACTACGGCAAAGTTGACCTGACCGTCATTTATGAAACAGTGGTCAATGATCTGCCGCCGCTTTTGCGGGAACTGGAAAATGTTTTGGAGGATTAACAGGTCATTTTGCGTCAATTTGATGATCCAAAAAAAGCACGCCGCAGCGTGCTTTTTTTGTTTTATCAGAGAATGTTTTCGAGGTTATTCACCAGCGCGGCGTTGCGCGTGGCGGAAATGTTGTTGACAAAGATCACGTCCTGCACGCCCGTGGAGCGGACGAAGCTGTCGAGGTCGCCTTTCCAATAGCGGTAGTCGATGATGTGGATCTCGTTGTAATTCGCCAGCAGGAACGGAACGAACGCGTTGCCGAACGATTCCTTGATGACCACGCAGGAAGCCCAGTCCGTTTCTTTGGGATAACAAATGTAGGCGTAAGGATTGTCGCCGCCGATGAAGGTGTTGTAGAGTGTGCCGCGGCTCCACTTGGAAACGTCGGTGACGATGTTCCACTTGACCTCCCTGCCTTTTCGGTCGGTGTAGGTCATCTCGTTGGTCTCCTTCGGCTCGTAGGCGTAGACGGTGTCGGGGTTCTTTTCCAGCGCCTTGTTTTTGCCGGAGTCCTGATAAAACGCGCCGACGAAATTCTCAAATTTCCGCTCGGTGAATTCGTCAAGCTCCGCGGTGCGCAGCCCCGCCGCCGCCGTGAATTCGCGGTAGGCATAGTAGGCGCCCAGCGCCGTCCAGTGGTGGTCGGTGCGGAAATAAATGTATTCCTTCCGATGCGCGCGGAGGGTGTCGAACGTGTCGACCGTGACGCAGTCGGAGGAGATTGCCGCGTAGATCGTGTCGATCGCCTTTTTCTGGTCGTCGGTGCTGGTGATGCGTTGGCGCACGGGGTCGGCCAGCGTGATATCCATGCTCGTCGGCACGACGATATCAAATACGCGCGCCGTTCCTTTCAGCGAAGCCGCCGTTTGGTTGACCGCCTTGGCGTAGCGCTCCGCCGTCGCTTTCGAGAAATTGTAATACTCATATCCCGCGTCATCCACGATCAGCAGGGACGAGAGCTTTTGAATGAGCGAATCGTCCACGTCCTCATCGGGCGGTTCCGGCGCGGTGGTCGGCGCCGCAGTGGTCGGCGCCGCGGTCGATTCCGTCGGCGCGGCGGTGGTTTCCGCGGGCTCGTCTGTCGGCTTTTTGTTCATGCCGAAACCCACCGCGACTGCGATGACGGCAACGGCGACAAAAACAACGAGCAAAACGAGCGGCAGCTTGCTCTTCTTGGGCGGTTGGGTCGGCGCGGGCTGCTCGGGCGCCGCTTCGCGTTCGGCGGGCGCCTCTCGATTGCTCTTTTCGGCAAACCGTTTCGCGACGGCGGCACAGTTCCGGCACAGGTCGTGCGCGTTGGTTTCGCCGCCTCGCGAAAGGGTCACGTGAAACAGCTCCTCGGTCTGCGCGCCGCATCGTTCGCAGGCGCCGCTCCCCGCGGGAGCAATTTGAAAGTTGATTTTATTTTTGTCCATGATCGGATCCTCGTCACGATTTGTTTTGAGTTTACAGTTTACAGTTATGATTTTTGCTACGCAAAAAGTTATGAGTTGATTGCCCTGTGAAACAAACATTGCCGAAGGCAATTCATCACTTGGCTTTCAGCCAATCATAACTGATAACGCGCCGTCAAGCGATCATCACTTCTTTTCCACGGGCAGCGCGCAAGGCAAAGTGACGCCTTCGCCGTTTTCGTCGGGGAACGGGGTCAGGTCGTCGTCGCGTACGGCGTCGCGCTCTTCCTTCACGCGGAAATCGGGCACCTTCAGGTTTTCGCCGTGGTTCAGGCAGCTGCGCCAGCCGAGGATGGCGGTGGCGGACATCGCCGCGGCGCGGTAGACGTTGAAGAACGGCTCTTTGCCGTGCAGGAAGCAGGCCTTGATCTCCTGCGTGATCCAGTAATCGCCGCCGCCGTGACCGGCAGACTTGGCTTTTTCGCCCTCCTCGCCGAGGTCGGACAGGTCGGCGGGCAGGATGGTGATCGGCTCTTCGTCTTCGGGCTTGGTGTGGTGGAAATAGAACTTTCTCACCTTGTCGTCGCCGAAGCCGCTCGCCCATTCCACGCTCGCGCGGTCGCCGACCACGCGGTAGCGGCTGTAATCGCTCGCCATGGCGGTGCAGCCCGTGCAGCGCGCGATCATGCCGTTGTCCATTTCGCAGAACATCATGCCCACGCCGTCGTAGTTGTGGCGCCAGTCTCTGATCTCATAGAGCAGGTCGGAGTGCGCCGCGCGGCCGCAGACGTATTTCGGCACGGAGCCGGTCATATACATGATCGGACCGAGCGCGTGCGTGATGTAATAGGTGCGGGGCATCCACGCGCGCCAGTGGAATTCGCTCGGCGTATAGTAGCGCAGCTCGTCATTATTGCCGGAATGGTTGTATTCCCCCTCGGCATAGAGCAGCGAGCCCAGCGCGCCCGTCGAAATGATCTGATTCATTTTCAGGTTCGCGGTGGAGAACGGATAGTTTTCCGCCAGCAGGTATTTCCTGCCGGTCTCCTCCGCACATTCCACCAGCTCCACGCACTCCTTGAGTGTGCCCGCTGCGGTACATTCGCTCACCACGTCCAGCCCTGCGCGCATCGCCTTGATCGCGAACGGCGCGTGCTGATGGAAGAAGTTGGCGAGGAACACCGCCTGCATCCCGCGCTTTTTGCCTTCTTCGACGAACTCGTCGAAATCGCCGCACAAATACGCGCCCGCGAATTCGTCCTGATGTTCTTTCAGTTTTTCCGTGTTCTTGTCGCATACGGCGACGAGCTCGATCTCGTCATCCTGCTGAAAAAGCTTGATGTAGCTGTTGCCGCGCCACGCGCCGAACATGCCGATTTTTAACATGGTTATGCACCTCGCAATAATAAATGATCAGACGTGGAAACGGCGACCGTTTCCGGCCGCCGCTTTGGTCGATTGAACGGTTAGAAGGTTTTGACCAGTTCTTTGAGGTAGGCTTTGAAGTCCTCGCCGATCTCCTTGTGATTCAGCGCCACTTCGCAGTTGGCCTTCATGATGCCGAGCTTGTTGCCCATATCGTAACGGGTGCCGATGAAATCGACCGCCGTCAGCTTGCCTTCGCCCGCCAGGTGATTCATGGCGTCGGTGAGGAAGAGCTCTTCGCCCTCTTTGATCTGGGTCAGGTAGTATTCGAGCAGGCCGAAGGTCTCGGGCGGCAGGATCACGCGGCCGAGGATGGAGAAGCAGGACATGATCTGATCTTCGGTCGGCTTTTCAATGATCTTATGCACGCGCATGGTTCTCTCTTCGCCTTCGATCGGGGTGACGCCGAGGCTGCAGTATTTGGAAACGTCCTTGCGGGGCACTTCCTTTACGCCGACGGTGCCGCAGCCGTATTTTTCATAGGCGTCGCAAAGCTGCTCGGTCACGGTGGGCTGACCCGGTTCGGTGATGATGACGTCGTCGCCGTAGAGCACGGCAAACGGCTCGTCGCCCACGAAGGACTTGGCGCACAGCACGGCGTGGCCGAGCCCCTTGGTGACCTTCTGGCGAATGAAATAGACGTTGGCGAGGTCGGCTACCGCTTTCACTTCGTCATAGATCGCCTTTTTGGAGGGATTGTTCGCCAGCTTGGTCTCCAGCTCGAACGCGTGGTCAAAGTGATCCTCGATCACGCCCTTGCCGCGGTTGGTGATGACGAGAATATCCTCGATCCCGGCGGCGACCGCTTCCTCCACGATGTACTGGATGGCGGGCTTGTCAACGATGTTGAGCATTTCTTTCGGCACTGCCTTGGACGCCGGCAGAACTCTTGTGCCCAGACCCGCTGCCGGAATGATCGCTTTTTTGATTTTCATAATCATGTTCCTTTCGGTTGATTGATTTTTCGTTGTATGAAAAGGTTATTACTGACTGAGATAATCGAACAGCATATAGATCGCCTGACAGACCAGATAGGCGCCGCACCCGCCGAGCAGCGAAACGCCGCCTTTGCGGAACAGAATGGTCTGCACCGTTCGCTCGTCGGTGTTGTTTTCCCGCACGGTTTCAATATCTTTTTTCATCTTTTTCAGATAAAACGTGTCGGCGGTCAGCGCCGAGAAAAGACCGAGCCCCAGCGTGCGCGCCAGACCGAGCGCGAAAAAGATCGCCACGTCTTTGCGGTTGTTTTGATAAAGCGCGACCACCTTCTCCACGGTCTGCTCCTGCTCTTCTTCGCTCACGGCGCCCTCTTCGCTGAACGAGTTTTGATAGAGCGCCATCGCCTGCTGCGTCACGTTTTCGACGCGGGCGGCAAAGGGCGTGATCGCCAGCATCAGAGCCACGTAAAGCCCCAGCAGGATCGCGCCGGGCTTGTAGAGCTTGCGGTAGAAGAACCAGAACGGCGTGAAGAAGAACGCCGCCCAGTTGAAGGTGACGGTCTGCCCGAGCTCGCGCTGACGGCATTTTTTGATATAGCTCGCGCCGCCGGTGCGGCAATACAGCGCGATGTCGCCCGTTTTCATGCCGTTCAGCGTTTCGTTGGGGTCAAAGCCCGCGCGGAACTGCGCGATGGGCGGCTCGCCCATGGCGAACGGCACAAGCAGCGCGCCGCAGTCGGGGCAGCGCAGGGTGCCGTTGGGCGAGACCTTGCCGCAGTCGGGGCAAACGATGTCGAGCCCCTGTTCGTTCCGGTTGGCGGTCTGCGGTTCGGGTCGTTCCGGTTCGGGCGGTACGGCCGTCTTGTGCCAGACAAAGCCCGTGTCGTGTTTCTCTTCGTTGGCGCAGTGCCCGTGCGCGAACCAGCAGGCGCGGTGGTGCGGCGTGGCGCACTCGGGGCAGACCACCACATCGTCACCCTCGACGAACGGGTTGCCGCAGTAGGGGCAGGCTTCGCCTTCGTATCTCATGCTTTTATTTCCTCCGGAAACACCATATCTTATCTTATATTACACATTTTCACACATAATTTCAACGATTCTGCGTGATTATTTTGAAAGATTTGCAAAATTCGGCGCTTTGTCTTGCCATATGGTTAAAAATAGGGTAGAATACATTTCAAATAAAATGTTATTCGTGGCTTTCATGCAGCTCCTGACCCAAGGCGGCTGTGACGGTTCGTTTGGGCTTCCCCTTGAGGGGAAGCTGTCACGAAGTGACTGATGAGGTGTAGCCGCGCAGCGGCGTTAATCAGAATGATGCCGCCTCATCCGCCCCTGCGGGGCACCTTCCCCTCAAGGGGAAGGCTATGTTTCCCAAAAGCAGATACTGTCGTTCGATCGGCAGTTGCCACGAGGAAGGAATCTTTATGCTTCAATTTGAAGAACTGCGTCTGGAATTGCTGGAGAGCGAAAAGCCGCTGGCTGAGCTGGCGGAAGCGCTCGGATTGGAAGAAATGAAAAAAGAAGTCGCCGCGCTTGAGGAGCAGACCGCCGCGCCGAATTTCTGGGACGATCTGAAAAACGCGCAGCGCGTGCAGCAGCAGATCAGCAGCCTGAAAAGCCGCGTGGATTCTTACGAGCGGCTCAAAAGCGATTATGACGACACGCTGATGATGATCGAGCTTTCCGACGAGGAAGAGGACGAATCCATGTTCCCCGACTGCCGCGAAAGCGTGGATAAAATCAAGCGCGAGCTCGACAAGCAAACGCTCAGCACCCTGCTCAGCGGCGAATATGACAACAAGAACGCCCTGCTCACTTTCCACGCCGGCGCGGGCGGCACCGAGGCGCAGGACTGGGTCTCGATGCTGGTGCGCATGTATATGCACTGGGGCGAGCAGCACGGCTACAAGGTCTCGATGCCCGATTTTCTTGACGGCGACGAAGCGGGCTTAAAGAGCGCCGTGCTCCACATCGAGGGCGAAAACGCCTACGGTTACATGAAGAGCGAAAACGGCGTGCACCGTCTGGTGCGCGTTTCCCCGTTTGACGCGTCCGGCCGTCGCCACACCTCGTTCGCCTCGCTCGAGGTCATGCCCGAGATCGACGACACGATCGAGATCGATCTGAATATGGACGACGTGAAGATGGACGTTTACCGCGCCAGCGGTGCGGGCGGGCAAAAGGTCAACAAGACCTCCTCCGCCGTTCGTCTCACCCACATCCCCACCGGCATCGTCACCTCCTGCCAGGTGGAGCGCAGCCAGACCCAGAACCGCGAAGTGGCGCTGCGCATGCTCAAATCGAAGCTCCTTGAGATCAAAGAGCGCGAACACCTCGACAAGATCGAGGATATCAAGGGCGTGCAGATGGAGATCGGCTGGGGCAGCCAGATCCGCTCCTACGTGTTCATGCCCTACACCCTCGTCAAAGACCACCGCACGGGCTTTGAAATGGGCAATATCAACGCCGTGATGGACGGCGACCTTGACGGCTTCATCAACGCCTACTTAAAGATGCAGTCGCTCGAAAAACTCAACGGAGAACAGTAAAAAAAAGCACCCGCGAGGGTGCTTTTTTAATGCGGAAGGCGGCGCGCACCCTCGGGCGCGCAGTTAGGATCGCCTGACGGCGCGTTAGCAGTGATGATTGACTGGCGTCAAGTTATGAATTGCCTTCGGCAATGCTTGCTGCGCAAGGCGATCCTATCATAACTTTTGCGAAGCAAAATCATAACTGTAAACTGTAAACTCGAATCGTCAGCGAAGCGACCCGCGTTCCGCCTTCCGCATTAAAGAAAAAACCGCACCGGACAGCGCTTTCACTGTTCGGTGCGGCGGTGTTTTTCGCTTGAAATCAATAGCGCTTGGCGAGCAGCTCGCTGATCTTTTTCGCTTCGTCTTCGGTCAGGGTGACGCCTTTCCCCATTTTTTCATGA
>JAFTEL010000054.1 GCA_017453685.1 Clostridia bacterium
CATCGCATCATTGCGACTGCAGGGAGCAACATCATTTCGACGCAAAGCGGAGAAGCATCATCAGCCGTCATCGGCGGCGACATCATAAACACCTTGCTTCGTCAGCAAAATCAATCCAAACGATTCGAGGACGAGCGGTACGGAGCAACTCCCCACTTGACGATACCCCTGCGTTTGTGGTAATATTCCATTTGGATGATTCTGCCTTCGGCAGGCATTGGTTTTTGTTTGAAAATAATACATCATACGCAGGAGGTCAGCGTTATGGATCAAAAGCTTCAGCCCTTGTTCACGCCGTGGAAGATCGGCAAATGCGAAATCAAAAACCGCATCGTGCTCACCAGCATGGGCGGCACCGACTTGTTCGGGTGGATGGAGATCAACCACTTCGACAAAGACGGCGCCAAGTTCATCATGGAAGTTGCCAAAAACAACTGCGGTCTGGTGCTCCCCGGCTGCCAGCCTCTTTACAATCCCATCATGGGTCAGTGGCTGGACAAGAACAATAAGATGTATAAAGACCTTGCCAAGTGGATGCCCGAATTCCACAAGACCGGCGCGAAGCTCTTTGTGCAGCTCACCGCGGGCTTCGGCCGTTCCTTCACCGTGAGCAGCATGATGGAAAAGCTCTACAATAATCCCGTGCTCAACGTGCTGAGCAAGCCCGTCATGAACCTTGATAAGATCACGGCTTCCGCCTCCCCTTCCGAAAACCGCTGGTCCGATCATCTCCCCTCCCGCGAGATCACAAAAAAAGAGATCGACCGCTTTGTTGAGGCGTTTGCCGTCAGCTCCCGCAAGCTGATGGAAGCCGGCGTTGACGGCGTTGAGATCCACGCCGTTCACGAGGGCTACCTGCTCGACCAGTTCACGCTCAAATCCGTCAACAAGCGCACCGACGAATACGGCGGCTCGTTCGAGAACCGCTACCGCTTTGCCGTCGACGTGGTCAAGGCGATCAAAAAGGAATGCGGGCCGGATTTCCCCGTTTCCCTGCGTTACAGCATCATTTCCAAGACCAAGGGCAACCGTCAGGGCGCGCTGCCGGGCGAAGACTATGTGGAAGTCGGCCGCGACATGGCGGAGAGCGAAAGAGCCGTTAAGTATCTGCAGGACGCCGGCTACGACATGCTCAACTGCGACAACGGCACATATGACGCCTGGTACTGGGCGCATCCGCCGATCTACATGCCCGAAAACTGCAACCTCGCCGACGTGGAACACATCAAGCAGTTCTGCGATATTCCCGTCGTCTGCGCCGGCCGTCTTGACCCGCGCGTCGCGGCTCAATCCATCGCCGCGGGCAAGCTCGACGGCGCCGGCTTCGCCCGCCCGTTCCTGGCCGATCAGGAATGGGTCACCAAGCTGATGAACGACAAAGAAGAAGATATCCGTCCCTGCATCCTCTGCCACAACGGCTGCTTCAACATGTGCCACTACAAGGGCGTGCCGAACGATCAGGATCTGTTCGACAGCACGCACCTTGCCCGCTGCGCCGTCAACGCGGAAACCATGCAGTGGAACAAGCACAAGATCGTCAAGACCAACGCGCCCAAGACCGTGCACATCATCGGCGGCGGCATCGGCGGCATGGAAGCCGCGCGCGTGCTCAAACTGCGCGGGCATAATCCCATCATCCACGAAAAGAGCGACGTGCTCGGCGGCACCTTCATTCCGGCCTCCGCCGAAAGCTACAAGGGCAAGCTGCGCGACCTGCTCAAATGGTACCGCCTGCAGATGGAAAAGCTCGGCATTGAAGTTCACCTGAACGACGAAGTGAAGGACGTTGCCGCGTTCGGCAGCGCGCCCGTGATCGTCGCCACCGGCTCGAAGCCCATCCAGCTCAAAAAAGTGCCCGGCTATGAAAAAATGGTCGAGGGCTGCGAATACCTCAACGGCACCAAGGAAGTCGGCGAAACGGTTGCCGTTATCGGCGGCGGTCTGACCGGCTGCGAGATCGCCTATGAGCTCGCGCTGCAGGGCAAAAAGCCGATCATCGTCGAAATGAAAGACGACCTGGTGAGCCAGAAGGGCGTCTGCCTTGCCAACTCCTCTTATCTGCGCGAATGGTTCGCGCTCAACAAGGTGCCGGTCTATCTGGAGACCACGCTGCGCGAAGTGCAGAACGGCAAGATCCTCTGCACCGATAAAGACGGCAAGAGCCTTGAGATCGCCTGCGACACCGTGCTCGGCTGCGTCGGCTACATCCCCGCGCCGCTCACCAAGGAAAAGACGAAAAACGTCTATCTCGTCGGCGACTGCCTTGCCATCGGCAACCTGCGTTCCGTCGTCTGGCGCGCCTATGACGTCGCCATGAGCATCTGATCGTTTTGACTGGTTTCGCCCGGTTTTCATGAACGGTGAAAATCGGGCGATTTTTATGCGGTAACGGTTGTCAAAAACAGGAAGGCAAGGTATAATAGCAGGAAAGGAGTGTTGACCATTGAATTTTGAATACCACGCAAAATCCGGCGTCCACACCGGCTTTTGCCTCATCAAAAGCTGTGAACAAAAGCTGAACAAACGGGGCGAACCGTATCTGGATATGGTGCTGGGCGATTCGTCCGGCGAAATCTCCGCCAAGCTGTGGAACTACAATGAGGAGCTGCACGGCACCTTCGCGGTGAACACGGTGGTCAAGGTGCAGGGTACGATCAGCGAATTCAACGGCTCCGATCAGCTTCGCATCGACCGCATCCGCCGCGCCGTGGAATCCGACAACGTCAAGATCGAGGATTTTGTCGCTTCCGCCGCCTATGGGAGCGAAGCCATGTTTGACGAACTCATCCGCCTCACGCAGCAGTTTCAGGATAAGGAGCTGGCGCTGCTGACTTCCGCCGTTCTCAACGAGAACCGCGACACGCTGCTCTACTATCCCGCAGCGTTCAAGCTGCATCACGCCATGCGCGGCGGCTTATTGCAGCACACGCTCTCGCTGGTTCGGCTGGCGCAGAGCGTCGCCAAAATCTATCCGTTCATCAACGAAGACCTGCTGCTCAGCGGCGCCATGCTGCACGACGTCGCCAAGCTGCGGGAGCTGATTGCCGACGAGACCGGCATCGCCACGGGTTACAGCGTCAAAGGCACGCTGCTCGGCCATTTGGTCATGGGCGCCATGATGGTGGAAGAAACGGCGAAAAAGCTGGGTATTCCCGAAGAAAAGGCCGTTTTGGTGGAGCATATGCTCATTTCGCACCACGGCGACCCCGAATTCGGCGCGGCGGTGCGCCCGCTGTTCATCGAGGCGGATATTCTCTCGGCACTCGACCGGCTGGACGCCCGCATCGTGGAAGAAAACGGCGCTCTCAACGGCGTGCAGGCAGGCGCGTTTTCCAACCGCCAGTGGGCGCTGGACAACCGCTCATTTTACAATCACGGCTTAGGTCATCCCGAAAACGAAACCGATTTAGGACTTTGAAATGGAGGAAACCATCATGTCACAGCGCAACCATGAGGTCACGACCGCTCATCCGCTTTTGAAAAAGGACGGCAGTCCGGCAGAACCCGGCTGGTCCAAGCGTCTGGTTCAGGTTTACAGCCGCGATCAGATCAAGGCACCCAAGATCCGCATCAAGGAATGGGATTACTATCTGGTCATTTCCAACAAGGAGCAGGCGGGCTTCGCCTTCACCATTTCCGACGACGGGTATATCGGTCTGCAGAGCGTTTCCCTGCTCGATTTTTCCGTGCCGTGCGAACACACCGAAACGGTGCTCAACGCCTTCCCCATGGGCAAGATGAAGCTGCCCGCCACCTCGGAACAGGGCGACGTGTGCTACCACGACAAGCGGTTGAACATGGAGTTTTTGAAGACGCCGGGCAAGCGCCGCATCGTGAGCAATTTCAAGAATTTCCAAGACGGCAAGCTGTTCAAGTGCGACATCACGCTGGACGAACCCGAGATGGACACCATGGTCATCTGCAAGCCGTGGAAGGAAAAGAAAACCGCGTTTTATTATAATCAGAAGATCAACTGCATGCGCACTTCCGGCACCGTGGAATTTGACGGGCGCGTCTACACCCTCGACCCCGCCGCCGATTTCGGCACCCTCGACTGGGGGCGCGGCGTCTGGACGTATGACAACACGTGGTACTGGGGTTCGGGCAACGGCGAAGTGAACGGCAAGGCGTTCGGTTTCAACATCGGCTACGGCTTCGCCGACGACAGCGCTGCGACCGAGAACATCCTGTTCTATGACGGCAAGTGCCACAAGTTAGACGAGATCGCGTTCAACATTCCCGAGCGCGACGGCAAGAAGTGCTACACCGAACCGTGGACGTTCACTTCCAGCGACGGGCGGTTTGAAATGGACTTCGTGCCGATCCTCGACCGCGCGGCGAAAATCGACTTGAAGGTCATCGTCAGCGACCAGCATCAGGTGTTCGGCAGAATGAGCGGCAAGGCGGTGCTCGACGACGGCACCGTGCTGGAAATCAAAGACCTGCTCTGCTTCGCCGAGGACGTACACAACAAGTATTGAGTGGATAACAATGGACTGGACTGAAATCATCATCACGGTAGCAAACCGCGATCTGGACAAAGCGGCGGCCATCGCGCAGGTGCTCGTGCCGGGCGTTTATATCGAAGACTACGCCAATCTGGAGCAGGAGGCCTATGAGATCGCCGGCATTGACCTGATCGACGAGGAACTGCTCAAAAAGGATCGCACGAAGTGCCTGATCCACCTTTACATCTCCCCCGAGGAAAACCCGACCGAAGCGACCGCGTTTTTGACGGAACGGCTCACGGCGGAAAAAATCGCCTTCGAGATGGACACGGCGGTCTGCCGCAACGAGGATTGGGAGAACAACTGGAAGCAGTATTTCAAGCCCATCCCCGTGGGGCAGCGGCTGCTCATCCAGCCGATCTGGAAGGAAGCGGTCGAAGCGGGCAGCCGCGCGGTGCTGAAGATCGAACCCGGGCTGGCGTTCGGTTCGGGCACGCATGAAACGACCCGCCTTTGTCTGGAAGCGCTGGAACCGTACATCAAGCCGGGCGTGGAAATGCTCGACGTCGGCTGCGGCAGCGGCATTTTAAGCGTCGCGTCGCTTTTGCTCGGCGCGCATCACGCCGTGGGGGTGGATATTGACGCGCTGGCGGTCAAGACCGCGAAAGAAAACGGCGAACTCAACGGCTTCACCGCGCCGCAGTACGAAGTGTTCCGCGGCAGCCTGACCGAAAAAGTGAACGGACAGTTTGACGTGATCGCCGCCAACATCGTGGCGGATATCATCATCCTGTTTTCCTCGCAGGTCGGTCCGTTTCTCAAGGACGGCGGCGTGTTCATCGCCTCCGGCATCATCTCCCCGCGCGAGCGGGAGGTGCTCGCGGCGTTCGAGCAAAACGGCTTTGCCGTCATCGCCCGCCATGAGAAAAATGGTTGGCTGTGCTTTGAATGTAAAAGGAAAGTTTGATGCAAAAAATTGAAGCGGCTGAACAAAACCGTTCAGCCGCTTTTTTATGTTTTTCTTTTTTATTTCTGATAGATTCTTACGTAGTCCACAATGAAATCGGTGGTCACACTCGTGTCGGTCGGGAGCTTTTCCGCTTCGGGGATTTCCAGCGATACGATCACGTATTCCTCCACTTCGGAAACGCCGTCCGCCCATGCGTTGCGTGCGGTCTCCACACCGTTGACGTAGAAGATGTATTCGTCTTCCGTCCATTCCAGTCCGTAAGTATTATAGGTGTGGTAAATGTCGTTGCCCTTGAAACTGCCCAGACTGCAGGAATCAAGGGCGGGAGGCACGGTAGTCTCCCGGCAGCAGTGCACGGTCTGCGTGACCGAATTGTGCTTGAACCGCTGCCCGTAGTTGAGCGACTCAAAAATATCCAGCTCCGCGCCGCCCACACCGCCGCGGGAAAGCGCGTCGTAGGGATGGTCGGCCTGGATCCAGAACGCGCTCCAGAAGCCGGGCGAATCGTTGCAGATGCAGCGAATCTCATAATAGCCGCGCAGGTATTTCTGCTTGAGCATGATCATACCCACGTACCAGCCCTCGCCGTAGTTCGCGGAAGTGTCGGCAGGCAGATTGTTCTGATCGCGGTACTGCGCCGAAATATAGAGGTTGCCGTCCCTGACCTTGACCTGATCGGGCGCGTTGTAGCCGCCCCGACGGGAACCGTTGGCGCGGTAGACCCACTTGGTCGTGTCCAACTCGGCGCCGTCAAACTCGTCTTCAAAAACGAGCCGATAGCCTTTATCCGCCAGAATTTGCTCGTTGATCGGTTCGCCGCGCGGGGTGAGCGCGCCGTTGAACAGGAGCATGCCGAATACCTCGGCGATGATGAGAATTGACGATACGATCGCCTTGGGCGAGAAAGAGGTGAAAATCTTTTTGAAAGCAGCCGCGGCCTGATCCAGCGCATAGGCTTCACGCCACGCCAGCGGCACGCCTAATTTGAGCAAAAGCTGAGCGAGCACAAACGACCCCTCCTTATTTTTCAAACGAGCGTTCTTCGATCATTTTTTCGATCTGCGCGCACATCAGCGCAAAGGTCTGTTGACCCAAATAGCGAATGACGGCGTTGTTGTCGGCGTTGCAGAGCATGGCGAAGCTCTCGCCGATGGCTTTGTTCGCGTCGTCCTTTTTCACCGCCAGATAGTAGAAGGTGAACGAAGTGCCGCCGGAAACGGTTTCATAGAATTCATATTCGTCGCGGCGCAGCTTGTCGTAAAGCGCGTCGGAAGCCGTGGCGGCGACGAGCGGCGGCAGCAAACGGAACAGCGTATGTTCCGCCGCAAAGACCATGAGGATGCGAAGCTGCAGCTTGATATCGTTCGTTACGGAACGGTCAGCCAAAATGGCTTTCAGTTCCTCATTCAGGTCGTCGCTGTCGGGCGTCATGCCGGCTAACAGCTTGCCGAGCTCTTTCGCCTTGGCGGCGTTGCCGTTGGCCATGTTGCGCTTGAGCTCTTCCGCCAGCACGATGATGTCCAGGTCGGTGGTGTCGCGATGTTCTGTTTTGTTGCCTGCGTTAAAAATCTTCACGTCATTATCTTCCATGCTGCACACCGTCCTTTCATTCTTTCGCCAAAGCTTCCTCTTTTTTGGCCTGACGCCTTAACTTGGCTTTGTAGCCGAAAAAGGCGCTGAGATGCTGCTGCGGTATCTCGATACCTCCCACGCCGATGGCGGCGGGCGAATACATGCCATGGAAATCGCTGCCGCCCGTGAGCAGCAGCCCCTTGCTCTTGCCGAGCTTGGCGAGCGCCTGCGTCTGCTCCTGATTATGGCACGGGTGCCAGACTTCAATGCCGTCCAGCCCGCAGGCGATCAGATCGTCGATCAGATCAACGCAATCGGAATGCGCCGGATGGGAAAGCACGGCGACGCCGCCGGCGGATTTGACCAGTTCCACGACCTCTTTCGGCTCGGGGAAGGACGGATGAACCAGCACGTTGGCGCTGCTTTCGGGGTCAAACAATTCGTGATACAGTTCCCCGTACAGTTCGGTGGTGATATTGCACTGCATGAGCGCGTGCATGATGTGCTGCTTGAACACATTAGTGGAGCCTGTGGCGCATTTGAGAACAAGGTCGCCCGAGATCGGGTAGCGCTGCGCCACTTTCAGGATCATATACTGGCTCGCCTTTTTGCGGGCGAGAGAATTGCGGCGGCAAAGCCCTTCCAGCCGGTCGGGGCTGTCGGGGTAATAGCACAGGATATGAACGTGCCGGCCGCCGGCGCTGTCGTATGCCGAGAGTTCCACGCCGGGCACGACCTCAACGCCATGACGTTCGCCGATGATTTTCCCTCGAACGGTGCCTGCCAGACAATCATGGTCGGTGATGGCGATGGTTTTGACGTCTTTTTTCTTTGCCAAAATGATCAGATCGTCGATCCCGATGGAACCGTCTGACAATTTTGTATGGCAGTGCAGATCCGCTGTCAAAGAAAATCCTCCTTTATCGGCTTTTTCCGCATAGCCGCCCGTCAGACGGCAAATGCGGAGGAAATAACAAACACTTCACTAATATAATTCTACTGCAAACATCTTCTTTTTGCAAGTGAAAATTCAAAATAAAATAGATTTTGGCGGTATTCTTTCACTTTATTGATGGTCGCCGCCCTCGATCACGTCGCTCATGCCCAGCACCTTGCGCACGGTTTTGAACAAAATGGCAAGGTCGGCGGCAACGCCGCAGTTTTCCACGTATTCTTTATCCAGCAGCGCCTTCTCCTCGCTGCTCAGGCGGTCGCGGCCGTTGATCTGCGCCAGACCCGTCAGCCCGGGACGAACGGAATAGACATTGTACTTTTGGCGCAGCTCGTGAATATCCGTCTCCTCCGGGATCAGCGGGCGCGGGCCAATCAGGCTCATGTCGCCCTTGAGAATATTAAAAAGCTGCGGCAGTTCGTCCAGACTCAGCTTGCGCAGCAGCCGACCGCCCGGGATGATCTGCGCCTCGGATTCGGTCAGATCGCCGGAGGCGGCAACGCGCGTGCCGTTTTTCATGGTGCGGAACTTATAAATCGTGAACAGCTTTTCGTCCTTTCCGATCCGCTGCTGCTTATACAGCACCGGCGTGCCGTCCGCGATGAGGATGATCAGCGACAGCGCCAGCAGCAGGGGGCTGAGGATCAAAATAGAAATGAGCGATATGACAAAATCGGCCACTCGTTTCATGGGTTTCAGCAACCTTTCCGAAAGATAGTGAGGGAACAGGTTATTTGACGATTCTCTTTTTCCATTTTCCGCTTCTGACATAAATGAAGCCGATGAGGATGGAACCGACCGTGGCAAAGCCCATGGCGATGCCGACGCCGTTAAAGCCCAGACCGAACTTTTTCACGAGCAGATAGGCAAGCGGAACACGGATGAAAATGGAACTGAAGAACGCGTTGAGCAAAGCAATTTGCGTGCTGCCCGCCGCGATGGCGAGCCCGTTGATGCAAAACACAACGGCGACAAACAGATAGTCGAACGAGATCCAGCGCAGGAAGGGCACGCCGACTTCCAGCAGCTCGGGCTCCGTGTCGAACAGGCGGATCATAAATTCGGGGAAAATGTTGACGATGGCATAGACTACGGCGGAGACGATCAGCGCCATGACCATGCCGACGTACATCGTCTTTTTCGCGCGTTTGAATTCGCCCGCGCCGATATTCTGCCCCGCCATGGAAGAAATGGCGGAAGAGATGGCGAGCGCCGGCAGGATGGCGAAGGAATTGATCTTGCCGCCGATGCCCTGACAGGCCGAGGCGATCTCGGCGTTGGGCAGGGAATTGACCAGCGCGGTCAGCGTCAGAAACGAAAGCGACACGACCAGGCTCTGCACGGAGGACGGCAGACCGATCTTGACGAGAGAGCGGACCTTATCCGCTTCCAGCTTGAAATCCTTAATGGAATAACCGGCAAAGAAATTGTTTTTCGCCAGATAGATCAGCGAGATGATAACGCTCAGCGCCTGCGCCGTGATGGTCGCCCACGCCGCGCCCGCCGCGCGCATGCCGAACTTGCCGACAAGGAGCAGGTCGAGCACCACGTTGGTGATCGCGGCGATCAGCACGAAATAGAGCGGGCGTTTGGAATCGCCCATGCCGCGCAGCACGCCGCTGATGGCGTTATAGAGGAACATGAACACCGTGCCGCTCATGCAGATGTTATAGTAATTCTCCGCTTCGGTGAAGGCGGAGGTGGGCGTATTGAGCACCACGAGCAGCCCGCGGCCGACCGTGAGCATCACGGCGGTGACGATCACGCTTAAAATCAGATAGATCGTAGTCACGTTGCCGATGGTCTTGCGCTGCTGATCGAACCGCTTCTGACCGCCGTACTGCGCGATCATGACCGTGCCGCCGATGGAGAGACCCATCGCCGCGCCGGTGACGAGAATGTTGATCTGGCTGCCGATGGAAACGCCGGTGATGCCGACCTTGCCGCAGAACTGGCCGACGATGATCATATCCGCTACGCTGTAAAGCGCCTGCAGCAGGTTCGAGAGCATGAAGGGAATGGCGAAGCGCAGCAGTTGCTTGACCACGCTGCCCTGCGTTAAGTCCTTATGAAAATTATCCAATCTTCGCTTCCTCCTTCGGCTTTTTCATAGTCAGCGCGATCCGTTTTTTGACGGGGTCAACGCTGACGACCCACACGGTGACAACGTCGCCGACGGTGAGCACCTCGGAGGGATGCTTGATAAAATGATCGGTGATGCGGGAAATGTGCACCAGCCCGTCCTGATGCACGCCGATGTCGATAAACGCGCCGAAGTCGATCACGTTGCGCACCGTGCCCTGCAATTCCATGCCGGGAACGAGGTCGTTCATGTCCATCACGTCGGTGCGCAGCATCGGCGGCGGCAGTTCGTCGCGCGGGTCGCGCCCGGGGCGGAGCATTTCCTTGACGATGTCCTCCAGCGTCTGCACGCCGACGCCGAGCCGGTCGGCGAGGTTTTCTTTGCCGATCTCATCGACTTTTTCGGAGAGCTTGCCGAGGCTGCCGTTTTTCACGTCTTTCAGTTCCAGCCCGCACAAAGCGAGCAGCGCCTTGGCAGCGTCATAGCTTTCGGGGTGAACGCCGGTATTGTCCAGCGGGTTGCGGCTCTCCGCCACCCGCAAAAAGCCCGCGCACTGTTCATAGGCTTTGTCGCCGAGCTTCGGCACCTTTTTGAGCTGCGCGCGCGAGGCGAACGCGCCGTTTTCTTCGCGGTAGAGCACGATGTTCTTCGCAACCGTCGCGTTGACGCCCGAAACGCGGGTGAGCAGTGAGGGCGAAGCGGTGTTCAGATCGACGCCGACGTTGTTGACGCAATCCTCCACCACGCCGTCGAGCGCCTGCCCGAGTTCCTTTTGCGGCATGTCGTGCTGGTACTGCCCCACGCCGATAGCCTTGGGGTCGATCTTGACGAGCTCCGCCAGCGGATCCTGCAGCCGTCTGGCAATGGAGACGGCGCTGCGCAGCGAAACGTCGTACTGCGGGAATTCTTCGGCGGCGAGCTTGGACGCGGAATAAACGGAAGCGCCCGCTTCGCTGACCACCATATACTTCGCCTTGCTCTGCATTTCTTTGAGCAGTTCGGCGGTGAAAATCTCGGTTTCTTTCGATGCGGTGCCGTTGCCGATGGCGATGATCTCCACGCCGTATTTCTCGATCAGGCGGCGCACGGTCTGCTTTGCCCTTTCTTTTTCGGCAGCGGAATGGGTCACGTAGATCACGCCGGTGTCGAGCACGCGGCCGGTCTCGTCCACCACGGCGACCTTGCAGCCCGTGCGGTAGCCCGGGTCAAGCCCCAGCGCCACCTTGTTCTTGACCGGCGGCTGCAGCAGCAGCGGACGCAGGTTGGCAGCGAACACTTTGATGGCGTCCGCGTCGGCGCGTTGAGTCAGCATGGCGCGAATCTCGCGCTCGATGGACGGTTCGATCAGCCGGTTGTAGGCGTCGATCCCGGCTTCGCGCACCGTGTCGGCAAAAGCGGAGGTGTTGGAGGTGATGGTCTCATCGGCGATCACGCCCAGCGCCTTGGGCAGCTCCAGCGTGACGCTTACCTTCAAAAAGCCCTCTTTTTCGCCGCGGTCGATCGCCAGCACACGGTGGTTGGCGATGCGCTTGACCGGCTCGGAATAGTCATAGTATTGAGCATAAACGCTGTCTTTGTCGGGGTCGGCCGCCTTGGAGCTGACCACGCCCACCACGCTGAAAAGGTTGCGGATGCGGCGGCGGATGTCGGCAGAGTCGGAAATATTTTCGGCGATGATGTCCATGGCGCCCTGCAGCGCTTCTTCCGCCGTATTTACGCCCTTTTCTTCGTCGATATAATCCGCCGCGAGCTCCAGCGCCGTGCGGTCGCTTTTTCCCTGCGCGAAGATCACGTCGGCCAGCGGCTCCAGCCCCTTGTCGCGCGCCACGCTCGCGCGGGTCTTGCGTTTGGGCTTGTAGGGACGGTAAATGTCTTCGATCTCGGAAAGGATCTCCGCCTTATCCAGCGCGGCGGCGATCTGATCCGTCAGCTTGTCCTGCGCGGCGATGGCGGCGCGCACTTCTTCGCGCCGCTTGTCCAGATTGCGCAGGTATTCCAGCCGCTCCGAGATTTCACGCAGCACCTGATCGTTCAGCGTGCCGTGCGCCTCCTTGCGGTAGCGCGCGATGAACGGGATGGTGTTGCCCTCGTCAATGAGCTTGACGGTGTTTTCGACCTGCCATTTCTTCAGGTGGAATTCATTGGTCAGTTTTACGATAATATCCAAAATAGTGCTCCTGTATCGGGAAGTAGTTTAGATTTCCAGCTTCATATCGCCTTTTTTGATGAGCCCAAGCCTGCGCATGGCTTCCGAAACGCCGAACGCGATGGCGGCGGGCAAAAGGAAGTGAACGATCGCCATTTCAATGAGCGTTTTCGAGGGGGAAACGCCCGCTTCCGTCATGGCCTGATAGCCCATGATCTGACCGACCAGACCCGCCGTGCCCATGCCCGAGCCGGTGGCGTTATTGACCATGCCGAGCAGCTTGGACGAGATCGGCCCCGTGACGGCGCTGGCAATAATGGCGGGCAGCCAGATGACCGGCTTTTTGACGATGTTCGGCATTTGCAGCATGCTCGTGCCGATCCCCTGCGCCAGCAGCCCGCCGAAGCCGTTGTCGCGGAAGCTCGCCACGGCGAAGCCCACCATGTTGGCGCAGCAGCCTGCCACGGCGGCGCCGGCGGCGATGCCGCTCAAATTGAGCGCGATGCCGATGGCGGCGGAGCTGATGGGGAGCGTGAGCGCCATGCCCATGAGGACGGACACCACAACGCCCATGAGCAGCGGCGACTGCTCGGTGCCCCAGTTGATGACCGAACCGAGCCACGTCATAAACGCGGAAATATACGGACCGATCAGCAGCCCGACGGCGCTGCCTGCGCCGATGGTGACGATCGGAGTCAACACGATATCAAGCTTGGTTTTGCCGGCGATGAGATGACCGAGTTCAATGCCGACGAAGGCGGCGACGAACGCGCCCATCGGTTCGCCGGGACCCGCGTATTTCACGATCGCGCCGTCGAGCAGCGAGCCCTCCAGAATTTTGGCGGCGAACGCGCCCACCATGCCGCAGGTGGCGGCGGAGAGCGTGACCAGCGGCTTTTCGCCGAACTTGACCGCCACGCCGCAGCCAATGCCCGCGCCCATGAGGGAGGAGGCGATCTTGCCCACGGTGAAGAGGCAGGCGCCGACGGTGTTTGAGCCGACGGCGGTGCCGATCTGCTGCAGGATGGTGCCGATGATGAGCGTGGCGAACAGACCGAACGCCATGCCGCTCAGCCCGTCGATAAACAGACGGTGCAGAAATTTTTTGATCGCTTTCATTGGTTCTTGCCTCCGTAGCGTTTCAGTTGGCGGATATCGTGACCGAGGAACAGCAGCGAAACATAGCTGCCGGTAATGCGCGACGTGATGCGCTGGGTGTATTTCGCTTCAAATTCCGGCATGGTCAGATTGGTGGTGATGATGGTCGGCTTGCCCGCAAGCATGCGGGTGTTGATGATATTGTAAGTGCAGCTGACCGTGAACTGCGTGGCGAATTCCGCGCCCAGATCGTCGATGATCAGCAGCTCCGCCTCGTCGATCTCATCGCCGCTGAGCCCCGTGATCCCGCCCTTGCCGAAGCGTTCCCGCTCCAGAGCGGCAAACAGATTCGGCGCGCTGGCGTAGACCACGCCGTGCCCGCGTTCCATAGCGCCCGACGCGATGGCAAGCGCTAAATGCGTCTTGCCCAGACCCGTTGCGCCGTGCATGAACAGCGACGGCGACGACAGGGAAAAATCCTCGGCATAGCTGCGGCAGAAATCCAATATTTCGCCCATGCGCTTCTTCGGGGAAACGCCGGCGGCGTCGGCCGCGTCGGGATAAAACGCCAGGGAAAAGTTATCAAAACGGGATTCCTCCAGCGGCGCGGCGGCCGCGATCTTCTTCCGTGCGGTTTCGACGAGCAGTTCCCGGAAGCACGGGCAGATGCCCTCCTCCGTCACGCCGGTATCCTTGCACTTATCGCAAACGTAATGCGCTTCCAGATAATCCGCCGCAAAGCCGCTGCTCACCAGCAGTTCTTTGCGCTGCTGCTGCGCGGCAAGGCTCTTTTCGGCGAGCGTTTTCACGAACTGTTCGGCGTTTCCGCCCTGCGCGAAGGCCTGAACGACCTGCGTACCGCACTGCGCGATCTCAGCCTGAATGGCGCGCAGCGAGGGAATGGCTTCATAGGCGCGCTCGCGGCGGTCTTCCTGCTCACTTTCGGCTTTTTGCCGCCGTGCTTCCATGGCGGCCTGTGCGGCGGCATAAGTGCTTGTGCTGTAACTCACGGCTGCGCTCCCTCCTTCTTTTTGTAAACGATCGGGTCCTGCGCGGCGTGCTGCAGGAACGCGTCCAGATCATAGGACGGCGTGTGACCCTCCGCCGCTTTTTTCGGTTTCACGGCGGCTTTTTCCTGCCGGAGGCGGTCAACGTCCTCGGGCGATTTGACGCCGGCCTCATGCCAGTTTTCCAAAACTTTATTCATGTAGGCAAAGCTGATCTTATCGGTGTGGTTCGCCATTTCCTCATAAGCGAGGTAGATCATGTTCATCGCGTAGCCGAAGGTCTTGCTCCACTTGTTCAGAAATTCGCTCTGCACGGCGGTCGGCCGCGGGGTGGCGATGCCGGTCAGCTCGCGCAGCTCTTTCCACAACGTGTCGCATCGCCGCAGCGCTTTGATCTTTTCATCCGCCTTTTCAATGGTGTCGATCTCTTTTTCGCTCCAGTTTTTGGCGGTGGCGGTGATGTAGCTCACGCCGGTCTTCCCGATGGAAACGCAGTAATCGATCAGCATCAAAATCACTTCAACGGGCAGACCGTAGGAATCGTGGATCATCAGCAAAGACGACTGCGAATCGTAGCCGATGGTACGCCCCAGCCGCTTTTGCGCCTCGTTGAACAAAAAGGCGATCTCGGCGCTCTCACTGCCGCGCTTGGCGATCTGCTCCGCCGTCGGCCGCGTTTCGGCGATCGGCGCGAAAGCAGACTTGACCGGTTCGGCTGTCTGCGGCGCGGGCGTGATCGGTTCGCTCGGCGCCGCTGTGCCCTGTTCGACCACCAGCCCGACTTCCAGCCAGTACTGCATGGCGTCGTTCGCGTCGGCAGGGGTCATGTTCAGCGCCCGACAAAGCTGTTCCGTGGTCGGCTGTTCGGCGGCATGGCGCAGCAGCCAGAGCAGCACCTTGAGCTGCGCCGCTCCGGCGAGCTTCAGGTGCTTGTCCGTTACACTCACCGGCACGCTGAAGGAAAGCCCGAAAGCGGCCTGCGGATTGATCGTGTAATTCATGCGAACCTACCCCATTTTAATATATATAGATAACTATACACCCAATCGGGCTTTTAGTAAATACAAAATGTCAAACTTTTCACAATTTATTCGCAAAGTATCCCGCGCGGCTTGTTTTCCTGCGGCGAATGTGATATGATGAAGAATAAGAAAATCTTAGAGCATCGGAGGCGCCCGCATGACGACCCTCAAACGGTTTATGATCTCGTTCATGGCGTTCGTGTCGCTCTTCACGGCGAACAACGCCAAACGGTATGCGGACTACTGCGGCGACTATGATTTTCCGCGTATCGCCGCCGAGGAGCAGCAGGAAAACACCCTGCGCATCATGTCGTTCAACATCCGCAGCAGCGACGTGAACGGCACGCCCCTTTCCAAACGCATCGGCGTCGGCGTGCGGCAGATTCTGGAGGTCATGCCCGACTCCGTCGGCATCCAGGAGGCGACCGCACAATGGATGAACAACCTGATCCCCGAACTGTCGCTGCTTTACGGTTGGGTCGGCATCGACCGCGACAAAGGCGGCGACCCGAGAGTCGGCGGCGAATCCTGCCCCGTGTTTTATCTGAAAGCAAAATTCAAGCTGCTTGACAGCGGCAATTTCTGGATCTCCGACACGCCCGCCGAGCCCTCCTTCGGCCCCGGCGCCGCCTGCCGCCGCATCTGCACCTGGGCGAAGCTCAAGAACCGCTCCACGGGCGAGATCTACGTGCACGTCAACTCGCATTTCGACCACATTTCGGAAGAGGCTCGCGTGCAGGGCGGACAGATCGTCAGCCGCTTCATTGAAGAGCACTTTTCCGACGTGCCCGTTGTTTTTCCGGCGGATATGAACACCGACCAGAGAAGCGAAACTTACGCGACGATGACGCAAAGCCTCATCGATGCACGACTCACTGCGGTGGACTGCGTTACCTACGGCACCTTCCACGGCGGTCAGGATCCGAACCTGCGCGCCGACCGCTACCTGGATTATGTGCTCTGCTCGGCCGACTTTGACGCGGCCGCCTACCGCACCGTGACCAAGGGCGTCGACGGACGCTTTTCATCGGATCATTTTCCGATCTACGCCGATTTAATATCCAAAGCAGAGACCGATCAACCGATTCAGGAGGAGACAACATGACAAACGTGGAAAAAATAAACGCATTTCTGGATAAAGCCAAGATGTTCTTCTTTCTGACCGCGGACGGCGCTCAGCCCAAGGGCAGACCGTTCGGCTTCCGCCTGCTTTCGGACGGGAAGCTGTATTTCGGCTGCGGCACGTTCAAGAACGTGTTTCGGCAGTTGACAGCGAACCCGCAGGTCGAGGTGCTGGCGCTGTGCGGCGATGAGTTTCTGCGCTACGACGGCACGGCGAAGGTCGTCAAGGACGACGCGCTGCTGGCCAGAGTGCGCGAAGCCATGCCCGAGATCATGGGACTCTACGACAGCAACGGCTGGGAAATGGGGCTGTTTTACCTGGAAAACGGTCACGCGGAAATTCGCGGGTTGTTTGAAGTCAAGGAAGAATTTGATGTTTAATCAATGGGAGCACAGCGCGCCGATTCAAGAAACAGTTTTTATCGATTTTTTCACTTTTTCCATTGGTATGTAATACGCTTGGTTTCGCCATAAATCATTTCTTAGGAAAGGCGGCTGCGTCTGTTGCTTTGGCAATGCGGAATGCAACACAGCCGGTGCGTACTATGAGAATATGAAAAATATTTTATTCATCGTACCAAAATGCGGATATAATACCCTCACGCCGCCGCTCTCCCTGGGGGCGCTTTCCATTGCGTCTTATTTGAAAGCGCTGGACTACAACGTCAAAGTGTTTGACCGGTCGATCGAGTTGGAGTCTCTGAACCACCTGTTTGCGAGCTTTGAACCAGACATCGTTGGAGTCTCTGTTCTATCGCAAAACGCATTAAAAGACGCGATCGTCGTCTCAAAGTTTTTTCACCGCAAAAGCATTCCAACCGTGTGGGGCGGGATGTTCCCCTCATCTATGCCCGATATCGTCATAAAGGAAGACTACGTCGACTATGTTTCTTTCGGTGAAGGGGAAAAAACCTGGGAGGAGCTTTTATTCGCCCTGAACCACGAAGAAGATGTAAAAAGCATCAAAGGGTTGGCTTTGAAGGAGCCGAACGGCAGCATCATCATCAACGAAGAGCGGGAACTGCTGAAGGGCGATGAGATCCCGTTTGTCGATTATTCTCTGATTGACGCCGGTAAATACACGATTTATATGGGGGACGGGATCGGCAAACGGTTCATGTGGCTGAACTCATCGAAAGGCTGTCCTCATCACTGCGCGTTTTGTTCCAACGCCTCTTTTAATCACAGTAGCCACCGCAACAAATTAAAAAACGTCTATCTGTCGGAGATCGAATACTTGTTGACGCAAACAGATTGCGACGGCATCTATTTTGCAGATGACACGTGGGCAATCACAAAAGAAGAAATCCATCGCAAGTGCCAGGAGCTTCAGGATATCTCTGTCCCATTCACTTGGGCTGCTTTTCTGAATCTGGGCTTTCTCAACAAAGAGGACTATGAATACTTGTATGAAAACGGCTGCCGGGTGCTGTATTTCGGCATTGAAAGCGGCTCTGCGAGTGAACTCAAGCGTGTGAGAAAGCCGCTGAAGCTCGACCGCGTCATTCCCGAGCTGGAAGCCTGCGCTTCCGCGGGCATCGTGCCGCATGCTTCTTTTGTTCTCGGCTGCAAAGATCAGACGCTGCAAGAGGCGAAGGAAACCGCCGAGCTCATGAAAGCCGCTTCAAGATTCGCCAGACTGATGTGTTATGAGTACGTCCCTTATAAAGGTTCGGAAATGTACAGCCAGTTGGCGGAAGAAAAACGCATTCCCCTTCCGCAATCCCTGAAGGGACTGGTCAAAAGCAAAAAACAACTGAAAAACGCCAGGATCTCCGAACTGTCAAGGCATGAGATCAAAGTGATCCTGTCTTACGCAAGCTTATGGGGCTTGCTGCGCAATGCGATAGACCAATCGACGAACCATTTTCAATTGATCTTTCATTCACTTTCCAATATTTTCACGCACTGGCAAAAGAACGAAGAAAACCAGGTGAACATCAAATTTTTATTGGACCTGAGCGTCAAATACATTTTTGCCATATTACAAGTGTTTTTCTGCCGATACACAGCAAAGAAACTCGGCCTCAGTTTGTTAAACTGATCAGACTCAGCACACAGTACTGTCCGCCGGATAAACTTCAATGACCTTTCCGTAAGCACACGGATCGCCACTGATATTGCCCTTGACACGACGGTCTTATCGTCGGCTGTATTCGCCGCGATGCCGGTACAAGAAACGATTCCGCCAAGAATGGAGCGTGTACATCTTGGCGGAATAACTGTTTATGCATTTTTGAAAAGAATTGCTTGACAACGCCTGACAATCCTGTTATAATGCAAAAGCTGTTGAAAACAGCGGCATATGGGCCATTAGCTCAGTTGGTCAGAGCGGCCGGCTCATAACCGGTTGGTCCGGGGTTCGAGTCCCTGATGGCCCACCAGTTTCATGGAATATAGGGGTATAGCTCAGTTGGTAGAGCAGCGGTCTCCAAAACCGCGTGCCGAGGGTTCAAGTCCTTCTGCCCCTGCCAAAGGGAAAGAGTCACCATGTGGTGGCTCTTTTGCTTTGGGTATGGATAAAGCGGAAGGACTTGAAGGACGAGCGGCACAGAGCAAGTGTCCGGTGGACACTTGCGACCGCGAGCGACCAAGCGCCCGCAGGCGCGCGAATCAAGTCCTTCTGCCCCTGCCAAAACGAAACCGCCAAAAACCTTGATATATCAAGGATTTGGCGGTTTTTTCTGTTCCATCAAAAGCGCGAAATTATTCAATCCAGCCCGAAGAATTCAAAGAATTTGCGTCAAAAATTGCGTCAAAATAGTCTTTTTTCTGGATGTTTCAGGTCAGAATTTCGGTCAGATTATTCGTCTTTTGTAATTGATCTTGCTATTGAAAAGATTCCCTTTTCCGTGTATGATAAAAGGGCGAAGTTAAACGGCAAAGCAGAAATTGCAAAAGCGGCCTTTCAGAGAGGAAGAAGCAAGATGACGCAGAAAGAGATATTTGATTTTATTGATTCTCAAAAAACAGCATTCATCGGCTCTGTCGATGAAGACGGTTTTCCGAACATGAAGGCGATGCTGGCACCGAGGGAGAGAGACGGCACTGTCTTTTACTTCACGACGAATACGTCTTCCCTGCGTGTTAAACAATATCAGAACAATGAAAAGGCGTCGATCTATTTCTACCGCCGCGGCAGATTCCGCTACACCGGCGTGATGCTGAGGGGAACGATGCGCGTTTTGACGGATCAGGAGACCAAAAACAGGATCTGGCGAACCGGCGACACGATGTTTTATAAAAAAGGCGTTGCTGACCCCGATTACTGCGTTTTGCAGTTTACGGCAACAGACGGACGTTATTATCAGGATCTGAAAACGGAAAGCTTTGTGCTTTAATTTCAATAAACGACAGTTAAAAAGCACGCCATTGGGCGTGCTTTTTTCAATCGTATGCTCGTTGCAAAATACCTTACGGCAGGCGGAAACCGGCGGCCAGATAGAGGGCATACCAGTCCTCGCGCGTCAGCTCGATTTCCGTTCCGGCAGCGATCTCGCGCATCCGTTCGGGTGAGACGGAGCCGGAGATCAATTGAATATTCGCCGGATGCCGCAGGATCCACGCGGCGGCGACGGCGGTGGGCGAAACGCCGTATTGCTGTGCGATCTCATCCAGCTTTTCGTTCAGCGCGGGGTACTTGTCCCGATCGCCCACAAACGGCCCTCTGAAAAAGCCGCCCTGGAACGGCGACCACGCCTGCAGCGTGATGCCTTTTAAGCGCAGATATTCCAGCGCGCTGCCGTCGTGCATCACGGATTCATCGTTTTTCATATTCACGTTCAGCCCCGCGGTGACGAGCCCGCATTCCGGCAGGGAAAACTGCAGTTGATTCACCACGATCGGCTGTCTGACCGCGGTTTTCAGCAGCTCAATTTGCATGGGATTATGGTTGGACACGCCGAAATAGCGCACCTTGCCGCTCTGCTCCAATTCGTCAAACGCCTCGGCGACCTCCTCCGGCTCCATGAGCGTGTCGGGGCGGTGCAGCAGGAGCACGTCCGCGTGATCCGTGCGCAGTCGTTTGAGCGACCCTTCCACTGCCTCCAGAATGTGCCGTTTGGAAAAATCGTAGCAGCCCTTGCGGATGCCGCATTTTGTCTGAATGGTGATATGATCCCGCATCGACGGATGCGCCGCCAGCCAGTCGCCGAAAACCGCCTCACACCGACCGCCGCCGTAGATATCCGCGTGGTCAAAGAAGTCGATCCCCAGTTCCAGCGCCGTGCCGATCACCCGATCCGGCGCTGTCTTTGCGTCCGCCAGCCGCATGCAGCCCATGGCCACCGCGGAAGCCGGCAAAAGTCCGCCGAGCATTCTCTTTTTCATACGCTTTTCCTCCTCTGTTTCGTTCGTTTTTGTTATCGTAGCACAAGCAGCAGAACAATTTCAATAATTTTGTTCTCATTCTTTGTCAAAAATGTTGAATTGTTCGTTTTGTTTCTTTATACTGGAGGCATATCAGATCACACGGAGGGATCGCTCTATGAACCCGAACTATCCTCATCTTCTGTCTCCGACCAAAATCGGCGGTGTCACGCTGCGCAACCGCGTCGTGATGGCGGCGATGGGCATGAGCCAGTCGGATAACGGCTTTGTCAATCAAGCCGTGCTGAATCACTATGCCGCGCGCGCCGAGGGCGGCGTGGGCGCCGTGGTGGTGGAGGTCACCTGTGTGGACGCGCCGCTGGGGCTGAACACAAAGGGGATGCTGGTGATCGACGATGACAAATACATCCCGGGCATGCGGCAGCTGGCGGACGTGATCCATGCGGGCGGCGCGAAGGCGTTTTTGCAGATCAGCCACACGGGCCGCGGCGCGAGGCGCGCCATCATCGGGCAGCAGCCGGTCGGACCTTCCGCGGTGCCGATGCCCTATTCCTTCATGATGGGGCTGGGCAACGAAACGCCGCGCGCGCTGACCGTGGAAGAAATCCACGAAATCGAAGAAAAATATGCGCAGGCTGCCCTGCGCGCCAAAAAAGCGGGCTTTGACGGCGTGGAGCTGCACAGCGTCGGCTATTATCTGGGGCAGCAGTTTCTTTCCTCCACCGCCAACGTGCGCACGGACGAGTACGGCGGCAGCCGCGAAAACCGCATGCGCTTTCATCTGAATATCCTTCGCCGCATCCGCGCCCTGTGCGGCGACGATTTTGCCGTGATCGTGAAAATCTCCGTGATCGAAATGGGCAAAGACGGCGGCATTTCGCTCGCCGACGGCGTTTACTTCTGCAAACGCTTTCAGCAGGAAGGCGTGGACGCGCTGGAGATCCTCGCCGGCAAATGGTCAAGCGAAGCGGGCAAAAACGAAAAACCGGAATCCGCTTATCCCGATTGCATGGCGGTCGCGCTGTGCAGCCTGATGAAGGCCGGCATATTCCTGACCACCGGCAAAAAGGCGACCGTTCCGCTCATTGGCGGCGGGCGCGCGCAAAACCCCGCTGCGGCGGAAAAGGCGCTGAAAAAGGGTCAATGCGAAATGATCTTCATCGGTCACGCGCTGCTGGTGCAGCCCGACCTCGTGAACCTGATCGAACAGGATCGGGAGGATGAAATTCGTCCGTGCATCGGCTGCGGTCACTGCATCGACCACCAGCTGCAGCACGGCGGCAAAGCGATCTGCTCCGGCAACGCCGTTTTGGCTCGGGGCGAAAACGATTACACGATCCCGCCCGCGCTGACGAAAAAGCGCGTCGCGGTGATCGGCGGAGGCGTGGCAGGCGTGGAGGCCGCCCGCATCGCCGCCAAACGCGGGCACGAAGTCGATTTGTATGAAAAAGAAAACGAGATCGGCGGTCAGATGAACGTGGCGTGTGTGCCGCCCTTCAAGCAGCATCTGGGGCTGCTCAAGCCCTGGCTGGAGCGCCAGCTTGCACTCACGGGCGTTCAAGTCCACCTCGGGGAAGAGGTCACGCGGGAAAAACTTCTCGCGCTGCGGCCCGACGTCATCGTGTGCGCCACGGGCGTCAATCCAGCCAAGCTGCCGATCCCCGGTATTGAGCGTGCCAAACACGCCAAGCAGGTGTTGAACGGCGAAGCGACCGGCAAAAACGTGGTGGTCGTGGGCGGCGGTTCCGTCGGCTGCGAGACCGCCGAACTGCTGGCATCGCAGGGCAAGCGGGTGACGGTGGTGGAAATGCAGGAAGATCTCGCCGCCAACACGGGCAAAACCGCGCAGACGATCCTGCTCGGGCACCTGAAAAGCCGCGGCGTGCGGCTGATGACAGGCTGTCGCGTGGAACAGATCGACGAAGCCAACGTTATCTGCCGCCAAAAGGACGGCGGCACGATCACGCTCCCATCCGATACCGTCGTGCTCGCCGTGGGCGACGTGCCGAACGATTCGCTTTATCAATCCCTGAAGGATGACGGGATCGAGCTTTACAACATCGGCGACGCCAACGGCGGCGGGATCATCCCCAACGCGGTCTATGAAGGCTACACCGTCGGCTGCCGCATCTGATCGAAAGACAAAACAACAGGAGCCGTCCTATGCTGCAAGCCAAACAAACCTCCATGACGGAAGGTCCGTTTTTCAAAAAGATCGTTCTGTTCGCCATCCCCGTGACGCTCACGGGGCTGCTGCAGATCGTTTATAACACCGCGGATACCGCCGTGGTCGGTCAGTTCGCCGGAAAGACGGCGCTGGCGGCGGTGGGTTCCACCGGCTCGATGATCAGCCTGATCGTGAATCTGTTCACGGGGCTTTCCATGGGCGGGGGCGTGCTCACGGCGCGGATGCTGGGCGCGCAGGACAAAGAAGGCGTTCGGCGATCCGTTCACACCGCCATGGGGCTGAGCCTGCTCTGCGGGTTTCTGATCTGCGGGCTGGGCGTGGCGTTCTCCCCCACCCTGCTGCGCTGGATGCAGGCGCCCGCCGACACGATCATGCTTTCCACGCTTTATGTGCGCATCTATTTTCTCGGCGCGCCCGGCTCCATGGTGTTCAATTTCGGCGCCGCGATCATCCGCGCCACGGGCGACACCAAACGGCCGCTGCGTTATTTGGCGGCCTCCGGTCTGGTGAATATTCTGCTGAACCTGTTCACCATCATCGTGCTGCACTGGGGCGTGGCGGGCGTAGCCGTCGCCACCATCTCCTCCCAGTATCTCACGGCGTTTCTCGTGGTGCGCCGCTTGATGACGACCGAGGACGACGTGCATCTGACGCTGCGCAGCGTCCGCTTTTTCCGTCGGGAACTGGCGGAAATTCTGCGCATCGGCGTGCCGGCAGGGCTGCAAAACGCGCTGTTTTCCATTTCCAACGTCATCATCCAGTCCAACGTCAACTCGTTCGGTTCCGACGCGATGGCGGGCATTTCGGCGGGTTCCAACTTTGACGCCTACATTTTCACCGCGACGAACGGGTTCACGCAGGCGGGCATGAATTTCATCTCGCAGAACGTCGGCGCGAAAAAGAAAGAAAACATCCGAAAAATCTGGCTGATCTCCCTCGGCAGCGCTTCGGCGGCAGCCGCCGTGCTGGCGACGCTCGGCTTTTTGCTGCGTCTGCGGATCGTGGGGCTGTTCACGTCCGATCCCGCCGTTATCGCCATCGGCACCGAGCGAATGGCGCTGATCATGCCGTTCTATGCGTTCTGCTCGCTGCTTGATGTGACAGCAGGCTGCGTGCGCGGACTGGGCAGATCGTTTCAGATCATGCTGGTCTCGCTCTTCGGCGCGTGCGGCATTCGCCTGATCTGGGTGTTCTTCTTCCTGCCGCTGCGCCGAACGCTCGCGTTCCTCTACATCTCCTATCCGCTTTCGTGGGGCATCACCTTCGCCGTGGCGGTCGGTCTGTTCCTGTGGCTGACCGCGCCGCGCCGCCTTGATCGGATCATGGCAGAAAAAGGCACGCAGGAAAACACAGCCAACCGCGATCCCGCGTGATCCAAAACAGACAAAAAAGCCGCTCAACCGTGCGTCGAGCGGCTTTTCTTTTTGTCGTTACGATTCGCTGAAAAAGGTATTCAAAAGGGTTTCGCACCTTTCCCGGATACCGTCGTCCGGTGCGTATAGCACAGCCTGTTTCAGCGCCGCTTTGAGTTCGCGGCGGTCAACGAAAATGCCGTCCTCCGCCGTCAGACAGTGTTTCAGGCAGTTCAGCAGCCGTTCGGCGTTGCGTGGATCGCCGTCGATCAAGCTATCCTCGATCGCGTCCATACCGTCGCGCACGGTCTCCTCGTCGATCGTTCCGAAGGGCGCGAGGTACGGGTTGTTCTCATCGATCAACTCGACCGTTTCGATGTCGCTGCGGCAGAACAGCCAGCTGCCGATCTCAAGCCCGTCCTCCTCGGGACCGATCTCCGCTTCGTTGAATTCGGCGGAATTGTATTGGCACGCGCCCTCAAACACGGAACCGTCCCTGAGCGTGACGCGCACGCATTGATCGTCAAAAAACGACAAATCCATAAGCTTCTCCTCCCGTCAGAATTTTCCGCCGCCGCCCCCGTGGCTTCTGCCCGAGGAGGAAGAATGGCTGCCGGCGGAATGGTAGGACGACGAACCGCCGGAGGAAGACGAGGAGGATTCGGTCTTGACCCGCTTGGTGCGGTAGACCTTGTTGTAAAGGAACTCGTCGAGCTGCTCCGTCAGATTCACGCTGCCGACCATGTAATCGCCCGCCTCGCCTTTGGAGCGGACGTAGCCGGAATAGTGTTCTTTCTTGGAATGGGTCACGCCCGCCGCAACAGCCAGACCGACGACGAGAGAAAAGACCAGCCCCACGCGCACGCTGCTCCACGCGTGATACTTGTGATCCTGCGAATAGGGCTTGTCGGTCCTGGCCTCGATCACGAAATCCTCGACTGTGTCGGCAAAAGCGTTAAAGGATTTGATGTAGTGGTTGTTGCCCAGCGCGTAATAGAAATCGGACGCGCTGATGTACTTCATAAAATAATCGTCCGACAGGGCGGTTTGGCCGTAGCCGCAGGTGGAGATCCACCAGTCGCGTTCCGCCATGCTGATGAGCAGCGCCACGCCGTCATGGTTTTCGCCGTAGCCGAAGCCATTGTAATCAAAGTAATCGTCGGCGAATTCCATGGGGGTGCGCGAGCCGATATGTTCGCAGGTGACGATCACGACGTCGAACTGCATTTCTTCGCTGATGCGGTCGAGTTTATCCTGCAGGGCGGCTTCGTCCGCGTCGTTGAGCAGATCGGCCTGATCGACCAGCCGGTCGCCGCGCACGGGCGAAATCTCATCGGGGATGGGCACGCTGCCGGGCAGCTTCGGCGGATCGGGCAGCCTGGCGGCCGCCACGCCCGACCGTTCAGCCAGCAGGGTGTTGAGCGCGGTGTAAAACTGCACGGCGGCGGTATACTGTTCGCCGCTTTCGTCAGACGCCTTGATCGCATCGTACAGCGTGCCGATGTCGTCGGTCGTGAGCAGGTCTTTCGCTTTTCCCTGCGTGATCATGCGGTAGTTGTCGCTTGACACGGCGAAGATCATCGCATCGCCGCCGGTACGGTTCGCGTCAAGGAATTCATCGACGTAGGCTTTGAATTCATCGCCCTGACTGTAATCATAGTTGATGAGGAAAAACGCTTCCACGCCGTAGGCTTTTTGAACGGTTTCAAACAGGGCGTCGAGATAGCCCGCTTCCTGCTCGGTCAGTTCGTTATCGAGCCGCACGGGTGAGCTTGCCGCGGCGCAGGGCAGCGCCGAAAGCACAAGAAGGAGCAAACAAAAGGAAAGCGCAAAAATCCGTTTCATGTCGCCGCACCTCCTCAATACAGCCCGATGGCGAAGCCGAGCGCAAAGAGGATGCCGCTCACGCCCACGGCGACCGCGCTGAACAGCGCGGCGAGCTTCGCTTTGGAAAGGGGAAGGTTGCCGATGAATTTGCCGCTCTGCCCGTTCATGGCGAAGCGATAGTTCGTGCCCATATACTGCGTGTTGAGCAGCCAGACGGGATAGAGCGCGTATTTGCTTTTTCCGGGGATGATCCTGATCTCGCTCTGCTGGGTCGAGACCCCGTCGTAACCCTTCACGGTGCCGAGCAGCGACGCGGCGGCGCTGGCGCGGGTGCGTTCATCCGCGCGTTTTTTGCACTGCTCCATATCCACATCATATTTATCCGCCAAAAAGCCCGAGAGATACGCCGAGCGGAACGGAACCGCCTGACCGAAGGCAAACGGCTCGAGCGAATCCATCAGATCGTCGGGCATTTTTTTGGAGCCGTCCACGGGGATGTTCTTAAAGCGCATATCGCCGGAACGGAACACGTCATAATAGGACACTTCCGTACAGTCGTAGTCGCCATCCCTCCAATGGCTGGTTTTTTTGCCCTCGTATTTTGCCCAGGCGTAAACGGTGGAATCGAACAGCCAGAACGGCACATAAACGCCCTTGATCTCTTTCAGGCGGTTTTCGCTGCGGAATTTGTTGGGCGCAAAGCGGTTGGATTTCACAAAATCCTTCAGCGCCTGCTTGGCTTGTTCTTCGGTGATCTTGAAGGGAATGACGTAATCGGGCTTCAGCACGCCGCTCACGCGCCCCGTGAGCACCACGGGGTTACCGCAATAGGGGCAATGGGTGGCGGCGGTGGTGTTTTCGGTGATGATCTCGCCGCCGCAGGATTCACAGCGGTAGCTCTGCATCCGCTCGGCTTCTTCCGCCGACCAGTCCTGACCCGCGCCGCTCCATTCATCGGGCGTTTCGGGGACGGGCGTTTCGGGTTCCGGAATATTGAAATTCGGGATGCTTCCGGGGTCAAATGTGCTTTCGCAGAACGGGCAAAGCATGGTCTGCGTCGCCGCGTCAAAGTTCAGTTTGCCGCCGCATTTCGGACATTTGAATTCCTGCACGTCTGCCATAGCGCCCTCACCTGCCTTTTTATTGTTTTTCAAAGCATACCATGATTTCCCTCAATAATCAAGAGATGCCCTCCTGTTATCCGTATCATAGCGAAATAACCGTTTTTCCCTTTTTATCGGCAAGCTGCTTGAAATTGGATGCATTACCGATCTCTCTCCGAACATAGGTAACCACATAGGCGCTGTGTTCCAGCATCCACAAGTTACGTTTGATGATCGCGTAGCGCTGCGGAACGGTTTCCAGCCCCTCGGGATAGATCGTGTGCGGATCGTCGGCATAGTTTGAGTTCTTCTTCGGCGGATATGCCAACACAATGCCGTACCGAATCCCGTGCGTTTTTTCCAGTTCAGATAACTGCCTGATAACCATTTCGTCAAAGCTGCCTTGACTGCCAACGTAAAACGATCTGACGTCTTCCTTTTCGATCAGATTCAGCAAAACAGATTCAAGAATTGATTCCGCAGCCTGCGGCGTGTCCCGATGCCCAAAAAACGTACAAGCTCTCATACAAGTTCCTTGATTGTGATTATGTTTTTTAATATGTTATATAATATAACATATCTTTTTGGTAAAAAACAAGGGACAATAATGGTGAGGTGACCGACATGGCAGAAAAACTCATCATTACCAAGAAAGCGTTCAAGGGCGAAGACGGACACAAAACCTTTTCCATTCGGATACAGGATGATCTGGTGGAAAAGCTGGATGAACTCTCGCGGCAAACCAACCGTTCCCGAAACGACTTGATCAACACGCTGTTGGCTTTCGCCGTAGAAAACTGCGAAGTCAAAGAACAATCGTAACAGAAATCCTCATAGAAAAACGCCGAGCATACCTTGCGTATGTTCGGCGTTTTTTGATTGATAATGCCTCCCTCAAAGGGAAATCTGTTTTGCGAAATCTGACAGATTTCGCAATGAAATTCCTTTACGGTCTGGGGGTGCCGCAGTTCGAGCAGAATTTCGCTGAATTCGGCGTGCCGCAATTCGGGCAGAACCACTGCGCGGGCTGGGCGTTCACCTGCGGCTGCTGAGGTGCATAACCCTGCTGCTGATAACCCTGCTGGGGCTGCTGAACGTAGCCTTGCTGCTGATAGCCCTGCTGGGGCTGCTGAACGTAGCCCTGCTGCGGGGTCTGACCGAAGCCCGTCGCGGCTGCCGCGAAGCCCTGCGCCTGATTCGGGAAACCCTGCGGCTGCTGGGCGTAGGTCTGCTGCGCCTGCTGCACATAGCCGTTCGGGTAAACGGCGCCGGGCTGCTGGGCGCCGAACGCCTGCGGCACGGGCATGCCCTTGAGCGCGGCGATGATGCGGTTGCCTTCCATGACATAGCTCTGGTAAGGCAGGGAGTTGGCGTCCTCCACCTCGTGATTGTTGAGTTTGAAATCGATCTCGTCGAACCAGCGGTTGTTCACGGTGACGTGCATATAGAAATCATAGGTGTAGCGGTAACGGCGGGGATTGTAGCTGACGTTGTTGCCCTGCGCGTCCTTCTGATAAATCTCATCGCGGTCTTCCTTGATCTCCATCGAGCAGCTTGTGACCGAGGAAAGCGGGATCAGGTCGGGGTTATCATCCTTCCACTTGCCCATTTCGCCGGAATACACGATGAACAGCCCGGTTTTATTGTCGATATAAACCTTATAGTGGCCGCCGTAGACCTGATCGGGGAAGAAATCGAGCAGCTTCGTTTTGTTCTGTTCGCGGTAGGCAAGGTGCTCCTTCATATCCGCGACCGTCGTGCGGCGGCGGTCGGTCATGAAGGGCGAAATCTTCTTTGCGCAGTCCTTGCACATGTTGCCGTCTTCCAGCTTGCGGTTGCCCAAAAGGCTGATCTTTTCGCCGCAAATGTCACAGAATTTTTTGTCAAACAGTCCCATAATGATTCATCCTTTCGGAAAGATTTTCTTGGTTTTCGATTCATATGCCTCCCCTGTGCAAGGGGAGGTGGCACGCCGCAAGGCGTGACGGAGGGGTTGTAAGAGTAGAGTTAGTATTAACAATCCCTCAGTCATGCGTTCCGCATGACAGCTCCCTTTACACAAGGGAGCCTATTCTCGCTTCAATTTCCCTGTTCAAGTATTCGCAAACGCCATCGAAATTATCGTTGATCTCGCTGTTGGGGACACGGATGATCGTCAGCCCATAAGACTCAAGATAAGCGTCGCGCGCTGTGTCATATCTTTGTCCTTTTTCTTCAAAATGCTGTGAGCCGTCAAGCTCAATAACCATTTTCGCTTCTGCGGAATAAAAGTCAACAATATATCTTCCAAGTACCTTTTGACGTGTGAATCGAACGGCGTGATCTCTCAAAAAATCATACCACAAATGCCGTTCCTCTTTTGTCATGTTTTTTCTCAGTTCTCTTGCGTTCGGCACGAGGGTCTTATTGTGCTTGCGATCCATGGCAACTGCCTTTCTTGCCGATGCTTTTCGGCTCCCTTGTGTAAAGGGAGCTGGCAGCCCGCAGGGCTGACTGAGGGATTGTCAAAGCCCCTCTTCAACCCCTCCGCCTCGCATTCGCTCGGCACCTCCCCTTACACAGGGGAGGCTTAGGAGTTTTATTTATTCTACCACATTACGCAGCGGGCTGCAAGCCCACAATCGTGCGTTTGCAGCCCGTAAAAGGATTCAGTTCAGTTACATTTCGGGGTAGAGGTTCAGCCACGGGAACAGCCAATAAAGCGAAGCGACAAAGATCGCTTTATGGGTGGTACTGCCGAGGAAGAGGATGATCGGATAAATGGGATGCCAGAACCAGGCGGTGTGCTTGGCTTCCACGGTCTCGGTGCAGCCGCAGATATCGCAGATGCGGGACTTGGTGCCGTTCTTGAAGAACTTGGCGTCGTGGTTGTAGAACCATTCGCAGAAGCAATGGTCTTCCACTTCTTTTTCGCCGCAGCGGTTGCAGGTGCGGGTGTGGGTCTCGCCGTTGCCGTCGTCAACCCAGGCGCTCCAGTCGTGGCCGAGCGGAGGAGTGAAATCGGAAACGTAGGTGTCGCCGCAGTCGGAGCAGACGTAGGTGGTGTAGCCGCCCTCGGTGCAGGTCGGCGGGGTCACGGTGCCGACGTATTTGCAGGTGGCGGAATCCTTGAAGCCGCATTTCAGGCAGATGTGGGAATGGGTGCCGTCGCAGTTCTTGTACCATTCGCCGTATACGTGCTCGTGCAGTTCAAACTCTTTCTTTTCGAGCAGCTCGCCGCAGCGGTTGCAGTGCAGGGACATCCAGCCGTTGTGGTCGGGCGTGGCTTCAAAGTCGATCTGCCAGGTGCCCTCGTCGTGATCGAGCGCTTCCAGCTCATAGGTTCTGACCACTTCGCCGCAGTCGTCGCACAAGAACTTGATGTAGCCCGCCTCGGTGCAGGTCGGAAGCTTGGAGACCACGTTGCGGGAGCCGATGTAATCCTCCAGCGTTGTGTCGGAAGTTGTTAAATAATCGTCGAGCATTGCGCTGCTGTGGCCGATGGCTTCCAGCACAAAATGCGCGATGACTTCATGGCAGTCGATGCACAGGAAATCGACGTATCCGGCTTCGGTGCAGGTGGGCGCCTTGCCGTCAACGTTCAGAGAGCCAAGATAATCTGCCGGGTCATCATCATTGGAGAGAAGCATATCATAATAACCGTTATAGTGGCCGTTGGGTTCAAGGTCGAAGGTATGGATCGGTTCGCCGCAGACGTCACAGAGGAAAGTGACCGTGCCCTTTTCGGTGCAGGTGGGCAGAACGGTGACGACGTTATGGCAGCCGAAGTAATCTTTCAAAGGATCCGTGCTGGTCCAGTAATCCTCCAGCATCGAGTTGACGTGACCCTTCGCTTCGATCGGCTCGGTGGCAAACACGGCGTTGCAGTATTTGCAGATCAGACCTCTTTCGCCGTCCTGCGTGCAGGTGGCGGGGCGGAGAATGATCACGCCGGAGGAGCCGTCGCCGTAGTCGCGCTCACATTCATGCTCGTGCATGGTGATTTCTTCCGATTCGCCAAGCGATTCGCCGCAGCGGCTGCAGTATTTGGTTTTCTGACCGGGGTGGTCATCCGACGGCTCATAGTCGATCTTCCAAACTTCGGTATGACCGAGGGGTTCTTCGGTAGTCCGCGTGATCCAATCATTGCAGATGGAGCAGCGAATGCCGTAACAGCCCCAATCGGTACAGGTCGGATAATCATAATCCCAGTACGCGTTCTCATTGATCTCGTGGTCGTTCCAATCGTCCTGGATGTCTTCGTGGATGGTGTTGGTGTAATAGTCGAGTCCCTCATCATCGCCGCACTTGGAGCAGAAATAGTGCACGAGCCCCTCAGCGTCGCAGGTCGCCGGCGTGATGACTTTCCTGACGGAATAGTCGTGGTCGCACTCTGCGCTTGCGAACAGCGCGCTGCCGGGGATCAGCAGGGCGAACGCCAGCAGCACAGCCAGCGCCTTGGTGAGCTTTTTGTTCATGGTTTGGTCATCCTTTCTTAATTTATATAAAATTTTAATCTGCTATTGGGTTATTATAGCAGAATTTTACCGATTTGTCACATTATTTTTCTTTGTTTGTGTTTTTTCACGCGTCGGGGTTGCGGGTGCGGTTGCGGTCGCTGACGACCAGACCGAGCGCGGTGGCGTGGATGGCAAGCTCCAGCCTACTTTCAAAGCCCGTTTTGGTGAGCAGGTTCTGAATATGCCGCCGCACGGTGTTGACGGAAATGAACAGGTGCTCGGCGATCTCTTCGTTGGTGCTGCCGGCGGTCAGCTCGCGCAGCACGTCAAGCTCCCGCTGGGTGAGCTGCGAGCGCGTGACCTGCCCGAAGGGCACGTCCGCCCCGTGGAGCGGGTAGACCCGTTCGCCCGCCATGGTCCTGTCCATGACCGAAAGCAGCGGCTCGTCGCTGTATTCCTTGTACCAGAAGCTTTCGACTCCGGCGTCGCGCGCTTTCTGTTCCCAGCGCTCCTCCGCCATGGAGGTGACAAGAATGATCTTGATCTCGGGGTGGTTTTGCTTGAGGCGCTGCGCAACGGTCAGCCCGTCGAGCCCGCGGCGCATCATGATATCGAGCAGCACAAGGTCGATCCTTTCACGTTCGCACAGCGGCAGGATATCCTCGGCGGCGGAAAGCGAAGCGACCAGCTCATACTGCACCGAAGCGGCGATGTGGAACTCAAAAAAACTGCGGGCCACGTTCTGATCGTCCGCGACCGCAACACGAACCTTCCGCGCCAAGCTGCTCACCTCGTTTCTCAATAAGCAATATGGTACCAAATATAGTATAAAAGAAAGGCGTCAAAAGCACAATCACCGATTCAGACCATATTCAGGCAGAAATCGGTGAAAAGGCGTTTCTATTTGTTTTGGGGATCACAGGGAACGCCCCCTCGGCGTTCCGAAGTGCCAAGATTTCAGTGTTAAGAGTGATGAGCTGCCTCCGGCAGCGTAACGGTGACGCAGAACGCCGGAGCGGCGCTCACCCGCATACTGCCGCCTGCCGCCTCGATCAACTGCCGCAGCGTGCGCAGGCCGCCGCGCTCCGCGACCGGCTCTCCGGCAGCGGAACCGCTCGTGAGCGAAACCGTGACGCTCGCGGGCGACGGCGCGGCCGTGACCGTCAGCCGATCCCCGTCGCTGTGCTTGGCGGTATTGGCGGCACATTCCCCGACAGCCTGCGCCAGCAGCGCGCGCACGGCGGCGTCCTGCGGAAATTCACCGTGCAGCGTCACCTGCACGCCGATGGCTGCCGCCCGACGCACGGCGGCCTTGATCGGATCGTCGGCGGTCGGCTGCGCCTCTTCGCTCAGGAAGAAGCGGTTGGTGTACCGCAGCGCCTGCAGCAGCCGCGCCTCGTCGGTTTTTTCGGGATGATCGAAATAATATTTCTGCGCCAGCAGCGTCTGGCCGAGCTCATCATGCACCAGAATCTGCGCGTTCAGATTTTCCTTTTTCTGCACCAGCTCCGTGAGCTGCCTGCTGTGCTGCCGCATACGCGCCTGAACGCTCAGCAGCCTGGCGTTGAGTGCCTCCAGCTCCTGCGTCACGCGGTACTGCTCTGTCACGTCGTAACAGCAAAGCTGCGTGTAAGGCTTGCCGTCGATTTCGAGCGTTTCGCGAGTGAACAGCAGCGTGTTCTCGCCGCAGGGGGCGAGAATCTTATCCGCCTCCTGCTGCGTTCCGATCGCGCAGAGCGTTTGCCAGAGCAGCAGGCTGCTGTCCGGGCTGCGCCCCGTGAGCTGCCGAGACCATTCCTGCATTTGCAGGTTGGAGAGCACCACCGTGCCGTCCTCCCGGCTGAAGCTGATACCCACCGGCAGAAAGTCCACGGCTTCCTTGATCGCGTCCGGCAGCAGCACCCGCCGCCCGTAAGCCCGCACCGAAAGCAGGCCGGCCGCCGTAGGCACGAACAGTATAAGCGTCACCGCCGTCACTACCGCCCACGGCAGCGCATAAACGAAGGTGACCATGCTCGGGTAGGCACGCGGCATATCCAGATAAGGCGTTCGGAACGTTCCGTCCAGCAGCAGGCTCATCCAGACGACGCCGACGAGCGGCTGACTGACGCAGAACGCGCGGAACCCAAGGCTCCGACTCGACCGAAACACCGAGGCCAGAAGGAAAAGCTGCAAAAAGAGCATTCCCAGCCCCAGCAGCCGGATCGCGTGCCCGAGCGGCAGAGAAACGATCACACCAAACGGCGTCATGTGCGCTCACCTCCCGCCAAAACGGTAAAATAGCAAAGCCCCTCGCTTTGCTGAACGCTGACCGGCAGGGGCGTTTGCGGCAGCGGGGGCGGCGCGGCGCAGTCCGCCACCAACCGCAATCCGCCGTCATTCAGGGCAGTATGGATACGCCCGGCAAAGGGTATCACCGTTTCACAAATGATCTCAAACGATTCATATAACAAAAATGCGTTCTGATTCGCCGCTGCTTTTTTCCGCAGGTCGGCCACGCTGACGAGCAGCCCTGCATAGGCAAAGTACTTGGCGGATTCTTCCATGGCGGCCGTCAGCGCCTCGGCTGCCGCGCCCTTGTGTTCTTCCTGAAGCAGCAACAGGTTCGTGCCGCGCTTGATGAAGGCGTTGCGCACGGCGACCTGCGCCATGATCGCACGGAACGAAGGCTGCCCCGGCTCGGCAAGGTCGAGCAGGTCGGATATCTCGCGCTGCTTCGGGTAAAGCGTTGCGGCGATCTGCGCGTAAAGCTGTGTGCGGTAACGGGTGCGCTCCGTCTGTTCCTTCAAATCGTTTTCAGCGCGGATGAGTGTGTTTTCCTCCGCAAGCAGCTCGTTGGCGTCCTCTAATTTTTCGTTCATCCGGTGCAGGGCGCTCTCATCCTCAACGTAGAACACGCAGCCCGCCTGCAGCGCGCGGCCGCATAGCTTGTTGTCCTCATCGAGCGCAACGGGGGCTTTGAGCGCGCGCTGCATCTGCCGTTCATCCGCCGAAACACAACGCGCCGTTTGAAACCGCGTAACGAACTCGCGGTCGGTGATCCGCGCGGGCAGCTGCAAAGACGAGAAAAACCCGACGTAGTTTTCATTATAAGGGATCAGCCGGCTGCGGATGCACGTTTCCATCACGCCCACGATGCCGAACACGGCAATTTCCGGGAAGAGAAACGGGAGCGGAACATCGTTGCGGTAGATGCGCACGATGGCCTCGGTCGCAAACAAAACCGAGGAGGTTAACCCAATGCCCAGGGAGAGCACGGCAGAGTGTTTGCCCGCCTGATGAACCGTCGCCTTCAGCAGCAGCGCAAAGCCGGCGGCAGCCGTAACGACAGCGCAGACGAGAAACACGTAATAGAGCGCGTGGTAGCGGTAAGTACCCGGGAAGCCGGAGGTCGCGACGTAAACGGTTTCGGAAAACGCCCAATGATGGAGATCGTTCGTTAAAAAAAGCAGCGAAAAAAGCGCCGCAGGGATCAGAAGCAACTGCGGCGGAACACGCCGCCTGCCTCCTTTGATCTCAAGCCCCAGCATCAGGAACAGCGCGGGAATGAACGCGAGAGGCACATAGTAGGCGTACCAACTCAGCCGCCCCGCCGTCGGCACATCTTCAAAAATGCGGTATTTTGCCATGCGCAGCGCGATGAGCAGCAGCATAAAGCACACGCTCGCCGCGATATAACGGCGTGAACGCTGCGGCAGCAGCCGCCGGTTGACCGAGTGGAGCCAGGCGATGAGCAGCGTGACGTAGATGGTGTTCGTGAGCAGAAACAGCGCCGTGACGGCAAAGGGAAACCATTTGTAAGCGGCGGCAAAAACTCCCGGATGATCCATCATGTAACGCAGCAGCAACCGCTCCGTCATGTGCAGCACGCCCGCCAAAAGGATCAGCGCGACCGTCAGCCACAGCGGATCGATGCGGCGCCCGACCGCTTCTGTTTTTCCACGCATGATCGCTTCACCCCGTTTCTTTTTTCTTGTTCAGCATAACATGTTCGCCCGGGTTTCGCAAGTGTTCGCCCTCAATCATCGGCAAAGCGAAAGCAAAGCAAAATGAGGACACGAAAAAACGGGCGTTTTTTACCGCTCAAAGCCTTCGGTTCGAGTCCCTTCCCCAACAAAAAAACATGGGAGATACCCTTTGGGTGTCTCCCATGTTTGGCGCGCTGGAAGGGATCGACATAGAATTGCCCTGCAATTCTATGCGTACTCGGCTCATGCCTCGCACATTTGAGCGAAAAACGCTTCACTGAAGCGTTTTTTAACGCTCAAAGCCTCCGGTTCGAGTCCCTTCCCAACAAAAACTGAGGACGACACCCTCTTGGGTATCGCCCTCAGTTGGCGCGCTGGAAGGGATCGACATAGAATTGCCCTGCAATTCTATGCGTGCTCGGCTCACGCCTCGCACATTTGAGCGAAAAACGCTTCACTGAAGCGTTTTTTAACGCTCAAAGCCTTCGGTTCGAGTCCCTTCAGCAAAAAATATACGGAGTATACTCAACGAGCATACTCCGTATTTGGCGCGCTGGAAGGGACTCGAACCCCCGACCTTTTGGTTCGTAGCCAAACACTCTATCCAGCTGAGCTACCAGCGCATACGCAGTCTTTCAACTGCCCCGCTATCTTATCACAACACAAATGAAAATGCAAGCAAAAAATTCAAAAAATCTGAAAAAATTCCAAAACCGCCGAAATCTCTTTTATTTTAGTATTATCAACAAAATGTTGCGCGCATAGATGTGGTGTTTTATGGAAAAAATGGTATAGACACGACCATGCGCCTGTGTTATAATGTGTCGTAGCGTGACTGTATGTGTTGGATTATACCCTGCGCAGCGGCGCGTGTTCAAATTCAGTAATCATTATCATTGGAGGTTGATTCAATTGGCTCACAAATACGTATATCTGTTCTCCGAAGGCAACGCCAACATGCGCGAGCTCCTCGGCGGCAAGGGCGCGAACCTTGCTGAAATGACCAACATCGGTCTGCCCGTTCCCCAGGGTTTCACCATCTCCACCGAAGCCTGCACCAAGTATTATGAAGACGGCAGAAAGATCAACGATGAGATCATGGCTCAGATCGATGAGTACATCGTCAAGATGGAAGAGATCACCGGCAAAAAATTCGGCGACGCCGAAAACCCGCTGCTCGTTTCCGTGCGTTCCGGCGCCCGCGCTTCCATGCCTGGCATGATGGACACCATCCTCAACCTCGGCCTGAACGAAACGGTCGTTGACGTCATGGCGAAGAAGTCCAACAACCCCCGCTGGGCGTGGGACTGCTATCGCAGATTCATCCAGATGTATTCCGACGTCGTGATGGAAGTCGGCAAGAAATACTTTGAACAGCTCATCGACGCGATGAAGGAAGCCAAGGGCGTCAAGTACGACACCGAGCTTACCGCGGACGATCTGCACGAGCTCGCCGATCAGTTCAAGGGCGAGTATAAGAAGCAGCTCGGCAAGGATTTCCCCGACGACCCGAAGGAACAGCTCTTCGAGGCGATCAAGGCCGTTTTCCGTTCCTGGGACAACCCCAGAGCGAACGTCTACCGTATGGACCACGACATCCCGTATTCCTGGGGCACCGCGGTCAACGTTCAGATGATGGCGTTCGGCAACATGGGCGATACATCCGGCACCGGCGTTGCCTTCACGCGTAACCCCGCCACCGGCGAGAAGGGACTCATGGGCGAGTTCCTCGTCAACGCGCAGGGTGAAGACGTCGTCGCGGGTATCCGTACCCCGATGCCCATCGCTCAGATGGCGGAAGTTTTCCCCGAAGTCTTCAAGCAGTTCAACGAGGTCTGCTCGATCCTCGAGAACCACTACCACGATATGCAGGATATGGAGTTCACGATCGAAGACCGCAAGCTCTATATGCTCCAGACCAGAAACGGCAAGCGCACCGCCGCCGCCGCTATAAAGATCGCCTGCGACCTGATCGACGAGGGTCAGATCACCGAAGAAGAAGCCGTTATGCAGATCGACGCCAAGAGCTTGGATATGCTGCTGCACCCGACCTTCGACGTCGAGGACCTGAAGGCCGCCGATAAGGCCAACGTCATCGGCAAGGGAATCGCCGCTTCGCCCGGCGCCGCCACCGGTACGATCGTCTTCACCGCCGAGGACGCCGTCGAGCACGGCAAGGCCGGCGAGAAGGTCATCCTCGTCCGCCTCGAGACCTCCCCCGAGGACATCGAAGGCATGAAGTACTCCCAGGGCATCCTGACCGTCCGCGGAGGCCAGACCTCCCACGCGGCGGTCGTCGCCCGCGGAATGGGCACCTGCTGCGTTTCCGGCTGCGGCGA
>JAFTEL010000055.1 GCA_017453685.1 Clostridia bacterium
ACGGAAAGCGCCAGAAGCGCCCTTTTGGCTTTGCCGCTCCGTTCCTCCCGGCCGATCAGCAGACCCAGCAGCCAGTTGACGAGGATCGACAGGAGCATCACCAGCACAAAGACCGGCTCGCCCCACGCGTAAAAGAACAGGCTGGCCAGCGCCAGCACCGCGTTCTGCGCTTTTCTCGACCGGTAAAGCGCTTTATAGAAAAGAAACAGCGCCGGAAGGAAACAGAACAGGAATACGCTGCTGGAAAAAAGCATAAGCACCTCCGGATTGACGTATGAGCGAACAGGATCTACAGCGTGACGCTGTCAGACTTCATCGGAAGGTTCATGACAGCACGAAACGGAACGCAAAATCGTAATTTGTCGAGGACAAATTACGATTTGAGCGGATAGCGGATAGCAAATAGCGGACAGAAAATTGCTTTCCGGGGCACGAGCTATTGGCTATCAGCTATCGGCTTCGGGCGTCAGCCCGACAAATTCCACCCTGTTAACTGACGATCGTTTTGAAGGCAAGGTGCTGTTCCAATTTGCCGCCGGAAAGCTGGCGGCAGCGGAGAACAGCGTCCTTGCCGTATTTTTCTTTCATGCGCTCGACGGCGCGTTCCAACTGCTCCATGCGCTCCAACTGCTCGTAATCGCTGCTGAAGCAGAGCTGAAAGCTCTCATCCTCATGCACCAGCCCGACGGCGCGGATGCCGACGGAGCGCAGGGGCGTCACGCCGTCCCACGCTTCTAAAATCAACTCATATCCGATCTTGCGCAGCAGTTCCGCCAGACGGATCGGCTGCTGCAATCGGCGTTGGTGCTCGGTGACGTTCAGCTTGTTATCCCGCAGATGCACCTGCAAAACGGTCGCCAGCGCGTGATTCGCCCGCAATTCGCGCGACACGCGTTCGCTCAGCCACAGCAGCGTTAAGGCGATATCCTCGGGCGTTTTCATATCCCGCGGCGTGGTGGTGCTGCGACCGACGCTTTTGGGCACGGGCTCCTCGCCCGACAGGCTCACGGGCGACAGATCCAACCCGTTGGCAAAGCGCCACAGCGTTTCACCGCCCTTGCCCAAAATCAAACGCAGGGTGTGCGGGTCGGTCTTCGCCAGATCGCCGATGGTGAAAACGCCGATGCGCTGCAAGCTGCGCAGGGTTGACGACCCGACGCCGAGCATTTCCTGCGCTGCCAGCGGCCAGATCAACTGCTCCATATCCTCCCGCCGGAACACGGTCACGGCGTCCGGCTTTTTGTAATCGCTGCCGAGCTTGGCGAAAATTTTGTTGAAGCTCACGCCGACCGACACCGTCAGCCCCGTCTGCCCCTTGACGGTTTGGCGGATCTGTTCCGCGATCGCCTCGCCCGGGCCGAACAGCTTCGTGCTGCCGGTCACATCCAGCCAGCATTCGTCAATGCCGAACGGTTCGATCAGGTCGGTATATTGCTCATAGATCGTCCGCACCCGGCGGGAATAGCAAACGTACCGATCGTAATGCGGCGGCAGGACGATCAGGTTCGGGCATTTCTGCACCGCCTGCCAGATCGCCTCCGCCGTTTTGACCCCGTACTTTTTGGCGGCTTCGTTTTTGGCGAGAATGATGCCGTGCCGCTGCTCCACGCTGCCGCCCACGGCGACGGGCTTGCCCTTCAGATCCTCCCGCCCGAGGCACTCGACGGAAGCGAAAAAATTATTCAGATCACAATGCAGAATGACGCGTTCCGACACGGTTTTCACCACCAAACATTTGTTCTTTTTGAATAATAGCACATTTGTTCGGTTCTGTAAAGGTTTTTTTGAAAATTGTTGAAAAGCCAAAAGAAATGCGTTATGATATCCATAATAAACCGAACCTCAGCAAGCAAGGGAAAGAAGGCGCAGCAACAATGTCTGTTCCCAAGAAAGCCAACAATGAGTTTCAACCGTTCCTGTCCCCTTTGATGGTAACGGCGTTCGCCATCGGGACAAGCCTCGGCTGGGGCTCGCTGGTCGTAACGAGCAACACCTATCTGAAACAAGCCGGTCCTTTGGGGAGCACGATCGGGATCCTGATCGGCGCGCTGGTCATGCTGCTGGTGTGCCGCAATTATCACTACATCGCCAATCAATATCCCAACGGTACGGGTATTTACAGCTATACGAAAAACATTTTTGGCTATGACCGCGCCTTTCTCATCGCATGGTTCGTCTTCCTGCTCTACATTTCGATCTTCTGGGCAAACGCGACGGCGGTCCCTCTTTATGCCCGCTTTATTTTCGGCGACCGGTTCCGTTTCGTCTATCTTTATTCGTTCTTCGGCTATGAGGTCTATTTGGGAGAAATCCTGCTGACGCTCGCCGTGATGGGGCTCACCGCCCTGCTTTTGGTCAACAGCAAACGCCTTGTTTCCTATTTGATGGTCACCCTCGTCGCGCTGTTTTCGCTGGGCATCACCGTTTGCTTCGTCGTGGCGATCATTCGGTATGCCTCCGGCAACGTCGGTTTTGATCCCGCCTTTTCGACCGACGGTTCCGCCCTGATCCAGATCACGAGGATCACGTTCATTTCGCCGTGGGCGTTTATCGGCTTTGAAAGCGTGACGCATTCTTCCCGGGAATTCAAGTTCCCCAAGAACAGGATTTTCCGGATCCTCGCCATTTCCGTCATCCTGACGACCGCTCTGTATATTTTTATTACGCTGCTCTCCGTCACGGCCTACCCGCCGAGATACCACAATTGGCTCGAATACATCAACGATCTCAACAATTTAAGCGGAACGGAGGCGCTGCCCGCCTTCTATGCCGCAGGACATTATCTCGGCAACACGGGGCTCGTGACCCTGTTCCTCTCGCTTCTGGCGCTCGTTATCACCAGCCTGATCGCCAACGTATGGGCGCTCAGCCGGTTGATGTACGCCGTCGGCCGCAACTCGATCATCCCCAAAAAGTTCTCCGTGCTCAACAAAAAAGGGATCCCGTCAAAAGCGATCTTGTTCATCTGCGCCGTATCGTTGTTTGTGCCGTTCGTCGGTCGCTCGGCGATCGGCTGGATCGTCGACGTCACAACGATCATCGCCACCCTGCTCTACGGCTTTGTTGCCGCGGCGGCGATGAAAAACGCGCGGCTCAATAAAGACAAAAAGCACTTCGCCACGGGGCTGATCGTGCTTGTTGTCATGATCGTATTCGGCACCGTGCTGATCGTTCCGGAACCGATTTTCGGTTCCCTGAACGCGGAAACCTATCTGCTTTTCATCATCTGGGCCATTATCGGCATGATCTTTTTCCACCACGTTATCGCGAAGGATCACGCCCGTCATTTCGGCAAGGCGATCATTGTGTGGATCACCCTGATCTCTCTGGAGCTTTTTTTGGGCATCGTTTGGATGGACCGGGTCGAAAGCACGGCGTCGACCAAGGTGATCACGGCGCTTGAAGAATATCATTTGGGCACCGCGTCCCCCGAAATTCTTTCGATGAAGGAAGAAGACTACGTCGAAATCCTGAACAAAAAGCTCAACACCACCGTTCTCATGAGCACGTCTGTCGTGCTCGGTCTGTTCGCCATATCCGTCGGCGGCTTCGTCAGCAACTATTCCTTTATGAAGAAATATGAAAAGCTGCTCGAAAAAGAGGTTTCCGCCAAAACAGAGCATATTCTCAAAATCCAAAACGATCTCGTCGTCGGCATGGCGACCATGGTGGAAAGCCGAGACAATTCCACCGGCGGTCATATCAAAAGAACGAGCGACATTGTAAAAATTCTGGTAGAAGAGATGAAAAAGGACGATAGTCTTGATGTTGACGAGGACTTTTTTGACAACGTGATCGAGGCCGCCCCCATGCACGACCTCGGTAAGATAGCCGTTGACGATATGATTTTGCGCAAGCCCGGCAAATTCACCCCCGAAGAATACGAAATCATGAAGACCCATGCGGCAGAAGGCGCCCGCATCGTTGCGGAAATACTCCAAAACACCAACGATGAAGAATTCCGCCGTATCGCTGAAAACATGGCGCATTATCACCATGAAAAGGTAGATGGTTCCGGTTATCCGGAGAAGCTGAAAGGAGACGAGATTCCGTTAGAAGCAAGGATCATGGCGATCGCGGACGTTTACGATGCGCTTGTCTCCAAACGTGTTTATAAAGAGAAGTTTACTTTTGAAGAAGCCGACAGGATCATTCTGGAAGGAATGGGTTCACAGTTTGACGGCAGTCTGGAAATCTATTATAGAAGGGCGCGTGTGGAACTCGAAGCATATTATGCTTCCCTTGTTTCCTGAGAGATCGCTTCTTTTGCAGACGCCAATCCCGACAGACGGTTTGCCGCCGTATCTTACATCATAATTGATTCGCACACCGAAAAATGCACCCCAGGAATTAGACAAGTTGGGGTGCATTTCAAATTGACAAAAGCGGTCGGTTTTTGTATAATGAGGACGTATGAGCCGCCGTTCAAGCGGCGATGATCGAAAGAGAGAGATGACGTTCATGATGAAGATCGGCATTTGCGCGCACTTCGGGTTCGGCAAAGAGCTGATGAACGGTCAGACCGATAAGAGTCTGGCGGTTTGGAACGCACTGAAAAAAGAATACGGCGAAGATCAGGTTGCCGTTTTGGATACGCACGGCTGGCAAAAGAACCCCGCCGCCACCCTGCTGGGCTGCCGCAGGCTCGTCAGGCAGTGTGAAAACATCCTCATGCTGCCCGGACGCAACGGCGTGAAGCTGTTCCCGCGTCTGTTCGTCGCGCTCAACCGCGGCAAGCGCTGCAGGCTGCACTACGTCGCCATCGGCGGCTGGCTGGCGGACTGGCTGAAAAAAGACGATGCTCTCCGTCAGACTTTCACCAAGCTTGATCGCATCTACGTCGAGGGCGATCAACTGAAAAATTCGCTCAACAAGCTCGGCTTTGAGAACGTGATCCTGCTGCCGAACTTCCGCAACTGCCGCATTCTCTCCCCTGGAGAACTGGTGACCCAAACCGAACTGCCTTTGAAGCTCTGCACGTTTTCCCGCATTGAAAAAGCCAAGGGCATTGAAGACGCGGTGGAGGTGGTGCGCCGCATCAACCAAAAGATGGGCAAGACCGTTTACACCCTTGATATTTACGGCAACATCGAAAAGGAATACGTAAAGCGGTTCCGCGAACTGGAAGCCGGCTTCGAGCCGTTCATCACCTACAAAGGTTTTGTGCAGGGCGAAGAAAAAGCCAGCGAACTGCTGAGAAACTATTTCGCCATGCTGTTCCCGACCTACTACCACGGCGAGGGCTTTGCCGGTGCGATCATCAGCGCGTTTTCGGCGGGGCTGCCCGTGATCGCGAGCGATTGGCGCTGCAACCCCGAAGTGATCCGCGACGGGGTGGACGGCATCCTTTACCCGAGGCGCGACAACGCCTGGCTGGAACGGATTCTGACCAAACTCGCGCAGGAGCCGGACAAACTCAACGCGCTGAAGCCCAACTGTCTGGAGCGCGCCGCTCACTACAGCGCGGCAAACGTCATCCATATCCTCACCCGCGAAATGGACGACGCAGACGAAAACGAGCGCGAGGCGGTGAAAGCATGACCCCGAAAAGGCTGCTGTGCTGCATGAGCAGCATGGACACCGGCGGCGCGGAAACGTTTTTGATGAAGCAATACCGCTCGCTCAACCGCGCAAAATATCAGATGGATTTTTGCGTGAACGTGACGGAGCGCGGGTATTATGACGACGAAATTGAAGCTTTGGGCGGCAGGATCTACCGCATCCCGCCCAAGTCAAAGGATTTTTTCGGTTCTTTGAAGGCGCTGGAAACTATTGTAAAAGAGAACGCCTATGAGGCGGTGCTGGTCTCTTCCGTCAAGCCCGGCACGGCGCTGGAACTTCTCGCCGCCAAACGCGGCGGCGCCGAACGGCTCATCTACCGCTCCAGCAACACCTCGGTGGACGGCGGCAAAAAGCAGCAGCTCCTGCACGCCACCGTCGGACGGCTGGCGCACACGGTGCCGACGGTGAAGATCGCGCCCTCCGTGGAAGCGGCGGAATACTGCTTCGGCAAAGGCTGCGTGAAAAAAGGCAAGGCGCAATTGCTGCACAACGGCATCGACCTGCAATTCTATCGTTATTCACCGCTCGAGCGTGAAAAGCTCCGCGCGGAGTTTTCTTTGCCCGCGGATTGCCTTGTCTTGGGGCATATCGGGCGGTTCGCCAAGGCGAAAAACCACGGCTTTTTGCTGGACGTATTCGCCGAAGTGAACAAACAAACGCCGAACAGCCGCCTGCTGCTCATCGGGCAGGGCGAACTGGAGCAGGAGATCAAAACAAAAGCGCAGACGCTCGGCGTACTTGACTGCGTGATCTTCACAGGCGTTCGTTCGGATATCCCGTCGCTGCTCAGCGCGGCGGACGTATTCGTGTTCCCATCGCTGTATGAGGGAATGCCCAACACCGTGATCGAAGCGCAGGCGCTCTCGCTCCCCTGCTTCGTGTCCGACCGCGTGACGGCGGACGCCGCCATCACCGATCTGGTGCGGTTTTTGCCGCTCGATTCGCCCGAACGCTGGGCGCAGGCGATTTTAGAGCGCCCCGCGCAGCCGCGCGTCGACCGCTCGCGGGAGATCATCGAAAAAGGCTACGACGTACAAAGCACGAACCGCGAATTTGTGCGGCTGTGCTTTGGCGATGAAGATATTGAAAGCATGGAGGTGTCCTCGATTGGCACAGCTTAAAATGTATCGGCTCGCAACCACCCCGTTTGAGGAGCTGACCCCGCCGGAGGGATTTTCCTTCTCGCTCTACAAGGATGAGAGCGACGGACTGGCATGGGTGGAATGCTGCAAGAACGGTCTGGTCGGCGACGACGCGACCTTTGAAAACTTCCGCGGTTCCATTCTGGAGCATGAATTCTGCGTACCGGAAAAAGACTGTTTCTTCTTGGACTATAACGGTGAACACATCGGCACCATCACGGCGGTGTACCACCCCGACCACAACACCGGCGAAGTGCACATGGTGGGCATGAAAACCGAGTGGCGCGGCAAGGGACTGGGCAAATACATGAACAACGTCGCCGTCAAGCGCCTGCTTTCGGACGGCGTTCACCACATCTACCTGACCACCGACGAATGGCGCAAGGGCGCGGTGAAGAGCTACCTGAGCGCCGGATTCCTGCCGGTGAATTACGACGAGGGCATGATCCCCCGCTGGGAGGCCGTGCTCGCCGAATACGGCATTGACGAATGCGATATGCTCGACGAGGACGCGAACTTTTATTGTAAGCTTCACAAAGCAAAATAAAACGACAAAACGACAAAAATTCAGCCGAACACTCCTTGAGAGGGTTCGGCTGATCTTTTTTTGCTTATGCTTCGTATTGAATGAGTTCGGCTGCCTGTGTGAGACTTTGTTTGACCCCGCACGCCGTCAGCGCCGTGAGCGCCGCGCCGAAGGCCGCCTCCTCCCGATGGCGCGGAATGTGCATGGGCAGGTTCAGCGCACGGGAAAAGCGCTGCTGCAGCGGCAGATTCTTGCGCAGCCCGTTGCCCGAACCGACAAGGAACGACGCTTGGCAGCCCGCGTCCTTCGTCATGGTCAGCAGTTCCTCCACCATGCCGTCCAGAAAACCGTTCATCAGCGCAAGGGGCGTGAAATTATCAATGCCGAGGTTTTGGATCTCACCCCGCAGCGAGGGATCGTCCCGCGTGCCGCATAGCGTCGTGCGCACACGCAGTTCGTCGGTCAACGGTTCCGTCTGCGCCGCGAGCGCGCGATCCATGGCAGCATAGACGTTGCGCGGTTCTTCGCCCGTGATCATCTGACAGCAATCGGCGAAAAACGCCGCCAGCGCCGCGAAAGCGCGACCGCCGCACAGCGAACAGCCGACCGCGATGTTTTTATCATCGTTGAGCGGACGCAGCTCCATACCGGCAGGCTGCGTTCCCTTCGGGCAGAGGAACGAGACCTGACCGCCCGTCCCCATGTTCACCAAAACGCCCTGTTCGGGGGTTTTCATGGAGCCGAGAAAGCTCGCCTGATTGTCGCCCACGGCGGTGCAGACCGCCGCGCCGCGATAGGAACCGAGCACTTGAAACGAAGCTGTCACCCGCGGGAACAGTTGCGCGTTCAGCCCTGATTTTTCGATCGCCGTCGCGTCAAACCGGCGGTTTTTCAGATCGAACAAGCCGAAGCTCGCCGCGTCGGACGCGTGAACGAGCGGTTCAGTCCGACCCGCCAGCGTCATGGCAACGTAGTCGTGGATAGTACAGAAGCATACGGCATCCGCGGGAACAAGATCGTTGCAGACGTGGTAATAGTAGGTGGAGCCGCCGAAGCCGCTCGCCATTTTATGACCCGTCCGTTCGGTCAGTTCGGCGGCGTAAGTCGTGCCGCCGCAGGGCTGATCGGCGCTTTCATCCTGCCAGATATAAAGCGGGCTGACCGCCTCCCCTGCCGCATTGAGGTAAACAATGCCGTGCATTTGCCCCGAAACGCCGATGGCGATCGGTTCATACGCCGCGCAGAGCTCCTCGCAAAGCGCGGTGACTTTTTTCAAAATCCGTTCGGGCGATTGGAGCTTTTCAAACGGCTTGCCCGCCAGAAAACTGTCGTTCGGGAGCGTGACCGTGCGGCGGATCTCGCCGCTCTCACCGTCGAGCGCGACGCCGCAGATCGTGGTCGTTCCGATGTCAAGTCCGATAACGTTCATATCGCTTCTCTCCGCTTACAGCTTGGTGGATTCCAGATCAAGGCGGGTGATGATGTCGTTCTGAATGGCGGGCGACAGATCGAGGAAATTGACGAACGTGCCGTGGATACGCATGATATAAACGCCGCTGGGCGCGTAGGTTTCGGGATCGGCAAGCACCTTGCGCAGGGTGTCGGGCGTGGTGATGTTGAAATAGAGATAGGACGGCGACAGGCTGTCGTTCTGTTCGTTGAAGAAGATGGGCTTGAGCACCTTGTCGCCGAATTCCGCGCCCTTTTCCTCAAAACCGGCGCCCTTGAAATACTTGGGGTCGATGCCCAGATGCGACGCGTAGCCGCCATTGAACTTGCCGTAGGGCAGCCTGAACGCGGACAGGGTGCGGAAGCCCAGACCGTTGCCGGCTTCGCCGTAAAGCGGATCGACGCCGTAGCCGAGCATATCGCGGGCGGCTCTGCCGTCGGGTGTGGCGCCGACCCAGTAGCCATAGAGCAGATGGGTCGAGGGGCTCGACCAGTCGGCGCGGAATTTGTTGCCGAGGTAATTATCCAGACTGCGCACCAGATCGGAAATGCGATCGGCGATCTCGGCGGCTTCTTTGTCCACCGCGTCGATGGCGTTGCCGAACTTAGGCGCGGATTTGAGGAACGCACGCAGGTCTTCATAGCCCTCGAAATTCCTGCGCAGAGCTTCAAGCAGGGCGTCGCAGTCCTCGGGGCGTTCCGCTAACAGCTTATCGATGGCAAGGAACGAATCTGCGATGACGGACAGCCCGTGGATCAAACAGCCGCTGCCGTTGTATTTTGTGCCCTGACGGGTGGGATGGCGCGTATCGATTCCGCTGTCGCATCCGCCCATGAAGGCGCTGAGGAACGGCACGCGCAAGTGAGACAGCGCGCGGGAGGCGCCGTTGGCAGCGTCCGCCATGAGGTGCGCGAACTTGTCGGCGTTCTGATAGAACGCCTCGCGGATATGTTCCAAAAGCGTTTTGGCGTCGGGATAGGAAACGAAGGTGCCGATTGATTTGCCGGTGATGGTGGAAACGCCGCTGTTCAGCGTGAGCTCCAGCACCTTGGGCAGATTGAACCAGCTGTTGGTGGTGTTGGCGTTATCCTTGCCCATGATCAGCGGTTCCTGACAGCCCGCCACGGAATAATCGGGCAGGTCGGCTTCCTCCACGCCGCCGGAGCGCAGCGCCTCAAACACGGTGTCGTCGTTGAAGAAGGACGGCGTGAGCACGCCGGGGGTGAACATGAATTTGCCCATTTCGCGGTAGAGGCGGTCGGGCGTGTTCTTGTGAAGCTTGACGGAGAGGATGGGCTGCGGCAGATTCATGTCGTAATAAGCGTCCATAATGGCGTAGCTCATCTCGTTGGTCAGGTCGTTGCCCGCCACGTCACGGCCCGAGAGCAGCACGTTCTGCGAGATCGCCCAGCTGCGGTCGCCCACGTTGAAGAACACGAGGAAATGGCGGAACAATTCCGCCGCCTGTTCGCGGCTGACGTTGTTCGCGGCGCGGTAGGGTTCAAAGATACGGTCGGCGTTGCCCACGGAGAAAGCGAAGGGATTGGGCGCCTGTTCGAGCGTCATCACTTCCCACAGCAGCAGATAGCACTGCATGGCTTCGTAGAGCGTTTCGGCGCCGAACTCCGGCACCTTGCGCAGAGTCGCCGCCATCAATTCAAGCTGCGCTTTGCGCGCTTCGTCCGCCGTCGCCTGCTGTTCCTCGGCCAGCGCAGCGTAACGGTGCGCCAGGGTGATCGCCGCTTCCAGCACGATGCACATGGCGCGGAAGGTATCTTTCTTTTCGTCATCCGTTTCCGTTTCGATCTTCGCGCTCAGATCGTCGATCATCGCGCGCAGACCGCTTTTCATGGCAGAACGGAAATCGGGGATAAGATGTCCCGTGACCTGTTCCACAAAGAACGCCACTTCGCCTGTAAAGTCAGCATACTTGTCATACATCGCCATCAAATCGCGGACGTAGTCGCCCTGCTTGGTGCGTTCGCGCATGAGGGCGATGCGCTCGGCGGTGAATTCCTCATTGGGCTCGATGTCGTCAAACACGGCGGTCGGGTCGCAGTAGCCCGAAAAGGTCTCGACCTGAAACGCCGGGTTGATCAGCGCGTAGCTGCGGGCGAACGAATCGCTCTGCGTGCCGGCAAAGCAGTTGTTCGGGCTGATGGAGAGCGGCAGATTTTCGAGAATGTTTTTCAGTTCCAGCGCGGCGCGCATTTCTTCGGAACCGTCGCCGTTTTCAAAATGGGTCGCCTCCCACGCCAGTTCGCGGGCGCGGAACCAGCCGTCCAGCCTTTTCTTTGCGCGTTCCTCGCGGAACAGGCGTTTCGCCATTGCGGTGATCTCACCTGGCTGATAAACCATATTGAAATCCATTTCAAAATCCTCCTCACGTTCTGGTCAGTTCCAGAGAGCCTGACTTGAGAACCGAACAAAATTCGTCAAATTGATCGTCGGTGACAAAAGCGTTTTGCATTTGGTATTCTTTGCCGAGCTTTTCCCACTTGTCCTTGCCGTATTCGTGGTAGCGCAGTACTTCCAGCTTCATGCCTTCGTGCCAAAGCGGCCGCAAAACCGAAACGAAAGCGGCAGCGTCCTCAGCAGAAGCGTTGAAGCCGTTGATGAGCGGGATGCGCACGAGCAGCTGATCGCGCCGTTCGGCGGCGGCGCGGAGATTGGTCAGCACCGTCTGATTACCAACGCCTGTAAAGGCTTTCAGCTTGTCGTTGTTCCAGTGCTTGAAGTCCATAATCAGGTAGTCGATCAGATCAAACAGCATCGGCAGTTTCGCGCTCGTGCCGTTGGTCTCGATGCAGTTGGAAACGCCGTTTCGCTTAAGTCCGGCGAGCAGCTCTTTGAGCGCGTCGAACTGCACGGTGGGCTCGCCGCCCGTAAAGGTCACACCGCCCCCGTCAAACATCATCGGGCGGGAACGCAGCGCAAACGCGAGCAGCTCTTCCGTTTCTTCAAACACGGTCGCCACCGCCATGCTCTCGGGGTTGGAGCACCATGGACAATGCAGATTACAGCCCTGCAAATGAAAAACAAGGCGGTTTCCGGGTCCATCCTGCGAATAGTTGAACCCCTTTTGCAACACGGCGATTTTCAAGATCCGACTCCCCTGTTATGTGTCTATAATTATGATTATGGTAACATAATACAGGAAGACCGTCAAGAAATTCGTTTTTATTTCTTGAGCCATTGACAAGTAGGATATATTTGATATATTATATATATGATATATTTATCCTATTTAAAGGAGATGATAAAATGCTGATCGATACCAACGTCATGTTTTCCATCACGCAGGCAAATCGGAACTTTTCCGCTGTGGCAAGGTCAGTCGACCGAAACGGAGAAGCGGTCGTTTTGAAGAACAACAAGCCGAAATATCTGGTGATCGACATGGAGAACGACGGGTTTATTCTCGATTTGACCGACGATGAAAAGATCGACATCGTTGCCAAAAGAGTGCTCAACCGTTACCTCCCCGCTTTTAAGGAGTTGGCGAAATGATCAAATTCAGTAAAGAAAAGGTGCTGCTTCTGCATCAGATCATGGCGGAAGCGACCGGCGGGGACGTCGGCGTTCGGGATGAAGCGCTGCTGGAATCCGCCATTGAGACGATTTTTTCCACTTTTGACGGCGTTGAACTCTACCCCACCAAAGAGGAAAAAGCCGCCAAGCTCGGCTACTCACTGATCTCAAACCACGCCTTTGTTGACGGCAACAAACGGATCGGCATGTATATCATGTTATCCTTTCTGGAACTCAACGGCATCAACATCCTTGCGACAAACGACGAGGTTTATTCGCTTGGCATGGCAGTCGCCGACGGCTCGAAAAACAATGAAGACATCTTAAAATGGATCAAAGAACACGAAACGCAGTCAAGCCGTCGCTAAGAATATCGCAAGCCCTCCCGTGATACGCCTTTCAAGGTATCGCGGGAGGGCTTTTTCCGCTTTGCAGATGATGATTACTTTTCTTTCGGCTTGGCGAAAAGCGACACCAGCAGCCCCATGAACATGGCGGCCGAAATGCCTGCCGCGCCCGCCGAGAACGGCCCAGTGAGCGCGCCGAGCAGACCGTCTTCCCCGATCGCCTCGCGGGCGCCTTTGGCGAGCAGGTAGCCGAAGCCGGTGAGCGGAACGGTCGCGCCGCAGCCCGCCCATTCGACCAGCGGCTTGTAAACGCCCAGCGCGCCGAGCACCACGCCGATGACCACGAACGAGACCAGAATACGCGCCGGTGTGAGCTTGGTGGTGTCGATCAGGATCTGACCGACGGCGCAGAGCAGGCCGCCGACCAGAAACGCTTTCAGGAATATCATGCGCTTCGCCTTCCAAACACTGTGATTTGGCAATAGTATCGGCAAAAGCGAAGCGATTATACGAAAAACAGGCGACAAAAAACGGCGCCGCAGCCGCGACGCCGTGATCATCACTCTTTTATTTCAATTGTTCCGTTCTCTTTTTCAAAACGGGCAATACACTTCCGAATCATATAAAGAAGCTGAGCATTGACGGATCGTCCTTCATACTCGCAAACGAAATGAAACTTTTTCAGGGTCTCTTCATCAATTCGCAAGCCGAAATGCTTTTCATTCTTCATTAAGCAGCACCACCACAAAGTTATTATGACTTTATTTTAACTCTATTTTGTGGTAGAATACGGAATCGGAGTTGATATGGAGTTATTTTGACGCTGGATTCAAAAAGGATGGTTCGAGATGAAAGTAGCGGTAATCGGTTCGCGCGGATTGACGGCGGTCAATGACCTTGAAAAATACCTGCCCGAAGAAACGACGGAAATCGTATCCGGCGGGGCGCATGGTATTGACGCCTGTGCGAAAGACTATGCCCATTCTCATCATTTGAAGCTGACGGAATTTTTGCCGGAATATGCGTTATACGGGCGAGCCGCCCCACTGAAACGAAATGATCTGATCGTTGCGTATGCCGATATGGTTTTGGCGTTTTGGGATGGTCAAAGCCGGGGAACGGCATATGTGATCCGAAAATGCCGTAAATCGAATAAGCCTTGCAAGGTGTTCAACTTGATGACAGACAATTCAGACAATATACTTCCGCAGGAACGGAATATGATTCAGGATGGCGGACAGCGCCAGACTGACCGAAAAGATGCCCAGCACCGACACGGGAACGAACCACAGCGGCGAGAACTCCGCGCCGGTGATCCCGAGGTTTTTGACCATGAACTCCCGCACCAGAACGTGAACGAGATAGACGCCGAAACTCCACGCGGACACTTTGGCGATCACGCGGGAGGCGCGGGCGGAAAAGCACAGCTTTGACACGACGCTTTTGAAAAACAAAAAGACGGCAAAGGCGGTGATCGCCGTGTTCGGCAGGAGCGACGCGTAAGCCGACGCATCCAGCGCGCCTTTTTTGACCGACAGACTGTAAGTCACGCACGCCGTCGCAGCGCAGGAGAAAAGCGCCAGCGCGTAGATCAGGCGGCGCAGCCACGGCTTGATCTCCTCATGCGCGAAATAATAGCCCGCCACGAAAAAGACGGTAAAGCCGTAAAAGAAAAACAGGTTGGCGTTTTTCACGAGATCATAGGTATAGGGGCGGATCGGCTCGATCTTGACGAGCTGCGCGAAGATGAAATCGGCGACGAAGCCCACGGCGATAAAATATTTCATCGCTTTTTCATCGGTCGTGATCTTCCGCAGGATCGGCACGGTCAGATACAAGCCGGCGATCATGGGCAGGAACCACAGATGAAAACAGTTTTCACGGAAGGCGGAATCGAAGATTTTGCCGATGGTCTCGCCCTGCAGCACGTTATAACCGCGCCTGCCCCACAGCACCGCCGCATAAACCACCGACCAGAACAGCCACGCGATGAGCACGCGCACCAGCTTTTTGCCGAAGAGCTTTTTGTTGGAACACGGCCGGTTCGGGTCGAGAAAAAGCGCGCCGGAGATCATTACCAGCACCGGCACGCTGAAACGCACGAAGCTGCCGAAAGCGTTGGTCTGCCTCCACGCGGTCGAACCGATCTCATAGGTGCTTTCCAGCAAAGGACCGCAGACATGAATGGTGATCATGGTGAGGATGCAGAAAATGCGGAGCAAATCCATCCACACCTGACGGTTTTCTTTGGTATCGGGCATAGCGAGCCTCCTAAAGAAACAGGCGACATGGAAACCCATATCGCCTGTTCAAAAAACGAGTGTTGTTTACAGTTCTTCAAAGTAGCGGACAATGTCGCCGACGGTCTCAAACTTTTCCAGCACTTTGTCCGGCACTTCGACTTCAAACTCATCCTCAAAGCTGATGGCAAGATCGACCAGATCCAAGCTGTCGGCGTCAAGATCCTCTTTGAGATTGGTGTCCATGGTTATATCTTCTTCATCAATTTCAAGTTGCTTGCTGATAATGTCGCGAATCTGTTCAAACAACATTCTTTTTTCCTCCTTCACAAAACCAAACATTTGATGTTCGTGTGTTTTGTGGTCATATCTTATACGCTATCTTTCGGTTTGTCAAGTGCTTTTCTCAAATCAATATGCCTTGCCCCAGTAAACGAGGCATTTCGCGGGTTTGCCGCAGCAGACGCACTTGTCGTCGATCTCTTCCTGCTCCAGCGGGATGCAGCGCGAACCGACGCCGGTGAGCTCCTTGACCTTGTCTTCACACGCTTCGTCGCCACACCACATCGCTTTAACAAAGCCGTCTCCCTTTTCGTCGAGCACCTGGCAGATCTCTTCAATGCTCTTGCAGGCATAGGTGCGGTTTTCGCGGTTTTCAAGCGCCTTCTGATACAGTCCGTCGTGCACGGCCTGCAGCAGCTGCGGGATGGCGGTCTCAAGCTCGTCGAGCGATACGACGGTCTTTTCGCCGTTGTCGCGGCGGGCGATCACGCAGGAATTGTTTTCAATATCGCGCGGGCCGATCTCCAGACGCAGCGGCACGCCCTTCATTTCGTATTCGGCGAACTTCCAGCCGGGCGAATTGTCGCTGTCGTCCAGCTTGGCGCGGCAGAATTTGGACAAGCGCTCTTTGATCTCATTGGCTTTGTCGAGCACGCCGGGCTTGTGCTGCGCGATGGGCAGGACGATGACCTGAATGGGCGCGACGGCGGGCGGCAGAACCAGACCGCTGTCGTCGCTGTGGGTCATGATGATGGCGCCGATGAGGCGGGTCGAGCTGCCCCACGACGTCTGGAAGGGATACTGCAGCGTGTTGTCCCGGCCGGCGAAGGTCACATCGTAGGCGCGGGAGAACTTGTCACCGAAATAGTGGCTGTTGCCGGACTGGAGCGCCTTGTGATCCTTCA
>JAFTEL010000056.1 GCA_017453685.1 Clostridia bacterium
GACGCTGTCAAACTGAACGAAGAACAGGGTCGGCTGATTGCCGGCGTTGAAATAATCGCAGATCGCGTCCGTCACGGCGTCGTCTTCGCCCGGGTGCTGCTTGTTCACGTTGATGTCGTTTTCGATCAGACCGTAGTTGATGGGGTTCCAGTTGACGAAGGAGGCCAGCTCCGCGTCGGGGAACGCATGGCGGGCGTAGGTGAAAATGGTGGGGTACTGCGTGTCGCTCGAACGCTCGGTGCTGCCCAGAATATCATTGGTCAGCGAGTGGGTCGAATAAGATACGCCCGTGAGGATCGCGCCCCAGTTCTGCGCGCTGGTGGTGATGATCTCGGCGCGCGCGGTGTAATCGACCGCGCCGTCGGCAAAGATGCGGTCAAAATTCGGAGTGTCGGCTTCGTTGAAGAACCGGCCGGCGCCGTCCACGCCGATGATGAACACACGGTCATACGGAGCGGCGGTGGTCTGTGCGGCGAAGCAGGGCAGGACAAGACCCGCCGTGAGTACCAGAGCGAGCAGACAACTGATGAGTTTTTTCATTTGTGATGTTCCTTTCTGTTTTGACATTTATGTAAATTTAATAAAGCGACCAGGCTCTGATCTTCAGGTAAATATCATAAAGAAACCCGAAGACCCGCTTCCAAAAGTGGTTGCTGTCCACCACGACCGAGGCGCGGATGAGCAGTCCTTTGAAGTGTGTCGTCTCGCCGTTGTCATTGCGGGTGTTCGCTTGGACGATCTGAACCGAATAGACCGTAACGCCCTTGTCACATTCGATCTGAACGTCGTCTTCATTGAGCTGATCCGGCAGCTCGTACCCGTCGGCTGCGACCAGCTCATAGTTGACGTAATAGGTGCGACCGGCCACGAGCGGGCAGTAATACACCGTTCCGGCGTAATCCGAAACGGACACGGGAGCATCTCTGTTTGTGTTCAGCACCACATTGTCCGAGGTGATCTCAATGAAATTGTCGCTGTTCAGATAGAGGCAGCCTGCCACGTCGCTTTTCAGCTTCAGGGTGATCACACCGGTCGGCTGCGCGGCGGCGGCCGACGCGGGAAGCAGGCAGCAGGACAGCGCGCAAAGCACCAGCAGGGCGCACACCGCTTTTTTGAGCATGACGGTCACTCCTTTTTCAAATTCTGTCAACATTATACATCGGTTTTTGCCGTTCTGTCAATTCGATTTTGACGGAAAAGCGCGCCCTTTTTCAATCGGGGCTGACCGAGAGCTTGCTGAAAAACAGGGCGGTCTCAACGCCGTGCGGGCGGTTGTAGCGGCACAGGCGATAGAGCCAGTCGGTGCTGTCGAGGTCGACGTAGTTCATCCGCTCTTCGCAGATATACGCCGCGCGAAAGCCCATCGCCTTGATGATCTCCTTTGACTCTTTTGAGTAACAGCCGAAGGGGTAGGTGAAGGCGGTGGGCAGCTTCACGCCGTTTTCCAGACAGAGCGACTGCATCTTCTGCAGATCGTTCTGCAGAAAGCGGCGGTATTCCTCCTCGCTTTCGCCGCTGCGCTTTTTCGCGCCCTTACGGCCGCAGTTGTCAAGCTGATGCAGGTCATAGCTGTGGTTCTGGATTTCGACGCAGTCTTCACCGCTCAGCCGCGCGACCTCCTCCCACGTCAGATACGCGTAGTTCACCGAGTGGTCGTCGCTTTGCGAATAGCGGTCGGTGTACGCGCCGACGACGGAGACCACGGCGCACAGCCCGTACTTTTTCAGCAGCGGTTCGACGTACTGCGCCACGCTTTCAAAGCCGTCGTCAAAGGTGATGATGATCGGCTTTTCGGGCAGGTCGCTTTTGCCGTCCACGGCGTCGAGCAGCGTTTGGGTGGTCACGGCGGTATAGCCGCAGGCTTTGATATAGCGGAAATCGGCTTCCAGTTCTTCCAGCGTCACGCAGTATGCGCCGGCGCGGCGAGCGTTTTGGCTCACCTGATGGTACATCACGATGGGCAGCGGCGTCCGGACGGCCGCGGCGGCGGGAACGGAACGGGCGGCCTGATGACCGGCGGAAACCGTCAGCAGGAGCAGCGCCGCCAGCAGAGCATATCCTTTTTTCATTTTAATAACCATAAAAAATCACACCTCACCGCAATACTATGCAGTGAGGTGCGCGCTTTATTATTTGAGCGGCTCTCAGTTTCCGATGAACCGCTGACCCAGCTCGCTTTGCAGGTATTCTTCCGTTTCTCCGAAGAATGCCACGCCGCTGCTGCCGATGTGCAGGATTTTGTCGCTGTTTTTCACCGCGCCGTTCACGTCGTGCGACACCATGATCACGGCGACCTTTTTATCTTTGTTCAGGTGGCGGATGCATTCATACAGTTCGGCGGCGACCAGCGGGTCGAGCCCCGTGACGGGTTCGTCGAGGATCAGCAGCTTTTCGGTCGCGCACAGGGCGCGGGCGAGCAGAACGCGCTGCTGTTGACCGCCGGAGAGATCGCAGTAGGGGCGGTGCAGCATCCCGTCCAGTCCGAGTTCTTTTAGCGCCGCTTCGGCGCGCGCCTTGTCCTTGGCGTTGTGAAAGCCGAACACTTTCTTTCTGCCGGTGCAGCCGGACATCACGACCTCATGCACGCATGCGGGAAAATCGCGCTGAATGGCGGTCTGCTGAGGCAGGTAGCCGATGGTGCTGCGGGTGATGCCGCCGCAGAATTCGATCTGCCCTTCCGTGGGCGCCAGCAGACCGGCGATGCCCTTGAGCAGGGTAGTCTTGCCCGAGCCGTTTTCGCCGATGATGCTCAGCCATTCCCCTTCGCACAGGGCAAAGTTGACGTCGCTGAGCACCTTGGTGCGGTCGTAGCTCATGGAAAGATGATGAACTTCCAGAATTTTGTTCATGGTCGTGTTCCTTCTGTGTTGTCTTATTGTGCGTTCAAAGCGATTTTCAGCATCTGCAGGTTTTGTTCCATCAGGTCGAGGTAGGTCACGCCGCTGTCAAACTGCGCGGCGGATACGTTGTGGCAGGAGTGCAGCTCCAGCGCCTGAACGCCCGTGAGCGCGGCGACCTTCTGCGCCATGTTTTGGTTGGAAAGCTCCGCGTAGAAAACGGCGGGGATGTGAGCAGCTTTGACGTGCTCCGTGATCCTGGCGAGCATGGCGGGGCTCGGCTCCGTTTCGGCGGTGCAGGAATCGAAGGCGGCGAGATACGTCAGCCCGTATTCTTTGCAGAAATAGTGCATGGCGAACCGATCGCAGATCACGATCTCTTTAAGTGGCGCGTTTGCCACAACGTCGCGGAACTGTGCGTCCAGTTCATTCAGCTTTTCGCAATAGCTTTCGGCGTTCGCCTCATAAAAAGCGGCGTTCTCGGGGTCGAGCTTTTCCAGCGCCGCGGCGAGGTTCTGCGCCATGATCCCGGCGTTTTTCGGGCTCGTCCAGATATGAGGATCGACGGAGTGCTCGTTTTCCTCGTGTCCGTGTTCATCCTCGTGTTCTCCGTGTTTCACGGCGGAAAGTTCAATGCCTTTTGACAGGTCGAGCACGGTCACTTGATTCAGATCGAGGTTTTTGATGACGTTGGCCGCCCAGAGCTCCATCCGATCGCCCGTGTAGACAAACAGGTCGCAGTGGTTGATCTTGATCATATCCGCGGGGCTGGGGTCGTAGGTGTGGCTGTCGGCGCCCGGCGTGAGCAGCAAAGTCAGGTCGATCCTGTCGCCCGCGATCTGCCGCGCAAAATCATATTGCGGGAACAGGGTGCAGACGACGCTGAGCCGTGCTGTTTCATTATGCTCGGGCTGCTCCTGCTTTTGACCGCAGCCGAACAGCGCGAGCAGCAGCGCCGCCGCGAGCAGCAGCGCCGCGATCTTTGCGGTTTTTCCGTGTTTCATGTGCTTTCTCCCCATGCTTTGAGCTCGTCATAGAGATGCGAGACCGGCAGACCGATCACGTTGAAATAATCGCCCTCGATGCCCTCAACCAGAATACAGCCTTTGCCCTGAATCCCGTAGGAGCCCGCCTTGTCCATCGGTTCGCCCGTGGCGACGTAGGCGGCGATCTCCTCCTCGGTCAGCACCTTGAAGCGCACCAGCGTACATTCATGAAAACAGACGCATTTTTCGCCCTGACGCAGGCAGACGCCGGTGTAGACCTGATGGGTGCGGCCGGACAGCAGACGCAGCATCGCTTTGGCTTCTTCTGTGCTGTGCGGCTTGCCGAGGATCGTTTCGTCCAGCACCACCACGGTGTCCGCCCCGATGACCAGTTCGGTCGGATGCCGTTGGGCAACGGGCGCGGACTTGATGGCGGCCAAATATATCACGATCTGTTCCGGCGGCAGGGTCGGGTCATAGGTCTCTTCCACCGCCGCGGTCTCTATCGTAAAATCGTATCCCGCCAGCGCGAGCAGTTCTTTGCGTCGGGGGGAAGCGGAAGCAAGGATCAAAAATTGTCACCTCAATCGGTCATATATTGTTTGTATTCATCCAGCAGCCGCAGTTCGGCGATGACTTCCAATAAAACGCCGTCGGGCGTGTAGTCTTCGCTCAGAACCTTTCCTTCGGTGCGAAAGCGCGCCGCTGCCGCCGATTCCGAATAGGGGAGCAGGAGTTTGACTTGGCGGCGGGTCTGCGGCAGTTCCTGCACGATCGCGTCCAGCAGCCGATCCAGCCCTTCGCCGGTTTTGGCGCTGATCATCACGGAACGCCCGAGGGTGGGCAGGTCGGCGATCGAGGGAACCAGATCGCATTTATTCATCACCGAAAGGATGGGCTTGTTCAGGCAGTTGAGTTCGGCGAGCAGATCGGAGGTGACCCGCAGATGCTCCGCACATTCGGGGGAGGACGCGTCGCACACATTCAGAATGACGGTGGCGTCCACCGCTTCTTCCAGCGTGGATTTGAACGCTTCGACCAGATGGTGCGGCAGGCGGCGGATCAGACCGACCGTGTCAATGAGCATCACGCGCCGCCCGTCGGGCAGGTCGAGCCCGCGCGAGGTCGGGTCGAGCGTGGCGAAGAGCTTGTCCTCCGCCAGCACGCCTGCCTGCGTGAGTGTGTTCATGAGCGTGGATTTGCCCGCGTTGGTGTAGCCGACGATGGCGACGGTCTGAATACCGTCCTTCGCGCGGCGGGTGCGCAGGCTGCCGCGGCGCTTTTCCAGCGCCGCCAGTTGTTCCTCCAGCGCGGCGATGCGGCGGCGGATGTGGCGGCGGTCGCTTTCCAGCTTGGTTTCGCCCGGGCCTCTCGTGCCGATACCGCCGCCCAGACGGGACAGGCTCGTGCCCTTGCCGGTCAGACGCGGCAGGGAGTATTTGAGCTGCGCCAGCTCTACCTGCAGCTTGCCCTCGCCGGACTTGGCGCGGGCGGCGAAAATATCGAGGATCAGCGTGGTGCGATCCACCACGCGCACGTCGACGGCGTCCTCAATATTGCGCAGCTGCGAGGGCGTCAGCTCATCGTCGACAATGAGCAGATCGGCTTCATTGGCTTCGCAAAAGTCTTTCAGTTCTTCCAGCTTGCCGGAGCCGATGAAGGTGGCATTGTCGGGCTTGTCCCGCTTTTGCACCATACGACCGATGACTTCGGCGCCGGCGGTTCTTGCCAGTTCCTCCAATTCATCCAGCGATAAGTCAGGGTCGAATTCGCCGAAGTCCACACAGACCAAAACAGCCCTTTCGGGCTGCTGTGAATTTTCAAAAAGCTCTCTCATTCAATTCCTTTCAGAGCGTCCAGCTCTGCTTTTTCAATGCGGATCTTGCCGTCCTTGAGCACTTGGACGTCATGGCGATGCACGCTGACGGGGGCGGCGTTCGGGTTGCGTTCGAGGGAGACCTTCAGCATGCCGGTGAGCAGGTTGGTCTCGGTCACCGTGCCTCGACCCTCTTTGGTATCGACGACCGCGCCGATCTTGGGCGTGACACGCAGCAGGTGTTCATAGGAATCCTGTTCGTATTTCAGGCAGCACATCAGGCGGCCGCAGGTGCCGCTGATCTTGACGGGATTCAGGCTCAGTCCCTGTTCCTTGGCCATCTTGATGGAGACGGGCTGGAAATCGCCCATGTAGGAGCTGCAGCAGAACGGCCGGCCGCAAACGCCGAGCCCGCCGAGCATTTTCGCTTCGTCCCGCACGCCGATCTGGCGCAGCTCGATGCGGGTGTGGAAAACGCTCGCCAGATCTTTGACGAGTTCACGGAAGTCCACGCGGTTGTCAGCAGTAAAATAAAACAGGATCTTGCCGCCGTCGAGCGTGTATTCCACCCTGACGAGCTTCATGTTGAGCTTGTGTTTCTCGATCTTCTGCTCGCAGATGCGGAACGCCTCGGCCTCTTTCTTCTTATTCTCTTCCATGCGCTTCAGGTCGGCTTCGGTGACCTTGCGGATGATCTTTTTCAGCGGTTTCACGATCTCTTCATCGCTGATCTCTTTCGCTTCCATTGCGATCTCGCCGCATTCCACGCCGCGCACGGTTTCGACAATGACCTTGTCGTTGAGCGCGAGGGGTTCCTGCGCGGGTTCAAAATAATAAACCTTGCCCACTTCACGGAAGCGGACGCCGACTACGATTGCCATAGGGAAAAATCCTTTCTTTTGCGGTTAAAATCTATTTTCCGGCCGCAGCGCTCAATCGGCTGCAGAGCCTTGTGATCAGAAGGTTGCGGTTCGCGTTGCCGTTGACGGCGGCGGTCATCTCCTGCGTGACGTTCGTGAACGAAAGCAGCTGCGGGGTAGTGAAGCGGCGCGCGAGCGCGGCGGCTTCGTTGGAAGCGGAGGAGAGCAGGGGCAGTTCCCGATTTCCGCTTTTGAGGGTCAGCGCGTCGCGGAGCAGCAGTTGAAGCTGCGTCAGGACCGGCAGGAGCAGCGCGAAATCTTTTTCAAACGCGGCGGTGATCTTCATGAGTTCATATTCGTTGGGCGCGCCGAGCGCCGAGGCGATCTGCCGCGTCAGCTCCGTGATGGCTTCGTTCGCCTCGTCCGAACGGGTCTCGACCTGCTGCCCCAGATTGTAGACGCAGGCGCGCGAAAGAATGGTTGGCAGCAGCGCCGTCGCGCTCGGGCAGGTGAGCAGAAAGCGCACGTATTCGGGCGGCTCTTCTAAAATTTTCAGCAGCGCGTTCTGCGCCGCCTCGTTGCTCAACTGCATGTTGTGCAGCAAAAACACCCGTCGGTCGGCTTCGTTCGGGAAAACGAAAGCGTCGGCGCGGATCTGGCGAATGGCGTCGACCTTCAGACAGTCCGTCTCGCCCGGCTGCGCGAGGCATTCGGTCAGGTCGGGATGAAAGCCGCGCAGCACCTTGCGGCAATGGGAACATGCGCTGCAGGGGCGGTCTTCCCCGCTGCATAAGAGCGCCTGCGCCAGCAGCCGCGCGAGCGTCAAACGATCGCCCTCGCTGCCGCCTTCCAAAATGACGGCGTGCGGCAGGCGATCCGCTTCCACGGCTGACTGAATGATCTGCGCCGTCGCGGCATTGATTGAAAGTTCGGAAAAATCCATCATCACAGTTTCACAAATTTGTTATATCAACAGCAGTCAGAACTTGTCCGGAAAAGCGGTCTTGAGAGTTGCGAGAATCCGAACGTCCGGGCGGATGTACTCTTGGTAAAAGGTATGGTTGGCTTCTTCCGAGCGGTGAACGAGATCGACGTCTGTCAGCAGCTTGCTGATCGTTTGAGCCAGTGAGTCAGCGTCGGTATACGCAAAATAATTCACGCCTTCCTTCGGATCGCCGTAAGGACTGAACAAAAAGGGATCGGTCAAAAACGCTCTGCCTGCCGCGAAAGTCTCACCGTATCTGGCGCCGATGCAGCCGTGGAGCCCCATGGACAGAACGTGAATATAGTTTTCCTTCAGGCAGTCAAGATACTTACGCCGGTTCAGGACACACTCGTCATCGGTGATTAGGTCCGGGGCGAGCTTGGCGGCGGTTTCGCTGCCGCTGAGTCCGCCTACGGCAAGATCGCCGAATTCCTCTTTCAACACTCTTGCCGTTTCGATCCGCCTGCGATTGATGGAACGGATCATTTCATATGTTTGCTCCGCCTTTTCTTTTGCTTGCGCGTGACTCAAATGAGGATAATACTCTGACATTCTTTCGGTCGGGATGAGTTCCTCCGCCCATAGCCTTGACCAAAACAGCAGTTTGTAATCGTCAAAGTGATTGTCGGCCTCGAAGGAACGGTAATCGAAGTTTTTCTGTCGCCTTTGGCTGATGGCAAGAGTATAGGCGGCGTCTTTATAGCGCTTATCCGCCAGATAGCCCTTGATCAGCAGTGATTCAAACGGATTTCCCGGGCAGGAGCAATCGTAGGCGATCGCGCAGTTCTTGAATTTATCTTTGTTTTTCAACTTCGCCGCGAATTCTTCGGAGTAGTTGGATTTGAAGTAGAAATCAACGGATTCGAGCTGCTTATCAAACAGTTCGGGAATGTCAAAATCCTGATAGCCGTCTGCCATATCGTAGGCAATGGTTTTGCCGTCAGCGCGCAGTTCGACGATCTGCCGATGGGGGTAATGCCCGCCGGATAAAAAGTCGTGAGTGACTCTTGCTTTCTTGATGCGGAGCAGTCCCGCTTTTTCAAGAACGCGAAAGCCCACAAAAATAGACGACATGGACCAGACCCATGCGCAGGACGGATCCATTGTCAGCACACAGTCGAGCATAGCTGTACCTCTTTTGAAAAAGCAAATTTCACAGTTTCACAAATTTGTCAACGTCGATCACAAAAACGGTCGCGCCGCCCACGGTGATCTCAACGGGCATGGCGATGAGCCGCCCTTCCACGCCGCCGGAGGGGGCGGGCGAGGTCATTTGCTTGCGGCTGCGGGAGTGTTCGCCGATGAGCGCGATCACGTCGTCCACCTTTTCTTCTTCCACGCCGATGAGCAGTGTGACGTTGCCCGCGCGCAGGAAGCCGCCGGTGGTGGAAAGCCGCGTGGCGCTGTAACCGGCTTTGCCGATGCCGCCGAGCACCGCGTGAGCGTCGTCGCTGTTGACCACGGCGATGACCAGTTTCATGCTCATATGCAAACCGCCTTTCGGTTGGTTATTTTAAGTTCTCCTCTTTATATTGCTTGAGCGCCTGCGCCAGCTGGTCGGGGCAGGAGGTGTTCTTGAAGCCGCAGGGGATGCCGGAAAACTTTTCGATCACGTCGTCGACCTTCATGCCGGCAACGAGGTGCGAAATGCCGGTCAGGTTGCCGGCGCAGCCGCCTTCATACTGAACGGAATTAATGGTGTCGCCCTCCACGTCGATGAGGATGCGGCGGGAGCAGGTGCCTTTCGTTTTATACACAAGGTTCATGTCAGTTCATCCCTTTCATTCGGGCATACATATTTAATTTATAATACCCTTGTTTGGCGCATATGTCAAGAAATTTGCGAAAAACACCGTGCCAGGTCGGGATCGAAAAGCCTTGTCAGGCGCGCCAAAATGTGGTATTGTAAAAATACAAGCTTCAAAAGAGGTGTGCTGCATGAAATCAACCAAACGGGTTTTGTCCGTTTTGCTGGCGGCAGTCGTTCTGCTGCTGCTTGCCGTGCCCGCGTTCGCGGCGCCGGGTCTTGCACCGAATTCCGACCCGCTGATCACCACGCTGGCCGTTACCGGTCTGCAAGGCCGCGCGATCATCGGCGCTTCGCTCTGGGCGGGCGGCGTGCAGGTCTCCGAGGGCTTTCAGATCAGTTCCGCCGTGATCCAGACCGACGCGAGCGGCAAATGGGCGGCGTTCAGCGGCATGGTCACGGGCGGGGTCAACTACCGCCTTTCGCTGATGGTCGAACCGGTCGATGGCTATTATTATCTGAACAAGCTCAATGTGACCGTCAACGGCAGCACGACGGACGCGCTGGGCAACACGCTCACCGTGGGAAAAAGCGGCAACCTTTACGTGCTGTATTACTATTACAATACGCTGCCGGATACGTCGATCGAGATCGCCGATTATGCGGCGGAGCGCGCGGTGAACTACCGTTCCACGGTCAAGCTCACGCCGCAAATCAAAAACATGCCGACCGACGCCCGGGTGTGCTGGGCGATCCAGTGGGCAGATGGCGCCGTCGAGTACCGGGTGGGCGAAACGCTGCGGCTTGAAAAAATGAAGAGCGGCTTCACGGTGCACGCGCGTCTGGAACAGCCTGTGGACGGCGCGTGGACGATAACCGCCATCAGCCAGTCGGAAAAAGTCACCGTCCGATACGCATGGTGGCAGTGGCTCATCCGCATCGTCCTGTTGGGGTTTTTGTGGTATTAAACCGAACCCGACCCGCTTCTTTTTGCCATGGAACCCTTGACAAATCCTCCCTTTGGGTGTAAGCTATGGTACGACAAAAGAATAGCTGCACGGGGAGCTGATGTTATCGGCTGAGATTCGCGCTGATGAGCGCGTGACCCATGAACCTGATCCGGGTAATGCCGGCGTAGGAATCGCGAAAACACGATTTTTATATCGCCGCAGGATCAATTCCTACGGCGATAATTTTTTTATGAGGTGATCGTTATGGCAAACAAAACCAATCAAACCAAGCGGCTGGCGCTGACCGGCGTCATGCTCGCGCTCGCCGTCATCCTGTCCTTCCTCAAGGTGTTCGAGGCGCCCTTCGGCGGCTCGGTCACGGCGTGCTCCATGCTGCCGATCATGGTCATCGGCTATACCTACGGCGTGAAGTGGGGCATGCTCGCCGGCGTGACGGACGGCGTTTTGCAGGCGATCTTCGGCGCGACGATGACCGGCGCCTACGCGTCGCAGAACGTCGTGGGCATCGTGCTCATCACCTGCATCGACTACCTGCTGGCATTTTCCGTTCTGGGGCTGGCGGGGCTGTTCAAGGGCAAGCTCAAAAACCACACGGTGTCGTTTTCGCTCGGCATCGTGGTCGCCAGCCTGATCCGTCTGCTGTGCCACTTTACCTCCGGCTGCATCCTCTACGGGCAGTGGGCGCGGTGGTTCTTTGAGGAGCAGTTCGTCAACGCGTTCAGCCAAAAGCTGCTCGCCGCCGGCTCCGAAGAGCTGCTCATCGTGATGTATTCCCTCATCTACAACGCCGCCTACATGGTGCCCGAGACCATCATCACCGTCGTCGCGGGCGCGCTGCTCATTTCGCTCGTGCCGCCGGTGCGCAAGGAAATGACGCGCTCCAACGCGCAGTAACACGCAAAACCGCAAACCGCCTTCCGTCCGTTTCGGATCGGAAAGGCGGTTCTTTTCTTTTTCGCAATATTGAAAGAACAGTTGATTTGTGGTATAATAAACCTTAATCGGTCGCCGAAGGAGCAACTACGATGGAAACGACAAACAGCATTTACGGCGCGAAGCTTCCGGAACTGGAAGCCGTGATGAATGAACTGGTGGACGAGATCAATGCCGCCGCTCAAACGGTCAAAGCAAAGACCGGCATGAATCCGGTGGAGCATTTGAAATACCGCATCAAAACAGAAGAGAGCATGCGCGAAAAATGCCGCCGAAAGGGGCTGCCCGAAACGGCGGAAAGCGCTTTGCAGACGATCCGCGACGCCATCGGCCTGCGCGTGGTCTGCCCGTTTCTGGATGACGTTTACGCCATCCGCGATCATCTGGCCGCTTCGGCACAGCTGGAGATCGTCAACGAAAAGGACTACATTCGCAGTGTCAAACCCAACGGCTACCGCAGCCTGCACCTGATCGTGAAAAAACGCGGATATTATGCCGAGATCCAGCTTCGCACCATTTCCATGGACACCTGGGCGGCGCTGGAGCATCAGATCCGCTACAAGAAAAACGTCGGCGATTCCGCGCTGATCTTTGAAGAACTGAAACGCTGCGCGGACGAATTGGCGGCAACGGACGTTTCCATGCAGATCCTCCGCGCCGTGCTGAACGAAGAGGGTGAATGACGATGAAGCTGCTGCTGGCAGAAGATACCAAAGACCTGAACCGCAACGTAACGGTTCTGTTTCAGATGCAGGGCTATGAGGTCGACAGCGCCTTTGACGGCGAACAGGCGCTGGACTTTTTGAAGAGCGACAGCTACGACTGCGTCGTGCTCGATATCATGATGCCGAAGGTCGACGGCTACGGCGTGCTGGCGGAAATGCGCCGGCGGCACATCACTTCGCCCGTGTTGCTGCTGACCGCCAAGGCGGAGATCGACGACCGCGTGACGGGGCTGGACGCGGGCGCCGACGATTATCTGCCCAAGCCCTTTGCTTCAAAAGAACTGCTCGCCCGCGTGCGCGCACTCATCCGCCGTCGTCAGGCCGATGCGTTTGAAGAACTGCGCGTGGGCGACGTGGTGCTCAGCGCCGAAAAATATACGCTGTCCGCGGCCAATTCCGTCAGCCTGTCCCACAAGGAATTCGATCTGATGGCGCTGCTCATGTCCAACCGTGATCTGGCGCTGTCGACCGATCAGCTGCTGGACCGCGTCTGGAGCCGCGACCCCGACGCGCAGGCGGACACGGTCTGGCTTTATGCTTCGTTTTTGAAGCGGAAGCTGCAGGCGGTCGGTTCTGCTTACACCATCAAAGGGGAGAAGGGCGGCAGCTTTCAGTTTGCGAAGGGGGAGACGCTATGAACGCGAAAGAGATCCAAAAACTGCGCAAAAAGTTTATTCTGATCGCTACGGTCTCTTTTTTGCTGGTCACCGTGTTCATCGGCAGCCTGATCAACGTGGCGAACTATGTCGTGACGCAGACGGAGATCGACTGGACGCTCGAACGCATCAGCGAAAACTCAAACAGCTTTGACAGCAGCAGCGATCAGCACAGTCCGCCGAACACCTTCGCCGTGGTGGAAATTTTTTCGCCCGCCTATCAGCGCAGCAGCTTTTACCGCTTCACCTATGACGAGACCGGCGGCGAGATCGCTTATTTCGCCGGCAGAGGCGGCAACCAGTCCAAGGAGACCGTTTCCGCTATTGCGGATGAAGTCAGAGCGCTGCAAAAAGAACGCGGCCGCTATGAGACCTATTCTTTTTTGCTGACGGAAAACGACGACGGAACGACTACCCTCGTGCTGCTTGACAGCGGCGCCGTGCTTTACGCGCGGCTGCGGCTCGCCTATGCCAGCGCCGGCGTAGGCTTGCTCGGTATGCTCATCACCGTCGTCCTCGTGGTCGCGCTCTCGAAAAAAGCCGTTGAGCCCGAGATCGAAAACAGCCGGCGGCAGGAGCAGTTTTTGACGAACGTCAGCCACGAACTGAAAACGCCGCTGGCGGTCATTCGCTCCAACACGGAAATGCAGGAAATGATCGGGGGCGAGAGCGAGTGGACGCAGAGCACCATCCGACAGGTCGACCGCATGAACAGCCTGATCCAAAACCTCGTAATGATCACCAAATCGCGCGAAATGGAAAGCAAAACAGGCGCGGAACCGATCGACGTTTCGCAGGCCGTGGCGCAGACGGCGCAGGATTTTGTCAGCCGCGCGGAGAGCGAAGGCAAAACGCTCGAGCAGCAGATCACGCCCGATCTGCAGTTGACCGCCGACGGCAGCAAGATCCGTCAGCTCACCATGCTGCTGCTGGACAACGCCGTGAAATACTGCGACGAAAACGGAACGATCGCCCTGAAGCTGGAACCGCTCGCCAAACGGAACAAAAAGGGCGTTTGCCTGACGGTGAGCAACGATTACGCCGCCGGCAAGGACGTGGACTGCGCGCGGTTCTTCGACCGCTTCTATCGGGAAGACAAGAGCCACAACATTGACACGGGCGGCTACGGGATCGGTCTGAGCATCGCGGAGAGTATCTGCGCGCAGCAAAACGGCAGCATCCGTGCCGCGTGGCGCAGCGGACGCATCGCTTTCATCTGCGAATTGTTCTGACGCGGGGCAAAGAAAAAACGGTAGACAAAACCGCTCCGCTATGGTATAATTACCAATTGTGAAATTATAAAGGAGCCGTATCGGCTTGACCGATACACGTGAAACGATGCTTGATATCAAAGAGGCCATGGCCAAAATCTATGCTTCCCTTGCTTTGACGATGAAGGAAGCGGGCTTTACCCCCGTGATCCCCGAAGGCACCGCCAAGGGCGAAGCGCCCGTCGGAACGGGGGATAACGATCTCGGTTACCGTTTGGCGTATACGAGCGAAAATGGTGCGATCCGTTTGGATTATTTCGACAAACGGCTGACGTTTTTGCTGTCGGAGACCGTGGATGACAGCGGCGAATTCGTCGATTACAAAACCGTTTCGGTTTCTCTGCTTGATCCCGAGACTTGCGACGAGACCGACGTCAGCTCCATCAGCGGCGAAGTGTCCGACACCGTCATGGCCAAATACTGCAAGCCCACTTCCGCCCCGAAGGTGAAGGCGCCCAAAACCGTTTCCAAGGCGGCGGCGCGCAGCGGTCAGGTGTTCTACGACGCCAACACGCTTGCCAACCGGCTGACGGCGTCCCTCTATCCGGAATACCGCGAGGCCTACAACGCCAATATCAATAAATACGGCGAATTCCTGCCGGAGGAATTCTTCGCGCAGGGCTGCGGCGCGGCTGTCCTGGCCACGATCAAAGAGAACAATCCCGCCAGGATGAAAAAGCTGTTTAACCTGCTCAACGAGATTTATCTTGACGCCACGAACGAGACTCAGAGCCTGATCGTGGTGACCCTGCTCGGGCAGATGAACAACGACCAGGAGCTGCTTGCCAACTGCGTCGATTATATGTGCGACGATATGACGGCGCCCGTCATTCGCGTCAACAAGTATCTGGCGTCCTCCGCCGGTAAAAAAGCGGTGGAACAGCTCAAAAATCCGCCCCCCTACAAGCCGAAAAAGGCCAAAAAGAGCGGCGGTCTGATGGCGAGACTGACCGGCATGAGCGATCAGAACCGATAAAACAGAATGAATCGAACCATACACCTTGGGGTGTATGGTTCTTTTTCGCGGAGCGGAGCGGCATTTTATTCAAAAAATGTTCAAAATGTGTTCAAAAATGATAAAAAAATTACGGCGGGGCGTTGCAAAAAGAGAAGAAAAATGTTAAAATATCATGAATTCCGTTAATCAAACGCCGTGTGAAGGAGAAAGAGCGAATGGAACTGACAAAAAAAGAAAAGCAAGAGTTAGCCCGCCTGCGCCATGAGGTGCATATGACCGGCGAGCTGCTCACTTTGCGGCAGTTGTTCGACCGCATGGAGATTTACGGCGACCGTCTCTGCATGGTGGAAAAGAACAAAAACGAGATCATCGAGCACACCGTGCGCGATTTCCGCGGCGACGTCACCGCGCTGGGCACCGCGCTGCTCCACCGCGGGCTGAAGGGCAAGCATTTCGGCATCCTGAGTGAGAACTCCTACGCATGGGTCGTTGCGTTCTTCGCCGTGACCTGCGGCGTCGGCGTGGCCGTGCCGGTGGATAAGGAACTGACCAAGGACGATATTTCGGGGCTGTTCCAGAAGGGTGACGCCGAGATCGTCTTTTTCAGCAAGAAATATGCCGAAACCGCCCGTTATCATCTGGACAATCATCCCGACGCGATCGGGATCGTCCTCAATGACGAAGGCGACGAACGGGTGCTGTCTCTTGCCGATCTGATCGCCGAGGGCAAAGCCCTGCTGGATGGAGGCGACGCCGCCTACCGTAACGCCAAAGTTGAAAAGGACGATCTGGCGGCGATCATCTTCACCTCCGGCACCACGGGCGCGAACAAGGGCGTCATGCTCTCCCACGGCAATCTGGCGCAGAACGCCGAGGGCGTGCTGGAAAGCATCGCGCCGGAATACAGTTCGCTTTCCTTCCTGCCGATGAACCACGTGTATGAGCTCAGCGGCAACGTGCTTACGGCGCTCTATATGAACGCGGTCATCTATATCAACGATTCGCTCAAGAATTTCCGCGCCAACCTCAACCTGTTCAAGCCCGACGCGATGGCGGTCGTGCCGCTGGTGGTCGACACCATTTACAACACCGTTTGGCGCACCGCGGAATCGACCGGCAAGGATAAGGCGCTGCGCAAGGCGCTGAAGATCAGCAACTTTATGCTCGACAAGCTGCACATCGACGTGCGCCGCAAGCTGTTCGCCTCCATCGCCGAAAAATTCGGCGGCAAGTTCCCCACGTTTTCCTGCGGCGGCGCGCCGACCCGCGTGGAATACGTCAAGTGCCTGTGCGACATGGGCTTCCGCATCTATAACGGCTACGGTCTGACCGAGGCTTCGCCCACCGTGACGCTCAACCTCGACTGCCGCACCCGTCCGGACTGCGCCGGTTACCCGTTCCCCAAGGCGAAATACACCATCCACGATCCGGACGCCGCGGGCGTCGGCGAGATCTGGATCCGCGGCGAAAACGTGACCAAGGGTTACTACAAGGACGAAGCCGCCACTGCCGCCTCGTTTGAGGACGGCTGGTTCAAAACCGGCGACTACGGCCGCGTGGATGAGGACGGCCGCCTGTATATCGTCGGGCGCAAGAAGAACCTGATCGTGCTCGACAACGGCAAAAACGTCTTCCCCGAAGAGGTCGAGAGCTTCTTCATGGAGCATATCGACTATGTGCATGAGGTCGTGATCTTCGACACGGACATCAGCCGCAAGCGCATCAGGGAGAACATCATCGTCGCCGCCATGGAGATCGATCTGAACGATTTCCCCGACAGTACGGAAGAGGAAGTGCGGCAGAAGCTCAAGGCCGATTTCGACGCCGTCAACCGGCAGCTGCCCGGCTACAAGCGCGCGAAGGATCTGTTCATCTCCACCACGCCGTTTGAGATCAACTCCACCCGCAAGGTCATCCGCAGCAAGGTGGTGGAACGGTATCAACAGGAAATCAATAAGTAAAAGATAGAAAAAATGAAACCGAGGAAGCAGAAATGCAGCCTCGGTTTTTCCTCTATTTATGATATTTTCCGCCGGAGGCGATCTGAAACGCGCGGTAGATCTGTTCGAGCAGCATCACCCTCGCCAGCTGGTGCGGGAAGGTCATGGGTGACATCGACAGGCGGAACTGCGCCTCTTTTTTCAAGTCCTCGTCCAGCCCGAACGAGCTCCCGATGAGAAACACAACGTCCGCCCCGCCCTGCACGGCGGCCGATTGCAGCCGCTCGCTGAACTGTTCGGAGTTGAGCATTTTGCCCTCGATGCAAAGGGCGAACACCGCGGCGCCTTTCGGGATCTTTTCTCTGATCTGCTCCGCTTCACGCTTGAGCGCGGCGGTGATCTGAGCTTGTGACGGATTATCCGCCAGCTTGACGGGGGCAAGTTCAACCACTTTACAGCGGCAGAACGCGCCGAGCCGTTTGAGGTATTCGTCGCAGGCGTCTTTCAAATATTGTTCTTTGAGCTTGCCCAAACAAATGACGGTCACGTTCATGGCTCAAAACACGATCATCTGCGGGTCGCCCACGCCGGCCACGCGCAGCAGATAGTCGTTTCCTTCCTCCATGCCGCACTGGCTCAGCGCGACGCTGGTGCATTGATAAGCCAACTGCGGCAGGTTGTTTTCTTTGCTCAGATGCCCTAAGATTAGTCGCGTCGTGCCGCTTTGCACCAGCTTTTCGGCGGCTTCGGCGCACGCCTCGTTGCACAGGTGCCCGCGGTCGGACAAAATGCGCTTCTTGAGCGGGTAGGGGTAGTTCGGGTTGCACTGGAGCATGCGCACGTCGTGGTTCGATTCCAGCAGCACAAGCTGGCAGCCCAGCAGATTTTGCATAAGTTCGTCGGTGATCACACCGATATCCGTCGCCACGCCGATGCGATTGCCGTCCGGCATTTCGACGGTGTAGCCCAGACTCTCGCGGCTGTCATGCGGGGTGTGAAAGGCGCGCACGAACATGTCGTTCACTTCCACGCCGTTTGCCGGCATGACGTCAACGGGGAACTTCCCGTCGAGGATATTCAGGTCCTCCATGCCCGCCAGCGTGCCCTGACTGGCGTAGACCTTTTTGTTGTTTTTGCCGGCGAATACGCGCACGCCGCTGACGTGGTCGGTATGTTCATGGGTCACAAAAACAGCGCCGATGCTTTCAACCGACGCACCGACGCAATTTAACGCTTCTGTTTCTCTCTTCGCGCTGACGCCGATATCAATCAAGATGCCGCTGCCCGGATGCCCGATATAGACCGAGTTCCCGCTGCTGGAAGAGAAAAGGGAACAAAACCTTGCCATGATGAATCAACCTGCGTTGTCCTGCCGCTGTTCATCGTCATCATCGGGGACGTTGACGCGGCAAATATCCGCTCCCAGAGCGGAAAACTTTTCGACGTAATGTTCATATCCTCTGTCGATATGAGAGAGGTTTTCGATCTCGGAGCGGCCGTCCGCCGCCAAAGCGGCGATCAGCATCGCGGCGCCCGCACGCAGATCGTCCGCGCGGATCGGCGCGCCGTGCAGCCTTTCAACGCCCTGCACGATGGCGACCTTGCCCTCGACGTTGATGTGCGCGCCCATGCGCTGCAGCTGTTCCACATAGCGGAAGCGGTTATCCCACACGCTTTCGGAAACAATACTCATACCGTCCGCCAAGGCGAGCAAAACGGTCATCTGCGGCTGCATATCAGTGGGGAAGCCCGGGTGCGGCAGGGTCTTGACGTTGCACTTCATCGGTCTGCCCGCGCTGCGCACGCGGATGGCTTCGTCATATTCGATCACTTCCGCGCCGCAGTCCTGCAGCTTTTTGGTGATGGATTCCATGTGCTTGGGGATCACGTTTTTGACCAGCACGTCGCCGCCCGTTGCGGCCGCGGCGACCATATAGGTGCCCGCTTCGATCTGATCGGGAATAATGGAATAGGTGCAGCCGTGCAGCTCGCGCACGCCGTGAATCTTAATGACGTCCGTACCGGCGCCGATGATATCCGCGCCCATGGAGTTGAGGAAGTTCGCCAGGTCGACGATGTGCGGCTCACGTGCGGCGTTTTCAATGATTGTAAGGCCTTTTGCCTTTACAGCGGCGAGCATGACGTTGACCGTCGCCCCGACGGAGACGTTGTCCATGTAAACCGAAGCGCCGACGAGCTTGTCCGCGCTGGCGTTGATCATGCCGTTGTCGATGGTGACCTTGGCGCCGAGCAGCTCAAAGCCCTTGAGGTGCAGGTCGATCGGGCGCACGCCGAACCAGCAGCCGCCCGGCATGGCGACCTTGGCGCGGTTGAAGCGGCCGAGGAGAGCGCCGATGAGGTAGTAGGAGGCGCGCAGATGCTTGGCCAGGTCGTTGGAAACAATGTAGGAATTGACGCTGCGCGCGTCGATCTCGAGCGTGTTGCGGTCGATCATCTTCACGCCGGCGCCGAGCTGGCGGAGGATTTTGACCATGGTGGTCACGTCGCTGATCTCGGGGATGTTTTCGATGCGGCAGATGTCTCTGGCCAGAAGAGCGGCCGGTAATATGGCAACAACGGCGTTTTTGGCGCCGCTGATATTGACTTCACCTTTGAGCGGAATGGAACCGTTGATGACGATTTTGTCCATACGGGCGATTCTCCTTTCTGATTAGATGAACCATATAAAGTAGAAAAAAGCCGAAAAGGCAGAGAAAAATTCCAAGATATAGTAACTAACTCGCAAATTATAACATAGTTTTTTCATTTTGTATAGCCCAAATTGCGAATTTATAACGAATTCATTAAAAATTTTGCCGAGTTCAAAAAACTCGGCTTTCGGCTTAAATTTTCCTTTATTCTTCGCGTATGTTGTGTTATAATAACAAAATAACATTGTATTTCAGCGGTTGTCGGCGGTTTCAAGCTTAGTGTTGCCGTGGATCGTTTCGATATTCCCGATGAAAAACGCAAAATACATGAAAAGAGAGGTATCGTTTTATGTCAAATTCTTACAAAATCGAAACCAATTGCGTGCAGGGCGCCTACCGCCCCAAGAACGGCGAGCCCCGCGTGATGCCGATCGTGCAGAGCACCACTTATAAATATGATTCCGGCGAGGAAATGGGTCAGTTGTTCGACCTGAAAAAGTCCGGTTATTTCTATACGCGCCTTGCCAACCCCACCAACGACCTCGTTGCCGAAAAGATCGCCATGCTCGAAGGCGGCGTCGGCGCGGTGCTGACCTCTTCGGGTCAGGCGGCGTCTTTCTTCTCCGTGTTCAACATCTGCCAGGCGGGCGATCACGTGGTGTCCTCCGCCGCGATCTACGGCGGCACGTTCAACCTGTTCAACGTGACCATGCGCAAGCTCGGCATTGATTTCACCTTCGTTTCGCCCGACAGCACCGAGGAAGAGCTCAACGCCGCGTTCAAGCCCAACACCAAGGCGGTGTTCGCCGAAACGCTTTCCAACCCGTCGCTGACGGTGCTGGATATCGAACTGTTTGCCAAATGCGCCCATGCGCACGGCGTGCCGCTGATCGTTGACAACACGTTCCCGACCCCGATCAACTGCCGTCCGTTCGAGTTCGGCGCCGATATCGTCACCCATTCCACCACCAAATATATGGACGGACACGCCACGAGTGTGGGCGGCGTCATTGTGGACAGCGGCAATTTCGACTGGACGCAGAACGACAAATTCGCCTGCCTGACCGAGCCGGACGAATCCTATCACGGCATTTCTTATACGGAGACCTTCGGCAAAATGGCGTATATCACCAAATGCGTGGCGCAGCTCATGCGCGACCTCGGCTCCATCCCCGCGCCGCAGAACTCCTTCCTGCTCAACCTCGGGCTGGAAACGCTCGCCCTGCGCGTGGAGCGTCACTGCGCCAACGCCGAAAAGGTCGCCGCGTTTTTGGAGAATAACCCGAACGTGACCTGGGTCAATTATCCCGGGCTTAAGTCCTGCAAATATCACGCGCTTGCCGAGAAATACCTGCCGCACGGTTCCAGCGGCGTGATCTCGTTCGGCGTGAAGGGCGGCAAGCTCGCGGCGGGCAAGTTTATGGACAGCCTTCGTCTGGCAGCCATCGTCACCCACGTGGCGGATTGCCGCACCTGCGTGCTCCATCCCGCCACCACCACGCACCGTCAGCTCACCACGGAACAGCTTGACGCTTGCGGCGTGGGTGAAGACCTGATCCGACTTTCCGTCGGTATCGAAAACGCCGAAGATATCATCGCCGATCTGGCTCAGGCGCTGCGCGCTTCGCAGGCCTGATTGACCCGTATCAAACAGGAGAAGAAGTTTCTGATGAACAAATTCAGCAGGGTCTGCGCTTATATCGACCTTGACGCCATGCGGCAAAACGTCCGCGCGGTGCAAAAGCGGGTCGGGGAAGCGGTCAAGGTCATGGTCATCCTCAAAGCGGACGCTTACGGTCACGGCGCGGTGCGCGCGGCGCATGCGCTGGAGCAGGACGCCTATGCCTTCGGCGTAGCGACGGTGGAGGAAGGGTGCGAGCTGCGCCAAAGCGGCATCCGTCAGCCCATCCTCGTGCTCAGCTACGCGTTTCCCGAACTGTTTGAGACCGCTGTGAAAAACGAGATCGATCTGGCGGTTTTTCAGGAGGAAACGGCGAAGCTGCTGTCCGATACCGCCGTCCGGCTGGGCAAAACCGCGGGTATTCATATCAAGATCGACACCGGCATGCACCGCATCGGCCTGATGCCGACAGAGGAGAGCATCGCCGAGATCGGCCGCATCGCCGCGCTGCCGGGGATTCGGATCGACGGCGTTTTTTCCCATCTTGCCTGCGCCGATTTTGCCGACAAGACCTTTGCCAACCGGCAGCGGAAGCTCTTTAACGAGTTCACGCAAAAGCTGACGGCAAGCGGCGTGAACGTCGGCCTGCGCCACATCTGCAACAGCCCCGCCATCATGGACTTTGACGACGGCTATCTCGATATGGTGCGCTGCGGCATCGTCACCTACGGGCTCGACCCGTCGGACGAGGTGCTGTTTGAGAACCTGCCGACCACGCCCGTGATGCAGATCAAGAGCCACGTCGCCTTTGTCAAACCCGTGGCAAAAGGGGAGACCGTCGGCTACGGCGCGGCGTTCTGCACCGAGCGCGATTCCCTCATCGCCACCATCCCCTGCGGCTACGGCGACTGTTATCCGCGCCTGCTCACCAACAAGGGGCGCGTGCTCATCCACGGTCATTCCGCCCCCGTGACAGGCCGCATCTGCATGGATCAGTTCATGGTGGACGTGACCGATATCCCCGACGTCAAGCAGGGGGACGAAGTCACCATCGTCGGCGAGGACGGCGGCGAATGGCTGACCGTGGAGGAACTGGCCGAGACCGCGGGCAGCTTCAACTATGAATACGTCTGCGATATTACCAAACGAGTCCCACGAGTTTATATTGAAAACGGAAAAGTGGTGTGACCTCTGATCGAATCAGCGGTTGCTTCCTTTAATAAAACGATTGTCCCAATTTTGAAAGGAGTCAAATCTGAATGGATAACCCCGACCCTGAACCTCCCAACCTTGTTTTCAAACTGCTTCTGCTGCTGGCGCTTATTCTGGTAAACGCGTTCTTCGCCATGAGCGAGATCGCGATCATTTCCCTCAACGACGCCAAGCTGGAACGGCAGGCGGCGGAGGGCAACCGAAAAGCCAAAAAGGTTTTGCGCCTGACCAAAAATCCGAGCAGCTTTCTGTCCACCATTCAAATCGGCGTCACGCTGGCGGGGTTCCTGACCTCCGCCTCCGCTTCGCAGAGCTTTGTGGATCAGTTTGCGGGCGCGATCATCAACACCCCGGTGAAGAATATCCTGTCGGAAGGCGTGATCAAAAGCATCTGCGTGGTGCTGATCACCGTCGTCATGTCCTATTTTTCGCTGGTGCTCGGCGAATTGGTGCCCAAGCGCATCGCCATGTTTTCGCCGGAAAAGATCTCGTTCCGCGTCGTCGGCGTGCTGCTGGTGGTCGCCGCCGTCACCAAGCCCTTTGTCAAGGTGCTTTCGGTCTCGACCAATGCGCTGCTGCGCCTGTTCGGCATTGATCCCAACGCCCAGCCCGAGGAAGTGACGGAGGAAGAGATCCGCATGATGGTCGACGTCGGCGGCGAAAAGGGCGTCATCGAAGACGTGCAGAAGGAAATGATCAACAACATCTTCGAGTTTGACGATATTGACGCGGGCGACATCATGACCCACCGCACCGACGTGGAGGCCGTTGAGGTCAACGAGTCGATCGAGGACGTCATCGAGATCGCCGAGCGCGACGGGTATTCCCGCATCCCCGTCTATGAGGAAGACCTTGACCACATCATCGGCGTGGTCTATATCAAAGACCTGATCGCCTTTATCGGTTCGGAACTGCCCAAGGATCAGAACCTGCGCAAGGTCATGCGCGACGTTTATATCGTGCCCGAAAGCATGAAGTGCGGCACGCTGTTCAAAGAGCTGACCTCCCGCAAGCTGCAAATGGCGGTGGTGCTCGATGAATACGGCGGCACGGCGGGCATCGTCACGCTGGAAGACCTGCTTGAGGCCATCGTGGGCAACATTCAGGATGAATACGACAACGAAGAAGAGGAGTTCTCCGTCATTGACGACACGACCTTCACCGTCGACGGCACGACCGCCATCAGCGAGGTGAACGAGCACGTCGGCGTGGATATTCCGGAGGATGACTTTGAAACCATCGGCGGCTTTGTCATCAGCCTGCTCGGCTATCTGCCGCAGGACGGCGAAATGAACGAGGTCGATTACAAAAACCTGCATTTCACCGTGCTCAACATTGAGGAACGCCGCATCGGCAAGCTGAAAGTGGAGATCAATCCGGTGGAAGCACAGGGGGAAAACGAAGAAGGCAACGAATAAGCAACGAAACGGAAAAGAAGCCTTTAAGAATTGATTAAAACATCTATCGTTTCCCGGTTATCTCTTGACACGGCGAGGAATACTATTATATATTCAACTTGAGCAAAATAACTTTTGGGAGGAATCATGGAATGAATAAGAAACACGTTGTGCTGATCCTTTCCGCGCTGGCGGTCGTTCTTGTTTTGTTTGCCGCCTGCGGGAAAAAAGGCACGAAGGACCCAGAACCGGTCACCGTGACCGACGCGAACGGTCAGGTCTATGAGCAGGTGACGGAGATCGTCTCCGAAGTGGAAACGGTCACCAAGGCGGACGGTACGCCCGAGATCGTGACTGAAGTCGTGACCGAGGTCGTGACCAACGCCAAGGGCGAAAAGGTGACGAAGAAAGACGGAACGCCCGAGGTCAAGAGCGAAGTTGTGACCGAAGTCGTGACCGAGATCGTGACCAAGGTCGAGACCGTGACCGTTCCCTATTCCGCGCCGGAGACCACCAAGAAGGGCGAGACCACCGCCGCCGAAACGCCGGCGACGACCAACGCCGAAATGGCGGAATTCAACACCGCGCTGTTTGACAGCGGCACGCCCGTTGCCGTGCCCACCAACAAAGACGGCACGCCCACGGATTCCAAGCTGAGAGCGATGTTCGATAAGGCGAAAAAGAATAAGCAATTGATGCTCAAGCTCTACGTTTCTTCCGAAGAAATGAGCGATATGGGCACCATGGCTTACACCTTCTACACCAAGGATGACAAGATCGCCATCGAAATGTCAGTGCCCGCCGTTTCGGGTCTGGGCGCGCTCGGCTCGCTGGGCACCATCCGCGCCATCATCAACGGCAATCAGGCCACCATCAATTTCGGCAAGGTTTACCACTACACCACCACGCTGGACGACGCCGAAGATATGGGCTTGGGCACCGAGATCTTTGACGCGATCGCCGCGGACGATATGGATTACAAGGGCACCACCCGCGTGAAGGACGGCGGCAAGACCTACGACTGCGAGACCTACACCGACGGCACGACCACCAACAAGTATTACTTCAGCACCGACGGCAAACTGGTTCGCGTGGAGATCATCAGCGAGGACGGTTCCTCGACCGTGATGAAAGTGGTCGATTATTCCTACAAAGTCAGCGATAAGGAATTTGAGCCGGTCGGCAAAGCGATGAGCGAAGACGATCTGGAAAAAATGTTCGGGAGTCTGACGTAATGAACGAAACGGTTTTGATCACGGGCGCCTCCGGCGGCATCGGCAGCGCCTGCGCGCGGCTCCTTGCGGGGCAGGGATACCGCGTGGCGATCCATTACCACAGCGATGAAAAATCCGCAAAGGACTTGCAAAACGAGCTGGGCAGTCAAGGCTGCCCGGCCGCTTGCTTTTGCGCCGATTTAGCCCGAAACGATCAGGCTGCGGCCATGGTCGAAGCCATCCGCGAGCGCTTCGGCGCGATCACCGCGCTGGTCAACAACGCGGGTGCGGCGCAGCAAAAGCTGTTCACCGACACGACGGACGACGACACGGCGTTTTTGTTCGGCGCGAACGTTTCTTCCTGCGTCAACGTCTGCCGCGCCGTGCTGCCGGATATGATCCGCGCGCATCGGGGCAGCGTCGTGAACGTGTCCTCCATGTGGGGCGTGAGCGGCGCGAGCTGCGAAGCGCTCTATTCCGCCTCCAAGGCGGCGGTCATCGGGCTGACCAAAGCGCTGGCGAAGGAAGTCGGCCCCGCGGGCGTTCGCGTCAACTGCGTCGCGCCCGGCGTGATCGACACCAAAATGAACGCGAACCTCACCCCGGAAGACCTGGAGCAGCTCGGGCAGGACACGCCGCTTTGCCGCATCGGTCAGCCGGAAGAGGTCGCCAAAGCCGTCGCGTTTCTGCTGTCGGACGACGCCTCGTTCATCACGGGGCAGGTTCTCGGCGTAGACGGTGGATTTATTTTGTAGGAATTGTTTGACATCTCAAAAAATAAGATATATTATTAGAGCAATAGCTTTATGCTGTTGCTTTTTTTCTTAACCGATAACGGAAAGGGCGGCGACAAGGTGCGCCGCAGGTGAAAAACATGACGAAGCTTTACGCGGCGGCCAAAGAACAGTACGCCAGACTCGGCGTCGACACCGAGCAGGCGCTTGCTCAACTGGACAAAGTTTATTTATCCCTGCACTGCTGGCAGGGCGACGACGTGCTCGGCTTTGAGGGCGGCAAATCACTCTCCGGCGGCATTGCCGCCACGGGCAACTATCCCGGCAGGGCGCGGAACCCCGAGGAGCTCATGGCGGACATTGACAAGGCGCTGTCGCTCATGCCCGGTCAACACAAGATCAACGTTCACGCCAATTACGCCATCACGGACGGCGAAGCGGTGCCGCGCGATCAGCTCAAGCCCGAACATTTTGAGCCGTGGGTGCGCTTCGCCAAGGAACGCGGTCTGGGGCTGGACATCAACCCGACGATGTTTTCTCACCCCATGGCGGCGGACGGGCTGACGCTCTCTCACCCCGATGAAAAGGTGCGCCGCTTCTGGATCGACCACTGCAAGGCGATGCGCAAGATCGGCGAATATTTCGGCAGAGAGCTTGGCATCCCCTGCATGAACAACGTCTGGATCCCCGACGGCTATAAGGAAGTGCCGGCGGATCGCCTCGGTCCGCGTCAGCGCCTGAAGGATTCGCTCGATGAGATCTTTGCCGAAAAGATCGACCCGCGCTATCTGGTCGACACCGTGGAATCCAAGGTGTTCGGCATCGGCGTGGAGGCCTACACCGTCGGTTCGCACGAGTTCTATATGAACTACGCCGCCAAGAACAATCTGGTCTGCCTGCTCGACAACGGTCATTTCCACCCAACCGAAGTGGTAAGCGATAAAATTCCGTCCATGCTGCTCTTCAGCGACAAGGTCGCGCTCCACGTGACCCGCGGCGTCCGGTGGGACAGCGACCATGTGGTCGTGTTCGATGACGAACTGAAAGAAATGATGAAGGAGATCGTCCGCTGCGACGCGCTTGACCGCGTGATGATCGGGCTGGATTATTTTGACGCGAGCATCAACCGCGTGGCGGCGTGGGTCATCGGCGAACGCAACGTGCGCAAGGCGCTGCTCAACGCGCTGCTGATCCCGCACGAAACGCTGAAAGTCATGCAGGACAAGGGCGATTTCACGCAGATGCTCATGATGAGCGAAGAAATGAAGCTCTATCCGTTCGGCGCCGTTTGGGAGGAATACTGCTCCCGCAGCGGCGTGGCCGCCCATGAGGAATGGTTTGCCGAAATTCTGGATTACGAACAGAAGGTTCAGAGCAAGAGAGTGTGAGAAACATGACGACCGTTCAGGATATCGTTCGGTTTTTGGATTCCGTCGCGCCGTTTGACACGCAGGAAGCGTGGGACAACAGCGGCTTTCTGATCGGCTGTGCCGCGCAGGAGGTCACCGCTGCCGCTTTGGCGCTGGACGTCACGAATGAAACCGTGCGGCAGGCAAAAGCGGCGGGCGCGCAGCTGCTCATCAGCCACCACCCCGTGATCTTTCGCCCGCTCAAAGCCGTGAAAGCAAATGACCCCGTCTATGAACTGATCGCCGCAGGCTTAAGCGCCGTTTGCGCCCACACCAATCTGGACGCAGCGCAGGGCGGCGTGAACGACTGTCTGGCGCAGCTTTTGGGATTGACCGAAGTTGAACCGCTGCCGGTTCCCTCGAGCGAATCGCTCTTGCGGCGGGGCAAACTGCCGAAAGAAATGACCGCGCGGGACTTCGGCGCTTTGGTCGGCAAGGCGCTCGGCTCGCCCGCGGCAGTCGCCGACGGCGGCAAGCCCATTTGCACCGTGGCCGTTTGCGGCGGCGCGGGCGGCGATTTCATCGGCGAAGTCGCCGGTTTGGCGGACGCTTTTGTGACCGGCGAAGCGAAGCACCATGAGCTTTTGCTCGCGCGGCAGCTCGGGCTTACGGTTGCGGCGGCGGGGCATTTTGAAACGGAAAACCCCGTGATCGCGCCGCTGGCGCAGCGGCTGAGTGAACAGTTCCCGAACGTCGTTTTTCAGGTGCTGGATCAGCCGAATCCCGTGTTTTATTGCAGATAATCAGGAAAGGATCGAAATATATGCTTGACATTAAAGTGATTCGAGAAAACCCCGAGCGGGTCAAGGCAGCCATGAAGACCCGCAACAAGGATATGGACGCCTATGTGGACGAGGTGCTCGCCATTGACGCCGAGCGCCGCGAGATCACCTCGAAAACGGACGCGCTCAAAGCCGAACAGAACAACGCCAGCCGCGACATTCCGCGGATCAAAAAAGAGGGCGGCGACATTTCCGCCATCATGGCGCGCATGAACGAGATTAAAGAGATCATCAAGGGCAACGACGCGCAGATCTCCGCTTTGGAAGAAAAGCAGCAGAAGATCATGTACGAGTTCCCGAATATCCCCAACAGCGAGATCCCCGTCGGCAAGGATGACAGCGACAACGTGGAGATCCGCCGCTGGAGCGAGCCGACTGAATTCGACTTTGAGCCGAAGGCGCATTGGGATCTCGGCGCGGCGCTCGGCATCCTCGACCCCGAGACCGCCGCGAAGGTCACCGGCGCGCGCTTCCATTTCTACAAAGGGCAGGGCGCTCGGCTCGAACGCGCCGTCATCAACTTCTTCCTCAACACTCACACCGCCAACGGCTACACCGAGGTGTTCCCGCCGTTCATGGTCAACCGCGCTTCGATGACCGGCACCGGTCAGCTCCCGAAGTTTGAGGAGGACGCGTTCCGTCTGGAGCGCGAGGATTATTTCCTCATTCCCACGGCGGAGGTGCCCGTGACCAACATGCACCGGGGCGATATTCTTGACGGCGCACAGCTGCCGATCAAATACTGCGCCTATTCCGCCTGCTTCCGCGCCGAAGCGGGCAGCGCGGGGCGCGACACCCGCGGTCTGATCCGCCAGCACCAGTTCAACAAGGTGGAGCTCGTCAAATTCGTCGACCCCGAGACCTCTTATGAGGAACTCGAAAAGCTGACCAACGACGCCGAACGTGTGCTGCAGCTGCTCGGTCTGCCCTATCGCGTGGTCTGCCTGAGCACGGGCGACATCGGCTTCTCTTCCGCCAAAACCTATGATATCGAAGTGTGGATGCCGTCTTACGGCCGCTATGTGGAAATCTCCTCCTGCTCCAATTTCGAGGATTTCCAGGCGCGCCGCGCGTCCATCCGCTTCAAGAAGACCCCGAAAGACAAAGCGCAGCTCGTCCACACCCTCAACGGCTCCGGCGTCGCCGTGGGCAGAACCGTCGCCGCCATTCTGGAGAATTACCAGAACGCCGACGGCACCGTCACCGTGCCCGACGCGCTGGTTGAGTTCATGGGCACGGACAAAATTGGATAATGCGGAATGCGAAATGCGGAATGCGAAATTGCATGACGTAACAAAAAGCATAGGCAACTCCTTATCGGAGAAGCCTATGCTTTGCTTGTTTCTGTGCTGTTATGCGGCTTTGAAAACGCCCAGCAGCCAGTTCAGTACCACGCTCAACAGCGCCATGATCCGGCTCCAGAGGGATTGCGCCTCGGGCTGCAGTCTCTCAATGACGATCGGCTGAGCTTCATCGGGCTCGATCATTTCGATCGTCTGATCGATCAGACCGCAGTATTCCAGATAAACGCTGTTGGTTTCCAGTTCGTCCTGCGGCAGGGTCTGGTCGACCGCGTTGAGCAGCAGACCCGCCTGCTCGATGATCGCCACGTCCGCCGCGTCGATCGCGCCGTCGTGATTCGCGTCGCAGGCTTTGCGCTGCGCGGCGTTCAGGGCGGTTTGCGGGATCATGCCGTTGGCTGTGAGCCGCACAAAGTAGGCGTCTGTGCCGTCGTACCAGCCGTCGCCGTTGATATCGCCGAAGAGCACCAGCTTGTAGGAGGCGATCATCACGTCGCCGGAATAGACGCGAACGATTGAGCCGGTCGAATACACGTTGCTTTCACCGCTCGTGCCCGAAGGCGACGTCGAATAGGTAAAACCGTCCTTTGCGGTGAAATAAGCCGAAGGATCGGTCACGTTCGGCGCAAGGCCGTAGATGGCGCCGTTCATCGTGTCGATCACGGCGTCTTTACCGGCGGTCGCGTCAAGCGTTTCCAGCACGGAATCCAGCGTCAGCGTGACCGGGTAGCTGCCGCTTCTGTATCGGCTGTAATACCGGCAGCCGTAATAATAGGTCTGCCCTTTGACCAGATCGTAGGTCAAGGCGAAGTCGGTTCCGATAACGGTGCCGTAGTCGTCGTTGTACGTGATCTGATTCATATCGGCGTCATACAAATAGCAGTAGGTATCGGCATTGGCGCCGGAAGCCAGCGTATAGGTTCCCGTGACCTTCGGGACAAAGCGAAGGGTTGTGACCTGATTGGAAACGATCTCAACGGTTTTGGTCTCGCCCACGTTGATATCCGACTTGACGATATCTTCGCTGCCGCAATTGTCGCAGGTGCCGTCGTCGTCTTCATCGATGTGATCGATCGTCGGCAGAGCTTCCGTGCAGCTGTAGTTGCAGCGGGAGCAGGTCTTGATGCAGGAGCCTTCCTCCGCGCAGGTCGGCTCCTTTGTGACCGTGACCGCAAAGTTATGCCCCAGCGCGGGGATGACTTCGGTGGTGACGAAGTGGCATTCGGAGCAGGTTTTGGTGAGAAGCCCGGGTTCCGTGCAGGTCGCCTCTGTCGTGACGACTGACTCATAAGTGTGCGCCACGGTGGGGATGCTCTCGGTGTAGCTGTTGCCGCAGCGGGTGCAGGTGTAGGTGCGAACACCGGTTTCGGAGCAGGTCGGCTCCGTGGTGACTTCCGAGGTGTAATCGTGCCCCAGCGCGGGCTTGGTCACGGTCTTGACGTCGCCGCAGGAACAGGTGTAGGTGGTCACGCCATCGGTCGTGCAGTTCTGTTCGCTCACGACCGCGGAGGTGTAGACATGCGAATGATCCAATTCAAGGAAGTGGAGCTCAGCGCCCAAAAGGATGGCGTTGTCCGGATCGATGGTGATCTGATCCCATTCTTCTTCGGTGCCTTCAAAATAAACGTCCGTGAGCGAATTGGTCGGCCACTCGCCGTGATCGACGTAATAGATCATTTCATCGTAACGAACCGTTTCCAGAAAGATCGGGCCGTCGATCTCCATTCGATTCCGGAAATAATCCCTGACGTCCAGCCCGTATTGTTCATAGGTGGCCTTCAGGCTGTTGATCGACGAAATGGTCATGCTGTGATAGTAGTCCGGCACGGTCGCCTGAAAGATTTTTTTGCCGATGGAGGTCACCGTTCTGGGAATGGTCAGGTTCGTCATCATGTTGTTGCCTTTGAAGGCTTCGTTCCCGATCGCGGTCACCGTGCCGCCGTCGATCCCGGCGGGGATCGCGATTTCGGCCAGCCAGTCGTCACAATCCAGAATGCTGATGGTGTTGTCAGCGCCTTCCAGATAAATCAACCCGAAAAAGCCGGGGGCAAAATGCTTGGTCGCGTTGATCAGCGCGTCGTTGCCGTAAGTGCTGATGTAGACCGAGCTCCAGTTATCCTCGGTGCCGCGGTAATACACGTCGGTCAGGCTGCCGTCCGCGTGATCGAAGATGGTTTGGATCGTGTCAAGCGAAACGTAACCGATCGAGGCATCTGTCAGGGTTTCACCGTTTTCCACGGCTCTTTCATAGTCTGACTGAAGGTAACCGAGCGTTTCGGCGCTGCATCCCACCGAAAAGGCGTTGTTTGAAACATAGGTAACGCCGGAGCCGATCGTCACGCTTTTCAGATTCACACAGCCGAGGAACATCTCGGAGTTGATGTCCGGAACGCCGTCGGGGACGTTGATGCCGGTCAGATTCACGCAGTAGGCGAACGCTTCGGAGCCGAGAGCCGTGATGCTGTTGGGAAGCGTCACGGTCGTCAGTCCGGTGCAGCATTCAAACGCGCCGCTGTTAATGGTTGTAAGACCATCCGGCAGGTTGATGTCGGTCAGCCCGATGCAGCCCCCAAACGCGTAATAGTCGATCGTCGTTACGCCCGCGGGAACGGTCAGGCCGGTGATGTTCGTGCAGCGGGTAAACGCATTCATGTTGATTTTCGTCACGCCGTTCGGGATCACCAGATCGGTCATCAGCGCATCGTTTAAGTACAGGTTGTGCCCGTAATACAGCGGGTTCGAGACGCTGTTGACAAACGTGATGCCGCACCACGCCGCCACGTCGGAAATCTTCACGGCAGTCAGGTTCGGGCAGCCGGCAAAGGCATACTCGCCAATGCTTGTGACGGAGGCGGGGATGCTCACGCTTTCCAGCCCGTAAAGGAAATAGAAGGCGTTGGCGCCGATGCCCGTAACGCCGTTTTCAATTACGAGCTTTTTCGCCGTCATGTAATACGGCCGCCACCCGGCTGTGGTCACCGGAAGATCGTATTCGCCGTAAGTACTCGTCGAGTAATCGCTCATCACGCCCGAGCCGCTGATAGTCAGGGTCTTGGTGCTCATATTGTAGCGCCACGTTACGCCGCTGCCGCAGGAACCCGAGGTCGGGTCAGCCGCAAACGCCAGCAGCGGCAAAGCGCCGAGCAGCAGCGCCGCGCAGAGCAGGACGGAGAGCGCGCGTTTGATCGTTTTTTGCATGTGTCTTTTCCTCCAATAGCTTAGTTTCGCAGGTTGAAGCCGCACGAAATGCGCAGCTTCGCCTGCTGCTCAAAACCCTTCGCCCCTGGCAGGTAAGCGCGGAATCGGCACGATTCGGTTCTGTAACATAATTATTATACCATATATGACATTACTATGCAATTCTTATTTGAAATAAAAAGCAGGGAGAGCGCCCAACGTACGGGTTCTCTCCCTGCTGCTGCTTTTTTGCGTGTTTATTTCTTCACGATCGCGAACGAGTCGATCTCGGTCTGGCTGCCGTCGTCCACATTGACGCCGTAGGCGTTGAAGAAGAGCTGATTGCCCTGAATGGTGAACGCGCCGTAGACGGGGAAGGAAGCGTTCACGATGGTTTCGGCGCGCGGGAAGAGCTTGTCGGTGGCGGCTTCGTCCTTGGTCTTATAGTACTTCACACCGGAGCAGGCGTCGATCACGTAGACCGTGCCCTTGGGATTGACCTTCGCCTGATAGGTCATGCCGTTGAATTCGGCGTTGATCGTGTCGTATTTGACCACGCGGTTCTTGTTCAGCGCGTCGGTGCGCAGGTAAACGTGATCGTGTCCCTGCAGTACCACGTCGATGCCGAGCTGCGGCATGAGGGTGGCGAGCTGCTTGCGGATGGCGACGACGTCCTTGTCGTCGTAATGCGAGCCGTTGGAATACACCGCCTTGTGCAGCATCACGATTTTCCACTGCTTGTTGCTGGCGGCGGCGTCCTGCTTGAGCCAGCTGATCTGATCGTCGCTCAAGCCCTTCTTGCTGTTGAGGTTGTTACTGTTGAGCACGATGAAGTGGGCGTTGTTGTAATCAAACGAATAGTAAACGCCCTCTTCGGTGTCCTGCTGCGGTACGCTGCTGAACACAAAGTTGTTGATGATCGCGTCGGTTCCCTTTTCCTCGTGGTTGCCGGCGGCGGGCATCATCACGGTGCTCATCATGCGCGGCTGGTTGGCGTTGAACATCCATTTCCACTGGTAGAAGTTGTCGCCGTGGTCGACCTGATCGCCGCTGCTCATGATGAACGCCGCGTCGGGGTGATTGGTGAAGGCGGTTTCCAGCACCGTCGCCCAGTTCTGATACTGCTTTTCCAGCCCCGCCTGACAGTCGCTCGTGTGCAGGAAGGTGAAGCTGTCGGAATTGTCGGCGGTGGTGATGGTCGCCGCGTCGCTCCAGAAGCCGCGTTCCGCGTCGCCGATGCGGTAATAATAGGTCGTGCCGGGTTTCAGACCGGTGATGCTGACCGTGTGCCGGGCAACGTCGAACGGATAGGGCAGAATACCGAACACGCCGATATCGATGCCGGGCTTCTGGCGCGTGACCTTTTCACATTTCGCGGTCACTTTAACGCCGCTCGGCAGCGTGTCACTCAGAGCGGCGGCAGAGGTCGAAAGCTGAATGTCGGTGCCCGTGATCGCGTGCTTGGTGAACCAGCTGATGATGCGGCTCGTGCCCGCGTCGCTGCCGAAGGTGACGGAAACGTTCGACGGCAGGCGCATGTTCGAGGCGGTTTTGATCACCTCGTATCCGCCGGCGGTGTTCGCGTCCAGCGTGCAGTTCATGTCCATGAGCTTGGGCGGGGTATCCTCGCAGAAGGAGGAAACGATAGATTTGATCTCGCCGTCGACCTGCTGCATCTGGCTCTCGGTCAGGTATTCATCCATATAGGAGAAGAGGAGATCGTTGACGCTCTTGTAATCAATGAAGCCCAGCGCGTGCGCGATGCGGAAGCCGGTGTCGGCGATGTTCATGAACGAGGTTCTGCCCAGGAACATCACTTTCAGGAACGCGTCGATGCCGCGGGCGAACAGGAACCCGAAGGTGCCGATCGGGAAGGCGGAGGCGATGTCGAGCTTGAGGGTGCTGAGCAGTTCGTTTTCGACGACGCCGTAGAGCAGCTTGTCAAGCAGCACGTTGAGCAGCTTGGTGGAAACTTCGCCCGTTTCCAGCCGCGCATAAACATCCTGCAGGAATTCGTCGTCGCTCGTGTCGTATTCCGCGCCGTAGAAGTAGAGCAGAAGGCTGGAGCCCAGTTCTTCCAGCGTGCCGCCTCTGGTGGGGTCGCCGAAGCCGTATTCTTCGATGAATTTGGTGCAGGGCACGTCGCTGATCTGCAGATCGACCAGCGCATCCAGCAGCTCGTTGATCATGTCGTAAACCTTCCGCGGGTCGGACAGGTAGGCGCGGTCGATCTGGTCGCAGAGGTTTTTCGTCAGCCCCATCAGGTTTTTGGAGCCGAAGACCGTGAGCCCGCCGAGCTTGACGCCGCCGTTGAGGAGCGAGTCGAACGTGCCCTCCAGATCCATCTGCTCCGTTAAAAAGTTATACAGACCGCCCGCCGCCTCGATCTGCGGCAGGTACATTTCGGCAAAGTGGTCAATGAAGCCCATGGCGATCTGCTTCGCGCCCTTTTTGCCCGTGTAGTTGATGTCGAAGGTGGTGTAGCGGATGGGCTGCGGATAGGTCGTGCCGTTGACGGTGATCGGCACCAGATCGTCGCAGGAATAGGTCTGATCGCTGATCGTCACGTGATCCTGCTGCGTGTTGTCAAAGGTCATCACGCGGTAGTAGTTGGGGAAGTTGAGCAGGGAGGAGGTGGCGATGTCATAGAAGATGTTGCCGTTGTCGGAAACGTAGGAAGCGATATCATGATTGTGGAGGTGACCCGTGAAGCAGTAGTGCATGCCGGCGTCCGCCAGACAGTCGCGCACGTACTCGCAGTCGACCATGCAGAAATCCTTGAACAGGTCGATCTCACGATCGAAATGGGGGCTCAGGTTCCAGTGGGTCATGCCCAGCACGGTGTAGCCGTCCTCGGTCGCTTCTTCGGTCGTTTCGACCGCCCAATCCAGCAGCGCGTCGGGCAGCTTGCCGCCGGTCTCCTGACTGTAAGCCTGCTTTTCGGTGTTGTCGGGCGAATAGCGGCCGCCGTCCATGACCATCAGGCGGTAATCGTGCGGCAGTGCGGCAAAGTAGCTCAGCGCGCCGGCCTCCTGCCCCGCGGGCGGGGTATAGGTGTCGAGCGCCATATCGTAGCCGAGGTTTTTGAAGATCTCGCGGAATTCTTCGGCGGTGACCGGATCGTTGATTTTCTGGAAAGCGCCGTCACGGAACACGTCGGCGCGGGGATTGTTGATGTCGTGATTGCCGTTGGTCACGTAGACCGGCACGCCGGTGTCCTTTTCAAACTTTTCCATGATCTGCGCGAGCTTTCTCATGCTCACCTCATCGCCGTTGCGGGTCAGGTCGCCGGGCATGAGAACGCAGTCGATCATTCCCTTGCTGATCTTGTCCTTCACGCTCGTCAACGCCGCGAACAGGATCGCGTCGCTCATGAAGGTGGTGGAAATGGTCTGGCGGCACACGCGCTCCATTTCAATCGGGTCGTCCACGTTTTCGGGGGCGAAGTAGTGCGTGTCGGTAATGACGGCGACCTTCAATTCACCCCGTTCAATGGATTCCGCCGCTGCGGTGGAGGCGGGAACCGCGGCGAAAAGCAACGCGGCAGCCAGCAAGAGGGAAAGGCTCTTTTTCAAAATCGCTTTCATGTTCGTTCTCCGTTCTTAACAAAATTGGACGACTGCTTTTGCATACAAAAGTTACCTTTCGCTAACCGCCGTATGCAATCGACTCAATACTTTTGCAGTGTAGCATGTTTTCGGAATGTTTGCAAGACCTTGACAAATAAATTCAGTTGTTTTATAGTTTTTTTATTGAAATTACCAATATTTTATCCTTAACGGAGGCAGTTATGGACGATTTCAGATACCGGCAGGTTCACCTTGATTTTCACACCTCTCCCGCCATTCCCGCAGTGGGCGACAAGTTCAATAAGGAGGAATGGCAGCGGATGCTGCAGGAGGGGCACGTCAATTCCATCACCGTGTTTTCCAAGTGTCATCACGGCTATTCCTATCACCCGACCAAGGTCAACGAAATGCATCCCTCACTTCATTTTGACCTGCTCGGCGCCGAACTGGAAGCCTGCCGAGAGATCGGCGTGAAAGCGCCGGTCTACATTTCCGCGGGGCTGGATGAAAAGGACGCGCTGATGCATCCGGAATGGCTGCAGCGCAATAAGGACGGCCGCAACGACTACGGTGACCCGTTCACGGTGCGGTTCCATCTGCTCTGCCTGAATACGCCCTATCTCGATAAGCTCTTGGCGGAGATCGACGAGGTCATGGCGGTTTACCACCCCTGCGGCATCTTCCTCGATATTCTCAGCGAGCGCTCCTGCTGGTGCGCCAAATGCCGCCGCGACATGACCGCCATGGGTCTGGATTTCACGAAGGATGAGGACGTGGAAGCGTTCGGCAAAAAGGTCTACCGCCATTATCTCGACGAGGTGGAGCGCGTGGTGCGCAAGCACAGCCCGACCGCCACGATCTTCCACAACAGCGGCCACGTGCTCAAAGGTCGCCGCGACCTGATCGACACCGACACGCATCTGGAGCTGGAAAGCCTGCCCACCGGCGGCTGGGGCTACGACCATTTCCCGCTCTCGGCTGCCTACGTGCGCACCCTCGGCTATGACTTTTTGGGCATGACGGGCAAGTTCCATCGCTCCTGGGGCGAGTTCGGGGGCTTCAAGCACCCCAACGCCCTGAAATATGAAGTGTCCCTGTCTTTGGCGCTGGGCGCGGGCTGCTCCATCGGCGACCAGATGCACCCCGAAGGCAAGCTCAATCCGTCCACGTTCCGCCTGATCGGTCAGGCTTATGCCGAGGCTGAACAGAAGGAACCGTGGTGCAAGGGCGCCCAAAACATTTCCAACATCGCCGTCATCAGCGCCGAGGCGTTTTATGCCGACCGCTCGAAGCGGTATTCCAACTGCGACGTGGGCGCGAACCGCATTTTGCTCGAGGATAAACAGCTTTACGATTTCATTGATCCCGACGCCGATTTCAGCAGCTATGAACTGCTGATCCTGCCCGATCTCATTCCGCTCACGGGCGGCTTGAAGGAACGCGTGCTCCAATACGTTCAAAACGGCGGCAAGTTGCTGCTCACGGGTCGCTCAGGCGTGGACGAAAACGGCGCGTTCGCGCTCGATACCGGCGCGGTGTTCAAAGGCGAAAACGAGTTCAAGCCGAACTTCTATATCCCCGGCTTTGACACGGTCAACGGCACGACGGAATATTTCATGGCGGCGCAGTCCTATTTGTTCGATAACGTCGACGCCGAAGTGATCGCCACGGCGCAGAACCCCTATTTCAACCGCACCGTGCACCATTTCTGCTCCCATCAGCACGCGCCGAACGACCGCTCGCTGACCTATCCGTCGGTCATCAAAAAGGGCAACGTCGCTTACATCGGCTGGGAGGTTTTCACCAACTACGCCACCAACGGCGACTATCATATCAAGGAGCTGGTCGTCCATGTGCTCAACGAGCTGCTGGGCGAACAGCGGTATATCCGCACCAACCTGCCCGATCGCGGCGTCGCGTCGCTCACCGAGCAGCCGAACCGCCGGGTGCTGCACCTGCTCTTCGCCCACACCACCAAGCGCGGCACCGACGTGGAGGTCATCGAGGACGTCGTTCCGCTCTATGACGTAAAGGTGAGCGTCCGCTGCGAAAAGCAGCCGTCAAAGGTGCTGTTAGCGCCGCAGAACGAGCCGATCCCGTTCACATATCAAAACGGCCGCGTCGACTTCACCGTGCCGAAGGTGCTGATTCACCAAATGGTGGCGATTGAGGAATAACGTCAAATAAATGAAAAAAAGCGCGGCAGAGCAAATTACTCTGCCGCGTTGTGCATGACGTGAAAAACA
>JAFTEL010000005.1 GCA_017453685.1 Clostridia bacterium
ATTCCCGAAGTTTTCGTTTTCCGCTCTGGCGAGCGGCAGCTACTTCAAGGGCATCGGCGAATGGTATGCCGACACGTTTCCGATGCGCGAAATGTTTATGAACGCCGACAGCAAGATCAAATCATTTTACGGCATCGGCAACACCGTCAGCGAGCTGCCCAACGTGCCGGCGGATGATATTCCCGACGCGAACGAAGTCACCGCCGCGCCCACGAATCCGGCCGCGCAGACAACGGCGATCGATCCGGCGGATGAGGACGTGGACGATTCGCTCATCCAAAAGCTCTCGTCGGTTCTGATCGTGGATGACGCGGGATACGAGTACTATAACTTTTCCAAAGACACGGCGGATCGATACGTTTCGGCGGTCAGCCGCGCGGCGAATTCGCTCAACGGCACGGCGCGCGTGTTTGACATCGTCGTGCCCACCAGCATGGACATCACGCTTTCCGATCAGGTGCGCAAGCGCATCAGCACGGGCGACCAGAAAAAGGCGATCGACTACATCTACGCGGCGGTCTCGCCCAACTGCATCACGGTCAAGACGTTTGACACGCTTCGCGCTCACCGGCATGAATACATCTATTTCCGCACCGACCATCATTGGACGGCGCTGGGCGCCTATTACGCCTACCGCGAATATGCGGCGGCGGCGGGCATCCGCGCGGCGGAGCTGAACGAGTTCACCGAGCGCAAGTTTGAGAATTTCGTCGGCGCGTTTTATAACGATTCCGGCAAAAACAAGGCGCTGGAACGGAATCCCGACACCGTTTACGCCTACGAGCCGAAATCAACCAACGACATGGAATTCACGAACAAGAGCGGCAAGACGACCAAGTGGAACATCGTCACCGACGTTTCCAAGTGGAACCGCGGTTCGCTCTACAATACCTTCATCGGCGGCGACAATCCGTACAGCCACATCACCAACCCAGGCGTGACCGACGGCTCCTCCTGCGTGGTCGTCAAGGAATCGTTCGGCAACGCGTTCGTGCCGTTCCTGCTGGCGAATTACAGCGAGATCCACGTTATCGATTACCGCTACTGGAACGGGAACCTGACGAGCTTCGTCCAGTCCAAGGGCGTGAAGGACGTGATTTATCTCAACAACATTTCCGCTACCCGCAACGCTTCACTGGTCAAAAAGCTCGACGGCATTTCATAACAATGAGAACGAAAAAGGCGATGGCAGTCAATCGGCTGCCACCGCCTTTTTTATCACTGATTATTACTCCTTGTGCCACTTTACGCCCTGCGGGGTGTCCTCAAGCACGATGCCCATGGCTTTGATCTTGTCGCGAATTTCATCCGCCTTCGCCCAGTTCTTTTCCTTTCGGGCGGCGGCGCGCTGCGCGATCAGATTTTCGATCTCCGCGTCGAGATCGTCTGCCTTGCGGTTATAGACCAAACCGAGTACGCCGGTCAGTTCGTCGAAGATCGCGGCGGCGGCTTCGAGCGTCTGCTTGCTTGCGCTGTTCGCCATGGTGTTGATGTCGCGCACCAGCGTGAACACGGCGGAAAGCGCGTCGGCGGTGTTCAGGTCGTCGTCCATCGCTTCGATGAATTCCGTGCGGTGAGCCTCGGCCTTTGCTGCAAAGTCGGCGTCAACTTCGCCGTCGGCGGCGCTGCCGAGCAGGAAATCCAGGTTGTCGCGGCAGGTGTAGAGTCGCTCGAGCGACGCCTTGCACTGCTCGATGATATCCACGCTGTAATTGATTGGGCTGCGGTACTGCGAGGAGATCATCAGATAGCGGATCGGCTCGTAGCCGTATTTTTCGGCGACGTCGCGCACAGTGAAGAAGTTGCCAAGTGATTTGGACATTTTCACGTTGTCCACGTTGATGTAGCCGTTATGCATCCAGTAATGGGCGAAGGCGGCTCCGTTGCAGCATTCGCTCTGCGCGATCTCGTTTTCATGGTGGGGGAAGATCAGATCCTGTCCGCCGCAGTGGATGTCGATGGTGGTGCCGAGATAGCGGCGCACCATGGCGGAGCACTCGATATGCCAGCCGGGGCGCCCCTGACCCCAGGGGGAATCCCAATAGGGTTCGCCGGGCTTGGCGGCTTTCCAGAGCGCAAAGTCCATCGGCTCGCGCTTGATCTCGCCCACGTTGATGCGCGCGCCCGCTTCCAGTTCTTCCAGCGGCTGGTGGCTGAGCTTGCCGTATTCGTCAAATTTCGACGGGCTGAAATACACGTCGCCGTCCACGGCGTAGGCGTAGCCCTTGTCGATCAGGGTCGACACGATGCTGATGATCTCGTCGATGTTTTCCGTCGCCTTCGGGTGCACGGTCGCTTCGCGCACGTTCATGCCTTTGGCGTCCTTCCAGAATTCCTCGATGTACTTTTCGCTCACCTGCTTGTAGGTCAGACCTTCCTCGTTGGCGCGGCGGATGATCTTGTCGTCAATATCCGTGAAATTCTGCACGAAGCGCACGTTCATGCCGCGGTATTCGAGGTAGCGGCGCAGCGTATCGAACACGCACAGCGGGCGGGCGTTGCCGATGTGGATGAAGTTATAAACGGTCGGACCGCAGGCGTAGATTTTGACCACGTTCGGCTCAATGGTTTTCAGTTCTTCCTTGGTTCTTGTCAGCGTGTTGTAAACTTTCATTTATTTCTCCTCGTTTTCATATTTTTCCAGTTTCTTTTTCATGCGGTCGATCTCGATCTGCAGCTTGCAAAGCTCCATGGCGATCGGGTCGGGGATATGAATTTGATCCAGTTCTTCCACGCGCTTGCCGTTTTGCTTGACGACCCGCGCCGGCACGCCCACGGCGGTGGAGTTCGGCGGGATCTCGTCGAGCACGACCGCGCCCGCGGCGATGTTGGAATTGTCGCCCACCGTGAACGGACCCAGCACCTTGGCGCCCGCGCCGATGAGGACGTTGTTGCCGATGGTGGGGTGGCGCTTGCCGGTGTGATGCCCTGTGCCGCCGAGCGTCACGCCCTGATAGAGCGTCACGTCGTCGCCGATGATGGCGGTCTCGCCGATGACCACGCCGGTGCCGTGGTCGATGAATACCCGCCTGCCGATCTGCGCCGCCGGATGGATCTCAACGCCCGTTCGTTTGGAGGAACGCTGCGAGATCAGCCGCGCCAGAAAGAAAAGCTTGTGTTCATAACACCAGTGCGCGCGGCGATGGGAACGGATCGCCTTGAACCCGGGGTACAGGAACAGGATCTCCAGCGCCGAACGCGCCGCGGGGTCGCGGTCACGCACGCAGGCGATGTCTTCACGCAGTAAATCAAAAATGGTGATCACCTCAAAAAAATAACTCCGTCACCCCATAAGGGCGACGGAGGCGAAAAAGCTTCGCGGTTCCACTCCGCATTATACTCTTGCTGTCGGTAACGGGACAAATCGCAGGGGCATTTCCTCCCCCGTGCTCACGGGTGCATTCACGCGCGGCCGAAACAGCACGCTCACAGCATCTGCGTGCCTCTCTGGGAATCGGTTGTCGGGCGCTACTTCTCCCGCTCAAAGCTTTTTATAAGGCAACACTGCACCATTCGCAGTGCACGCCTTGCTTGATACTTATTCCGCCATCTTGCACAATCTTTCCTTGAAAGGCGCCCGCCTTCCTGCGGAAATCTTGTACAAGCTGACGAAAAATCCTACTGCGCAATCCGCACACTTGAATGATGCGGTGTTGCCTTCACAGGGACATTATATGCAAATCACATCGTGAAGTCAATCACTTTTTTTGCTTTCAAAATGGTGATCACACCTGAAATGAGCGCCAGCACCGCCATGATCCATATCATGCCGCCGCTTACCCCGGCGAATTCCAGCTTCAAAAAGCCGAACCGCTCCACCAGTTCGCCCCAGAGCAGGATGACGCCGGTGAACAGCATCTGCACGGCGGTTTTGATCTTGCCGAAAATGTTTGCGGGGATAACAGCGCCCTGCGCGGCTGCGATCAGACGCATGGAGGTCACGGCGAATTCCCGCATCAGAATCAGAAACACAGGCCAAACGCCGCAAAGCCCCAGATGCAAAAAGGCGAGCAGTGCGGCGGTGATGAGCATTTTATCCGCCAGCGGGTCAGCCAGCTGCCCGAAAGTGGTCACCTGATCGAGCTTTCGCGCCAACTTCCCGTCGATCATGTCGGTGATCGACGCCAAGAGGAAGACCAGCCACGCGATCAGCCAGTGATGGGGCAGGGAACAGAGCAGGAAAAACAGAAAAACGGGTGTGATGATGACGCGCGCGAGCGTCAGCTTGTTGGGCGTATTCATACTTCAGCCTCGCCGATCAGATCGTATTCGTCCACGCCGAACACCTTCACCTCGCAGAAATCGCCCTCGTTCAGGTCAAAGGGCGCGGTGAATCGGATGACGGAGTCGATCTCCGGCGCGTCGCGGTAGGTGCGGCCGAAGTAGCTGTCGGAATACTCGTCGTAGCCCTCCACCAGCACTTCAAAGCTTTCGCCGATGAGCGCTTCGTGCTTTTCCAGCATGATGCCGTACTGGTCGTTCATGATGATCTCTTTGCGGTCGTTTTTGGTTCGTTCATCTACCTGATCTTCAAATTCCGCCGCGGGCGTGCCTTCCTCCGCCGAATAGGCGAAACAACCCAGACAGTCGAATTCGATCTCGTTCACGAACACCGCCAGATCCTCGAATTCCTCTTCGCCTTCGCCGGGGAAGCCCGTGATGAAGGTGGTGCGTATGACGATATCCGGTATCCGCTCGCGCAGCTTTTCAATCAGTTCTGCTGTCTGCTCGGCGGTGCAGCGGCGGTTCATGCGCTTGAGGATCGTGTCGTTGGCGTGCTGCAGGGGCAGATCGACGTAGTGCAGCACCTTTTCTTCCGTCGCCATCACGTCGATGAGTTCATCCGTGAATTCATCGGGGTAGCAGTAGAGCAGGCGGATCCAGTGGATGCCGTCAATGGCGCAGAGCTTTTTGAGCAGCTCTGGCAGCGCCAGATAACCGTAAAGGTCTTTTCCGTATAATGTGGTGTCCTGCGCGACGAGGATGAGCTCCTTCACGCCCTTTTCGGCGAGCTGCGCGGCCTCGTCCGCGATATCGTCCATTTCGCGGCTGCGGTATGCGCCGCGAATCTGCGGAATGGCGCAGTAGGTGCAGCAGTTGTTGCAGCCCTCCGCGATCTTCAAATAGGCGTAATACTCGGGCGTGGTCAGCACGCGCTCACCGCTCAGCGGCAGTTCCTCTTGAGCGGGAAATTCCGTCACGGTCTCGTCCGCCAGTACGCGGTCGCACACGGCGACGATATCGCGGTTGGCGCCGATGCCGACCACGGCGTCCACTTCGGGGATTTCGTCGAGGACTTCCTCTTGATAGCGCTGCGCCAGACAGCCGGTCACCACGACCTTGCCGACGACGCCGTCCTCCTTGAGCTGTACCATGTCCAGAATGTTTTCAATCGCTTCTTTTTTCGCGTCCTCAATGAAGCCGCAGGTGTTGACGATCACAACGTCCACGCCGTCGTAAGGGTCCGCCACGGTGTAACCCGCGGCGTCGAGCTGCGCCAGCAGGCACTCGCCGTCAATTTGGTTCTTGGGGCAGCCCAAAGAAATAAAGCCCACTGTTTTCATTTAACATACCTCCTCGTCCGATTCGGTCTCATAGTCCTTCATCGCGCTGCGCACCTGAGAATAGCTGTAGCCCAGACGCAGCAGCGCGTTCATGACCTGCCGCCTGCCTTTTTCGTCCGACAGACGGCTGCGGTATTTGCCGTTTAACAGCATTTCTATTTTATCATGTTCGTCAAGCTCTGTCTCGCCGAGCGCTTCCTCGGCGGTCTCGCGGTCAACGCCGCGGCGCAAAAGCTCCTGCAAAATGCCGCGCCTGCTCATGCCCTTGCGTTCGCTCAATTCGCTGACCAGCAGTTTGGCGTAGCGGCTGTCGTCGAGATACCCGAGCAGCTTGACGCGCTCCACGGCTGCCGCCGCCGCGTCTGCACCGTCGGCGCGGGAGAGCTTGTCGAACAGCTCTTTTTCGCTGTGTTCACGGCGCGCCAGAATATTCAGCGCGCGGTTGAAGCAGCGCCGCGCCTTGATGTGCGCTTCCAGTTCGGTCAGCGCGTCTTCGTCGAGCTCGTCGCCGTCCGAATAACCGCTTAAATACCAGAAATCAGCATCAACGGTGAAGCGGTATTCACCGTCGACGCTGATATGCATTTTATTTGCTTTTCCCTTTTGCGCGGTCAGAACCATAACGCTTATTCGTCGTCGTCAACCGTAATGTCGAGGTTGGCTTTGATGTTGGTTTTGGAGGCGGCGGGCGCGGCAGCCGGCGCGGGGATCGGCGCCTCGGCGGGCGCGGTCTTATCCTTCTTCGCCAGTTCCGCTTTCGCTTTTTCATTGAGCACGGCGCGGACTTTTTCTTCCACTTCGGCCATCAGGGCAGGATTGGTGCGCAGCAGTTCCTTGACGTTGTCGCGCCCCTGACCCAGCCGTTCGTCATTGTAGGAGAACCATGCGCCGCTCTTGTGGATGATGTCGTTTGCCACGGCGAGGTCGAGCACTTCGCTCTCCTTGGCGATGCCGCGTCCGTAAACAATGTCGAATTCCGCCGTTTTGAAGGGCGGCGCGACCTTGTTCTTGACGATCTTGACCTTGGTGCGGCAGCCGGTAAATTCGCCGCCGCTGCCCTTGAGCTGCTCCACCTTGCGCACGTCGATGCGCATGGAGGCATAGTATTTCAACGCGCGGCCGCCGGTGGTGACCTCGGGGCTGCCGTACATCACGCCGACCTTTTCGCGCAGCTGGTTGATGAAAATGAGGATGGTGTTCGATTTGGAGATGGCGCCCGCGAGTTTGCGCAGCGCCTGCGACATCAAGCGGGCGTGCAGACCCACGTGGGAGTCGCCCATATCGCCCTCGATCTCGGCGCGGGGCACGAGCGCCGCCACCGAGTCGACCACGACCACGCTCAGCGCGCCGGAGCGGATGAGCGTTTCGGCGATTTCGAGCGCCTGTTCGCCGTTGTCGGGCTGCGAGACCAGAAGCGAATCGATGTCAACGCCGAGGTTGGCGGCGTAAACGGGGTCGAGCGCGTGCTCCGCGTCCACAAAAGCACATTCGCCGCCGAGCTTCTGCGCCTGCGCGATGACGTGCAGCGCCAGGGTGGTTTTACCGGAGGATTCCGGCCCATATATTTCCACGATCCGGCCCTTGGGCAGGCCGCCGATGCCGGTGGCTGCGTCAATGGTGATGGAGCCGGTGGAGATGGCCTCCACGTTCAGCCCGACGTTTTGCCCCAGCCGCATGATCGCGCCCTTGCCGAAGCTTTTTTCAATTTGCTGCAAGGCGGTGTCCAACGCTGTTTTTTTATCTGCCATATCGTTTCCCTCCGACAAAAAGTACAAATGTTCGGTGATTGGTTTGATTATACAATGCTCTTTTTTGTTTGTCAAGCGTCAATGAAAAAAAGCAGCCAAAAAGCTGCTTTTTTTGTGTGAAAGTCCGTTTTTTCGGGCTTATCTTCTCAAAATCACCGTGCTGCATGCCTCGATTTCCACGCAGTCGGCGGCATTACCGAACCCGCCGATGAGGATTTCGGCATTGAACCAGTCGGGCGGGAGGTAGTAGGTGATGGGGTGCGGGTTGCGGTTGGCGATGGTCAGCAGCGCGTTGTCGGGGCAGGCGCGCACATAGGCGATGCAGCCGAGCGCTTCGCTCACGGGGTGGAATTCGCCCTGCGCCAGACAGGGGTTTTCTTTGCGGATCTTTCCGAGCGTTTGGTACCATGCAATCAGCTCTTTGTTTTCCTTGCCCCACGGGTAATACATGCGGTTGAACGGGTCGCGGTAGCCCTCCATGCCGGCCTCGTCGCCGTAATAGATGCTCGGGATGCCGGGCAGGGTGAACTGCATGGCGCTCACGCATTTCATCAGCTGCAGACCGAGCTCTTTCTTTTCTTCGGTGAGCTTTTGTTCCGCCTGCCAGCGGCGGTCGCGTCCGGCGCCGTTTTCGCCCACCATGGCGGTGATGGCACGCGCCGTGTCGTGCGTGCCGATGTGGTTCATCAGCAGGTGGAGCGCCTTGGGCGGATAGTTTTCGATGATGGTGAGGATCTTATCGGTGAAGCCTTCGGCGACGCCCGTGCGCATAAAACTCATCAGCGCGTCGGCAAAGGGATAGTTCATCACGCTGTCCAGCTGTTTGCCCAGCAGGTAGCGCCGGCGCCGGTGATAGGCGCATTTGTTGCTCGCGTCCTCCCACACTTCGCCCAGAATGAGCGCCTGCGGGTTCTCGGCTTTCACGCTTTCACGCAGCTCGTCCAGAAACAGGTCGGGCAATTCGTCCGCCACGTCCAGCCGCCAGCCGGCGGCGCCCAGCCGCAGCCACTTGCGCACGATGCCGTTTTCGCCGAGCATATACGCGCGGTAGCTTTTGTTGCTTTCGTTGACGTCGGGCAGGATTTTAATATCCCACCAACATTCATAATCGTCGTTCCAGTGGCGGAATTTATACCACGGATAATAGGGCGACTCTTTGGACTGATACGCGCCGAGGGTGGGATAGCGGCCGTATTTGTTAAAATACACGCTGTCCGCGCCCGTGTGGTTGAAAACGCCGTCTAAAATGATCGAAATGCCTTTTTCTTTTGCTTTTCGGCAGAGTGAAACAAAATCCTCCTCTGTTCCGAGCATCGGGTCGATGTGTTCATAATTCGCCGTGTCGTAGCGGTGATTGGAGTGCGATTCAAAAATCGGGTTGAGGTACAGGCAGGTCACGCCGAGGCTTTCGAGATAGTCCAGCTTTTCCTCGATGCCCTTCAGGTCGCCGCCGAAATAGTCGTTGTTCAGCGTAACGCCTTCCTCATTCGGCGCCCAGACGGGCACGTCGTCCTTGTTGTTGTGCAGCGTGCGGTCGCGCGGCACGTTCTGCTTCGGGGCGCCGGAAAAATAAAACCGGTCGGGGAAGATCTGATAGATCACGCCGCCGCAGAAGGCTTCGGGCATGGGGACGCTGCCGTCGTAAACGGTCAGCTGCCAGTCGTTCCCCTCGGGAATGAGCGCGCCGATGCCGTTGCCCACGTGGAAAATCTTTCCTACGCCGTAGGGAATATCGTATTCAAAGTGATACCAGTACAAACCCACTTCGTCGATCTGCCAGTCGATGCGCCACCATTCTTCGCTGACGCCCTCCATACATTCCCACGTCAGATCAAAAAACCGCGTTTCCTCATGGTCGCGGTGCACCGCCAGCCGAACGCCGCGGCAGCACATCTCCCGCGGCAGGACCACACGCAAAGAAACGGCGCAGCCCGCGGGGAGTGCGCCGAAAAGGTTTTTATGCAGTTGGTTGCGGGAATTGTAGGGAATATAGTGCATGGTTAAGCTCCCAGACTCAGGAAGGTTTTGGCCAGACCGAGGTAGATCAGCAGCGTGACGGCGTCGACGATGGTGGTGATCATGGGACCCGCCATGAGCGCCGGATCGAGCTTGACGGCTTTGGCGGCGAGCGGCAGGGTGCAGCCGATCACCTTGGCGATCACCACGGCGCAGAACATCGCCGAGCAGATCACGAGGAACACATTCATGCCGCCGGAGCTCCAGCCGACGAATTCAAGCAGGTAAAGGCGAACCATGTTGGCAACGGCTAAGATCGAGCCGCAGATGACGCCGATGCGCAGCTCTTTCCAGAAAATGCGGATATAGTCGCGCGGTTCGATGTCGCCCGTGGCAAGACCGCGGATGGCGAGGGTGGAGGTCTGGTTGCCGGCGTTGCCGCCCGTATCCATCAGCATGGGGATGGCGGCGGTCAGACCGGCGACGGCGGCGAGCATGCCTTCAAAGCCCTCGATGATGCGGCCGGTGAAGGTGGCGCTGATCATTAAGATGAGCAGCCACGGGATGCGGTTGCGGGCGAGCTTGAACACGCTCGTTTTCAGATAGGATTCGTCCGAGTGGAGAACCTTCGCCATCTTTTCAAAGTCTTCGGTGTTCTCCGCGTCGATGATATCAACGATATCGTCAACGGTGATGATGCCGACCAGACGCCCCTCGTTATCGGTCACGGGCACGCTGAGCAAGTCGTATTTACGCACGATGTCGGCGACCTCTTCCTGGTCGTCGAGCGTTTTGACGCTGATGAGGGATTCGTCCTCCTCCATGATGTCGGAGATCGGCACGGAATCGTCGTTGAAGATCAGCTCGCTCAGATCGATCGTGCCGATCAAATGGCGCGCCTTATCGATGCAGTAGCAGGTGTAGATGGTCTCTTTGTCGATACCGGTGCGGCGGATGGTTTCGATGGCTTGTCCCACCGTGATGGTATCGTGCAGCTGCACCATTTCAATGGTCATGATGCTGCCCGCGGAATTTTCGGGATATTGCAGAAAGCGGTTGATGAGCTTGCGGGTCTCCTTGTCGGCGTTTTTCAGCACGCGGGTGACCACGTTGGCGGGCACTTCCTCCAAAAAGTCGACGGTGTCGTCCAGGAACAGCTCGTCCACCAGTTCGCTCAGTTCGCGGTCGGTGATGGAGTTGACGATGTTCACCTGATCGTCGGGCTCCAGATAGGCAAAGACCTCGGAAGAAAGGTCTTTGGGCAGAATACGGAACACGAGCAGCTGCGATTTCGGCTCCAGCTCGCCGAAAAACTCGGCGATATCGACCTCGTTCATTTCGGAAAGCTCCGATTTGAGCGTTCCGAACTTGCCCGCGTTGAGCAATTCATTCAGCGCAGGGATTTTTTCTTCATCCATAAAAAAGACGCTCCTTCTGCACCGGACGGCACAAAGGGAACGTCGCAAGAAGCCGGAATCTCAGTCAGCCAAAAGAAGACGGAATCCCGCTGCGAAGCGTGAGCCGAACGGCGCTTTTTGATTGAAAGAATTGTCAGTGCATCGTAAAGGGATACTGTCCGCACCGTCCATACAGGCTGCCTCCTCTTGTTTTGATAAAATCAGTTTAGCCCCATTTGGCGGGTTTGTCAAGAAAACGGCGGCGCTTTTTTATAATTTTTCAATTTCCGCGCCGGTGTAGTAATGCCGGATGATCTCGTCCCATTTTTTGCCCTGCCGCGCCATGTAATCCGCGCCGTACTGGCTCATTCCCACGCCGTGACCGTAGCCGACGGTGGTGAAGAAAAACGTCGCGTTGCGGTATTCAAACGTGAACACGTTGCTCCTCAGCCCCATGGCGGTCTTGAACGTCTGCCCGCCGCAGCTTATGCCGCCGACCGTGATGCTTTTGACGAAGCCGCTTTTGTCGGCGTCGATCTTTCCGACCCATCCCTTCGCGTCTCCTTCCAACTTGCAGCCCTCCAGCGCCGCGGCGCGTGCGGCGAATTCCTGCTCCGTGAGCGCGAGCGTTTTGGTGCAGTCGGGCGAGAGCTTATCGCCCGGGCTCTTGACGCTTTGCAGGTAGGCGATCTCGCCGCCCCATACCTGTTTGGCGCTGAGCGTCTGACCGCCGTTGACGGCGTGGAACGCGGCGATGATCGGTTCGCCGTCGTAGGTGATCTGTTCGTCGATCACGGCGCGCACGGCCTTTTTCAGTCTGGCTTCGTAGCTTTCGGCCTTGTCGCCCCATTTTTGCTTTCTGCCCTCGGCGGTCAGGTAGCCCTGATGCCGCGCGGCGTCGTCGGAAAGATCCGCGCCGTTTAGGTCGGGGTCGGGCGAGGCGGTCTGCTCCTTTTGCTTGCGCAGCAAAAAGGTGTGCGAGACTACCGCCTGCGCTTTGAGCGCCTCCTCGTGGAAGGTCGGCGACATTTCGCAGGCGAGCACCCCGATCAGGTATTCTTCGACGGGAACGGTGACGACCTGCTTTGTGTCATGCAGCAGCACCTGCACGGTCTCTTCCGCTTTGCCGCGGGTCGGTTCGGCGCTTTCGCTTTTTGTTGCCGCCGTCGGGTCTCCGCTTTCTTCCGCGGCGTCGCCGCCCTTTGAGGGCAGCGCGATGAGCGGCGCCAGCAGCAGCGCAAGCATAAACACGGCGAAAAGGGTTCGATACAGTTTCATGTCCTCTATTTTCCTTTCATAAATGATTGACAATTTGTATATATGTATGGTAAAATCTGCTGTAATATTAAAATCGAGTAGTATTGTTTGACCCAAGCAAACGCCGCGCTGAACGGCGGTTGCTGACAGGAGGGATATTTTGTCCGGTTATATTTCACCCATCAAAAACGAGGCTCTCTTAAATCTATGCTCGGAGATCCGCGTCAATAACTCCATCGCGCCGAATGATTACGATCGCTTCGGCGTCAAGCGCGGTCTGCGCAACGCCGACGGCACCGGCGTGATGGCGGGTTTGACCAACGTGTGCAGCGTCGAGGGCTATTATGTGGACGACGGCGAGCGCGTGCCCAAGCCCGGTAAACTGGTGTTCCGCGGCATCAATATCAACGATATCGTCAACGGCTGCCGCAGGGACGACCGCTTCGGCTATGAGGAAGTGGCGTGGCTGCTCATTTTCGGCTACCTGCCCACCAAGGAACAGCTTGAAAAGTTCATGACCGTTCTGGCGGAATGCCGCGAGCTGCCGGAGGACTTCATTGAGGATATGATCATGAAGGCTCCTTCGCCGAACATCATGAACAAAATGGCGCGTTCAGTCATGGCGCTCTATTCGTTTGACGATGACCCCGACGAGCTTTCGACCGAGAACGTGCTTCGCCAGTGCATCCAGCTTCTGGCGCAGCTTCCGTCCATCATGAGCTACGCCTATCAGGTCAAGCGCCGCCATTATTACAAAAAGAGCATGTATATCCATCAGCCCAAGCCCGAATTCGGCACGGCGCAAAACATCCTGCGCACCCTGCGCAGCGACCGCGCTTTTTCCGATGAAGAGGCAAAGCTCCTCGATCTTTGCCTGATACTTCACGCGGAGCACGGCGGCGGCAACAATTCCACGTTTTCCACCCGTGTGCTCACCTCAACGGGAACGGACACCTATTCCGCCATCGGCGCCGGCATCTGCGCGCTCAAAGGTCCGCGTCACGGCGGCGCCAACATCAAAGCCCGCGAAATGGCGCGCATGATGGAGGAAGAAATCACCGATATCAACAATGAAGGGCAGGTCGCCGATTACCTCACCCGTGTCATCCGCCGCGAGGCGGGCGACCGTTCCGGCTTGATCTACGGCATGGGTCACGCGATCTACACCATTTCCGATCCCAGAGCGCTGCTGCTCAAGCAGGCGGCGAAGGATTTCTGCCGCACAGAGGAACAGATGCGTCATTTCCGCCAACTGGAGCTCATCGAAACGCTCACGCCGCAGATCTTCCGCAAGGAGAAGAACAACACCAAGGCGATGTGCGCCAACGTCGATTTGTATTCCGGTCTGGTCTATGAATTGCTCGGCATCCCGGAAGACCTGTTTACGCCTTTGTTTGCTACGGCGCGCGTGGCGGGCTGGGCGGCGCACCGGCTGGAAGAACTGACCACCGGCACCCGCATCATCCGACCCGCTTACAAAAACGTGTCGCTGCCTTATGATTACATTCCGCTGGAAGAGAGAACGATCGAAAACACCGCGCACGCCGGCGAATACGTTCCCAGCGAGGAAAGAATGAGAAAGTGAAGGTGAACGCCATGAAAACAATCAAAGGTTCCCGCAGCAAGCTGGCTCCGACCACGCTCATTTCCGTGGCGGCGCTGAGCCTTTGCGTTTTGCTTCCGCTGCGTGTTTATCACGTTTCAGCGCTGATCGAACCCGAGACCGGCTTCTTCACAGAAACGAACTGGACGGTTTGGGTGTTCTATCTTCTCTGCGCCGCCGTTGTCGGCTTCCTGATGGCGGCGAGCTTCCTCAACGGCAAGGTCAACCGTGTGCGCGACTGCATGACGAAGAACAAGGCGCTCGGCGTCATTGCGCTGCTCACCGGCGCTGCCGTCATGTTCGACGCGATCCATGAAATGTTCCTGTTCATCGATCAGCTCGGCAATTACAATGCTTACAGCGGCGTTACCCTGCTTTCTTATCTGACCAAAAACGGCGGCACGGCGCTGCTCTTCGGCTGCATTTTCGCCGCGCTTTCCGCCGCGTTCTATTGGGTCTACGGCTTTTCCTGCCTCAACAAAAAGATCCGCATGAGTTCGTTCCGCGTCCTTTCGGTCATGCCGGTCGTGTGGTCGATCTGCCGCATCATCTATCGTTTTGTCACCAAGATCAGCTTTATCAACGTGTCCGATCTCTTGCTGGAACTGTTCATGCTGGTGTTCCTGATCTCGTTCACGCTGGCGTTTGCCCAGGTCGTGACCAACGTCACCCCCGAGATCTGCGCGTGGCGGCTGTTCGGCTGCGGGCTTCCGGCGGCGCTGCTGGCGTTCGTGATCAGCGTGCCCCGTCTGATGATGCTGGTGATGCTCCACACGGATCGCATCGTGACAGGTCACAGTCTCGCGCCCTGCGATCTGATGCTGGCCGTCTTCATTCCGGTGTTCCTCTATTTCACCACCGTCGCCGTCAAAAAGAAAAAAGTGGAACAGAAGCCGGAAGAAAGCGCCGAAGAAAGTGCCGATAAGGAGTAAAACCCGTGCATTTTGACTCACCGTTTTTCAGCAACCTCTTTGCGACCGCACAGCAGGTGCTGATCCTGTATATCCTCATCACCGTCGGCTTCGCGGCGGATAAGCTCGGCATCTACACCGAAAAAGCCTCCCGCCTGAACACCAATCTGCTGTTTTACATCGTCACCCCGATGGTGATCGTCAACAGCTTCATTTCCATGGACAATTCGCCCGAGCACATCAAGGGGCTGGGGCTTGCCATTCTGTGCAGCTTCGGCTTTCACTTCATCGGCATGATCCTCATCCTGCCCCTGTTCCGCAAGGGCGACATCCGCCAGTGCGGCATTTACCGCTTCGCCTGCATGTACGGCAACTGCGGCTATATGGCTCTGCCGCTGGCGCAGGCGATATTGGGCGACATCGGCGTGTTTTACTGCTCCGCGGCGGTGATGGTGTTCAACGTGGTCTCGTTCACGCACGGCATCACCATTCTCGGCGCGCAGAAAGACGGGTTCGATATCAAAAAGCTGCTCATCAACCCCGGCACCATCGGCGTTGCCATCGGCATGCCGCTGTTTTTGCTCCGGGTCAAGCTGCCCGTCATCATCGCAACGCCCGTCAGCGCGCTCGCTTCGCTGAATACGCCGCTGGCGATGCTGATCTTCGGCACCTATCTGGCGAACACCGACCTCAAAACGATGTTCAAAAACGCAAATATCTATCTGGTTTCGCTCATAAAATTGATCGTACTGCCTTTGATCGTGCTCGGTCTGCTCACCCTGGCCAAGGTGCCGACCCCGCTGCGCGTTGCCATGACGCTGGTCTCGGCGGCGCCCAGCGCGAACAACACGGTCGTCCTCGCCGGCAAATACGATCTGGATACCGGCGTCGCGTCAAAGACCGTCGGTCTCGTCAGCTTTCTTTCCATCATCACCATGCCGGTCATGATCGCACTGGCGCAAATGTAAGGAGGTTTTTTCATATGGCGGAAGCAAAAAAAAGAAGAGGAAACAACAAAGCTGCGTTTCCTCTCGGCTTGATTCTGATCTTTTTTGCCGTCATCGGCGTTATCTTCTCGGTGAGCGCCGGCATCAACGGCGTGAAAAAACTGACGGATAACACCGAAAAAAAGCTGGCGTATCAGGAATGGCTCGTTCCGGTTGTCATGTACGACCCCGATATGTTTGACGATGTTTCGTCCGCCGATATCAACCAGCTCACCGTCTGCGCGGTCTGGGCGATCATTAAGGATGATTCCATTTATCCCGGCATCTATGAGACTGACGACGTCGGCAACATCATGATCCCGCAGAAGGACGTCAACAAAAAGTTTGCCGAGATGTTCGGAACGGACGCCGTGCCGACGCACATCGGCGTCAAGGGCTATTTCGACGAGTTCACTTACAGCGAGCAGAGCCAGTGCTATCTGGTCACATCCACCGGCTCCGTGCCGATCTACACGCCCAAGGTCATCGACATCAAAAAGAGCTCCAACACCATCGTGCTCACCGTCGGCTATTTGGCGGGCGAGGGCTGGGCGCAGGCGGCGGACGGCAGCTACATCGAACCCGCGCCGACCAAATATGTCAACATCACCCTGCGTGAAAACAGCGACGGGTACTATATCAGCGCCATGCAGGCGACTGACGCGCCCGAGAACGCCGAGCCCGGCGAAACCATCGTGACGGCTGCGGCGGAAATGACCGAGACCGAAACGACCGAAGCCGAAACCATCGCAGAGAGCGAGACGACGGAAGCGGAATCCGCCGCCTAATAAGTTTAACATTACAATAGGAAACAAAAACGGCTTGCCGATAGATTCGATCGGCAAGCCGTTTCAACGGATTGATTATCTCTCGTTGAGGAGCTTGTTCAACTCATCCATAAAGGTGTTGATGTCTTTGAATTGACGGTAGACCGAGGCGAAACGCACGTAGGCGACCTCGTCGATCGTTTTGAGCTTCTCCATGGCAAGTTCGCCGATATGGATCGAAGTTACTTCGCGGTCCAGCGAATTCTGAATGGTCATCTCGATGTCGTCAACCGCTTCTTCCAGCTGCGCCAGAGAAACAGGGCGTTTCTCGCAGGCGCGGAGCATGCCGTTGAACAGCTTCTGGCGATCGAAAGCTTCCCGCGATTTGTCGCGCTTGATCACGATCACCGGCACGCTTTCAATGATCTCATAGGTGGTGAACCGTTTGGCGCAGCGCATACATTCTCTGCGCCGGCGAATACGCTCGCCCTCATCGGTCGGTCTGGAATCGATTACCTTGCTTTCCTCAAAGCCACAGAACGGACATTTCACATCAATCACATCCATTATTTTATATTGACCACATTATAGCACACTCTTTGTCGCATTTCAACACAAAATATGCAGCTTTTTTGAAAGCTGCCCGGTTTTGTGCCGGGCAGCCTGATTTTTCCGTTATTCAACCGGTTCCAGCTTCTTGATCCCAAACAGCATACGGAGCACACCCTGCAGGACCTTGGGACTGCGCAGCACAACAATTTTCATTTCGCATTTCCTCCTTTTCGTTCTGTTTCATCATATGTGCCGGGGCGCAAAAGGTTCCGCGCCGCGGCTCTCGCCGCCGAAAAACGGAGCAAATAAACCCTTAGGAAAAAAGTTTAAAAAAACTGAAAAAAAGTGTTGACAGGGAGTGGAGTGTGTGGTAATATGTTCAAGCCGCCGAAAAAAGAGCGGCAGCGCACCTTGAAAATTAAACAACGATTCAAGTATGAAACAAACCCTTGAAAATTTTTTTGAAGTAGTACTTCAACAGTAATTCTGCGAACAGCAGAAAAGCTAGCAGCGCTAGCAAAGAAATGAGCGATTAAGCTCTGAAAATTCAGATTTCAATTTTGTAATTGAGATACAATTTTTAGAGAGTTTGATCCTGGCTCAGGACG
>JAFTEL010000057.1 GCA_017453685.1 Clostridia bacterium
CGCTTTTGACATGATACGCCCACTCGCCGTCGGGTCGGGTCCCTTTTTCCAAAACGGTATAGCACACCTTGTCACAGCGGTTGATCGCGTCGATCTTGTGTCCTTCTTTGGCACAGTGGAAATACAGCTTGCCGTCCGCCGCGTAATAGTGGTTGAGCGGGACGCCGTAAGGGTAGCCGTCGTCCCCGAGGACGGAGAGCACGCCTCGTTTTTCCTTTTTCAGCAGTTCGATGCAGCTTTCCGTTGAGAGCTGCTGTTTCCATCTTCTCATGTTCCGAAACACGGGCTTCCCTCCCTTGCCGTTTTGCACGTTTCAGTTTTCGGCTGAGCCGTTCGGCAGCGGCTTCCCGTCCGCCTCCCAGATTTCAGGCGTTCTGTTTTCATAGCGGTCGATCGGGCGCAGGTCGTGGAACGTCTGCACGTCGGCGAACGCCGCCGCGATATCCGCTTTTTTGTCTTCGGAAAGTTCCGCAGGCGCGGAAACGAACAGCGCGGAATCGCTCTTGGCGAGCAGGGTCAGCCACCAGCGGTTTTTCTCCCACGGAATGTTGTCGCCGAGGATGCCGACGCAGTCCGCGTCGACCAGATAGAATTTTTTGTTTTGCGCCAAACGGAACGCGAGGGTGTTCACGCCGTTTTCTTTCGTGGGCGCCCAGTCCCGTCCGCTCGTGTCGTTGCCCGTGCGGGCGATCTGCACCAGTCCCGCGCTCAGGTGCGAGACCGTGTTGCAGCCGATGATGAGCATGTCGCCGCATTCCTCTCGGATCAGTTCATACAGGTCGAGTACGATCTCGGCGTTGGTCTTGGAACGGTCATTGAAATGCCAGTCCGGCGTGTTCGCGGGGCCGTCGGTCATTTCGGGTCCCCAGGCGCCGAACAGATCGTAGGTTGAAAAATCGTGCTTGAGCAGGTCGTAGCCCCAGGAGCGGATGCGGCGGATATCCGCGCGGATATGTTCCCGAACCGCCTCGACCGTCGGGTCGAGATATTGGCGCTTGCCGCCGCGCAGGATCAGCATGTCGTCGGGCAGGCTCTCTTTGGTCGAAAGCAGCCGCACCCAGATGCCCGCGCGCAGCCCCATGGCGTGAATCTCATCCGCGAGCGTTTTCATGTCGCCGAATTTTTCGTTCGGCAGCCACGGTCCCGCGCAGGAGTTGAGCTGCCAGCAGTCGTCAATCACTTCATAGGCGGGCGCAGGCAGCCCCTTCGCCAGTTCGGCGGTCATGCGCGCGTCGGCTAAGATTTCCTCGCGCGAGCTTTTCCCGTAGGCGTAATACCAGTTGTTGTTGCCGAACACGGGCGCGTCGGGCAAAATCGGGTCGGGACACAGCCGCCCGCAGAAGTCGCACAGCGCGTCAAAATCATCGGTGTTTTTGTATTCTTTCAGCACGAATTCCGCCAAAAAGATTTCTCTGCCGCCGAGCGCAACGCCGCCCCCGCCGTTGCGGCAGTCCAGCAAAGCGCTCAGCTCGGTTAAGGTAAAGCGGAACGAAACGAACGCATGCGGGCGCGTTTTTACGCCGAAGCAGAAGCAGTCCGTTCGATCCGTCGCGATGAAATACCACGGCAGCCGTCGGTTGTTGTCGCCGAGGCGTTTGAATTCCAGATCGCCGTAGGAGCGCTCCCACGCGTCGCCGAGCACGAGCGTGTCCGCGTCCTTTTCCGCGTCCCACGCCAGACGCACAAAGGTCGGGCGGCTTTCCCGCGCGGTCAGATATACGCGCAGCGCGTCGCCGTCAAGTTCGGTGCGCAGGCGGGCGTCGCCCGAATCATTTTCACAGATGATCTCCGCGCGAAAGGCGGAAAGAACAGGCAGATGAAGCATGACAGACCCCTCCGAAACGAGATTATTTGATTTTGGAACGCACGATGAGGCACACGGCGGCGAGCACCCCGAGGGCGACGCCGCTTGCCGAGAAAACGATCATGCGCCGATGCAGCCGGTCATATAGTTCCGGCGAACCGTCAAGCACATGGTAGTAGCCGAACAGGTTCAGCGCGGCAAACAGCAGGAACAGGACGCAAACAGCAAGAATGACGATACCGATGATCAACAACAGCTTTTTCATGGTGTCCCCCTTTTGTCGGGCAGGCAGGAATTCAGAGATTCTCCGATTCGCCATACCGCTTTTTTCTGTATGCTTCCCACAGCAGACGGATTTCCTCCCAGTCCGCTGCGGTCAGGGTGCAGTCCTCAATGGGGTTGAGAACGTAGAGATCGGGCACGCCGAAGTCCGCGCAGGCACGGGCGTAGCGCATAAAATCGCGGCGGCTCCCGCAGGAGCCCGCGTCCGTGTCGATGGAGACGCCGGGCATGACGGCGTTGAACAATGCGGCGCGTTCCCGCATGATCCGCGCGGAATCGCGCAGCGCGAAAAACGTGTCGTGCAGCCGCGCCTGATCGGTGAACGCGGCAAAGAGCGGGTGACAGCAGCTCGTGTTAATCAGCACGTCGGGCTTCACCCGCTTGGCTTCGCGATAGATCAGCTCCATGAACCGAAGCAGCAGCGCGACGCCGTAAACGCCTTTTTCATGCAGGCGCATGTTTCTTTCGCAGGGCACGCAGTCCGCGAAGTCGATCTTGAAGCCGTCGGCGTTCATGCAGCCTTCATCGGCAGAGAGCAGTGTGTGCATCATGCTGCGCACGCGGTTGCGGTAAGCGGGCGAGGTCGGGTCGGCGCCCAGCCGTTCACCCGTTTCGCTCAGGATACACTCGTCATCCGTGAGCCCCTCAGCGTCCCAGCTTTTGAACCACAGCAAAACGCGGCGCCCTTTTTCGTGCTGCTCGTCCGTAAAGGCACGCAGATCGGGCCACTTGTGTGGATCGGGCAGCGCGGCGCCGTAGGTCTGCTGCCACTTGTCGTCGAGGATGATCGCGGAGGGGCGCAGCCCGCGCGCGTCCAATGTGTCGGACATTTGCCGATAACAGGTCTGCGTCGCCGCGTCAAACGGCGAGGCGGCGTCGGGCACGAGCGCCTGCTCCTTCCATCCGCAGAAAAACGGCCCGTTCCACCATGCGGGGATGTGTTCCGTTCGGGCGCGGGGCAGCCCCCGGTCATAATGCCAGTCGGCATATCGCCGCAGCGCGTCGAGATCGGTTGCGGCGGGCAGCATCAGGATCGGCGGGCTTTCCCAATAACCGTCGACCGCCTGATAGCCGTTGAACCCGACGTGCAGGCAAAAGCGCGAAATATCGGGCGCAAAGCGGAGGCTTTTGTAAGTCAGCCCGTCAAACGCGGCGTTGTCGGGCAGAACGCCGAGACCGAGCAGCAGCCGTCCGTCCACGCCCGCCATGCGGAACGAGAACGCCAACGGGGTCGGTGAAAAGCCGCCGAGAACGCCCAGCTTCGTATCTTCCGCCATGGTGAAAACGCGGTTGGAGGAGCGATGGTTGGCGAGACCGAGCGGCGCGAAATAATCGGCGGCGTCATAACCGCTGCCGTAAAACCGATCTCTTCGGTCGCCGACGAAAAAGCGAACGCCGTCAACGGTTCCGCTGCCGTAAACGCGCACGCGGCAGGTAGCCGCTTCGGGAGTGAAATGAAAAACATATTCTTTTTTGTGCCAAAGGGAGGACTCCGACGACCAGATCGCCGTCAGCTCGTCGCCGTTTCGTTCAAGGGTCGGCAGGCTCAGGCTGCGCTCCTCGTCTGTTTGCCCGCAGGCGTCCACGGCGCAGACAGGGCTCAGGCAGAAGAAAACCTCGTCGCCGATCCCCGGCGACACCGTCTTTTCCCCGATCGCCGCGGCATAACCCGCGCCGACGTAACGCTCGATCATAAATTGGTTCCTTTCTTCAGAATCGCAATTTGTCGGGCTGTTGCCCGAAGCCGATAGCTGATAGCCGATAGCTCATTTTCCGGAAAGCAATTTGCTATCCGCTCAAATCGGAATTTGGCAAAGCCAAATTCCGATTTGTCTGTTTCTGACTGTCTTTATCAATTATATAACAAGCATGACTGTCATGTCAAAACAAGCCATCGTACTTCTGCCGTTGCGTCAGAAATACCATGGCTTGTCTCTTTATCCGTTTTCTTTCAGTTCTTCCAGATATTCGTCGTAGGTGATGCGCTTGTCGTAGAACTGACCCGGGGTCACGTCGATCAGGCGGTCGGCGACGGTCTGCACCAGCTGGTGGTCGTGGGAGGTGAAGATCACGCTTTCGGGGAATTTCATCAGCCCGTCGTTGAGCGAGGCGATGGATTCCAGATCAAGGTGGTTGGTCGGTTCGTCGAGCAGCAGCACGTTCGCGCCGGAGAGCATCATTTTGCACAGCATGCAGCGCACGCGCTCGCCGCCCGAAAGCACCTTGGCCTTTTTGGTCGCTTCTTCACCCGAGAACATCATGCGGCCCAGCCAGCCGCGCACATCGGTCTCGAACACGAGATCGGAATAGCGGCGGATCCAGTCGGTCAGGCTGTCTTCCACGCCGTCGAAAAAGGCGGAATTGTCGCTCGGGAAATAGGCGCGCGAGGTGGTCACGCCCCACTTGATGCTGCCCTCGTCGGGTTCGATCTCTTCGGCGAGGATTTTGAGCATCGTGGTTTTTGCCACGGTGTCCGTGCCGATGAGCGCCACCTTTTCGCGCGGCAGGATGGTGAACGACACGTGGTCGAGCACCTTGCGGTCGCCGATGGTTTTGGATACGTCGGTCACGGTGATGACCTCATTTCCGACCTCGCGGTCGGGCTTAAAGGAAATGAACGGAAAACGGCGGGAAGAAACAGGGATTTCTTCCACGTTGATGTTTTCCAGCAGCTTTTTGCGGCTGGTGGCCTGCTTGGATTTGGAGGCGTTCGCGCTGAAGCGCGCGATGAATTCCTGTAATTCCTTGATTTTGGCTTCCGCCTTTTTGTTCTGTTCGCGCAGTTGACGCTGCGCCATCTGCGTGTATTCATACCAGAAGTCGTAGTTGCCCACGCTCATGGTGATCTTGCCGTAGTCGATATCGACGATATGCGTGCAGACCTTGTTGAGGAAATGACGGTCGTGCGACACGACGAGGATGGTGCTTTCCAGCTCGATCAGAAATTCCTCCAGCCAGTGGATCGCGTCCACGTCGAGGTGGTTGGTCGGTTCGTCCATGAGCAGGATGTCCGGCTGGCCGAACAGCGCCTGCGCGAGCAGCACCTTCACTTTGACGTCGTTGGGCAGATCGCCCATTTTCATTTCGTGAAATTCGTTGGTCACGCCCAGCCCGTTGAGCAGAATCTCGGCGTCGCTTTCCGCGCTCCAGCCGTCCATTTCGGCAAAGGCCTCTTCCAGCTCGCTGATGCGCATGCCGTCCTCTTCCGTGAAATCCTCCTTGCTGTAAAGCGCTTCCTTTTCGTCCATGATCTCGCACAGCTTCGGGTTGCCCAGCAGCACGGTGCGGATCACACCGCAGTCGTCAAACGCGAAGTGATCCTGCCGCAGAATGGAAATGCGCTCGCCCGGGGTAACGACGACCTCGCCCTTGTTCGGCTCGATCTCGCCCGAGAGGATTTTGAGAAACGTGGATTTGCCCGCGCCGTTGGCGCCGATGACGCCGTAGCAGTTCCCGCGGGAAAAGGTGAGGTCGGCGTGCTGGAACAGCGTCCGCCCGCCGTATTGCAGGGTTACGTTAATGGCTTGGATCAATGTCAGTCCACCCTTTCATACCATTCGCGCGGCACTTTCGTCAGGTCGGGTGCTGCGCTCAACATGCCGTTTCCGCCCTCAAAAAGGCGGCGGATGCCGAAGGCGACGAAATCGTCATAAAGCTTTTGGCTTTCCTGTCCGTCTTTGTTGTTCTTTCTGGAAAACTCCGCCACGCGGTTGCACGCCTTCCAGTAGCGCCAGCATAGCAGGGAGCGTTCCACGTTTTGCTGCTGCGCCGGCGTGCCGGCTTTGGCCACGGCGTTTTGCCACAGCTCGTCGCAGTAGTTGATCTCGCGCTTGCTGAAGCAGAGCACGGATTTATCGGTCATGGAGCGGTAGATGGTCATGTGCTGACCGTATTTGCCGGTGTAATCGGTCATCATGCGGATGAATTCGCGCACATATTGCCAGCCGCCGCCGTAGTATGCTTTGAGGAAGCCGTCCATTTCCGCTTCATAATCGAGGTACGGGTCCCACATCAGGCGGCTGAGCAGGTAGGCGCGCAGTTCGGCAAATTCGCCGTTACTCTCGGCGGCGGTGTAGTTGCCCTCTTCATAAACGCCCTTGACGTTGTTCTTCACGAAGGTCTGCATGTTCGGCTGGATCACGCCGAAATCGCAGAACGGCCCGATGTAGTTGGAATAATTGGTGGTGTAATCCCAGATGTAGATGCGGCCGCAGATTTTGCCCCAGTCGGCAAAGTCCTTCATGAAGTCGGCGTTCTGTTTGCAGCTTTTATCCTCCATCGGGTGCGAGAAGCAGCATTCGATGGAGCAAAGGCGCACGATGACGTTGTCGTCCGGCTTGACGTTGGTGGGCGCCTGGCGGGTGTATTGATAAGCGAAGGTGTCGATGGCGACCTTGTCGTAGCCCGCGTCCTTGACGGCTTTGGCCACCTGGTTGACGAAGGTGATCATCGTGCCGGCGTGGGAGCCGTTGGCTTCGTCGAGCGCGCGGCACTTGTCGCACTGGCAGTAATCCTGATTGTCGTCCTGCGTGAGCGAGACGATCTGCAGGCTGTCGCTTTCGGGGTTGTAGTTGTTGCGCAGCAGGTCGAGCACCTCCTGCGTGACGATTTGCACCACGTCGGGGTTCGTCAGGCAGAGCTGCCGGTCAACGCGCTCTCTTTTATCGATGCGGTAGGCGAAATATTCGGGGTGGGTTTCAAAATAGGTGCTGCGGGCGCAGCGGGCGGTGGCCAGCGTGTGGCAGAAGCCGCCGAGGTAATTCACGGTGCAGCCGTTGTCCTCCCCAAAGTGGCGGTAGGTGCCGCCGTTGAGGTTGTTGGCCAGCGAATAAGTGGCGTCGTTGGGGCTGATCCAGTCGGTTTCGCGGCTTTCAAAATACGGCTCCTGCTTCATGTTCAGATCCTGCGGCACCAGAAGCGACTCCGCCTCGGGCACCACGATCAGGTCTTTGGTGTACCAGTGGCAGCCGAACACTTCCTCCAGAAAATGATACACGCCGTAGATCGTGCCGCGCGTGCCTGCGCCGTTGATGAAAACGCGCGTGCCGACAACCTGACAAAGGTAACCGTCGTCGATCAGCCCGGCGGCGGAATCGGCACGGCTGCGGTTGGTGAAGCCGAGCACGATCTCTTGGCCGCTCTGCGCCGTTTCGTCGGTCTGGATCGGGAGCGTGATGCCGCTGATCCTTTTCAGATAATCCTGCAGCGTTTTCGCCGCCGTCGTTTCATAGGGCTTGGCGGCAGCGGGCAGGATGATGGCGTAATCATCTACGCACAGGGTCAGGCCCGGCTCTTTTTGCTTCGGGGTTTCCGGCGTCGGCTCAAAGGGTTTCATGGGCAGGGCAAAAAGGTTGGAGAAAAACAGGATCACGGTGAGAAAAGCGGAGATGAAGCGGTTGAAAAAATCAGCCATGGTTCACAATCCTTTCTTTTGTTGGTGTGGTGCTGTTTCGGTTTATTTCATCATGTCCATCAGTGCCAGACCGATGTCGTGCAGATGGCGTTCGGCAACGGGCAAGAAGCTGTCGGGGCAGGAGAGCAGCGAATTGTCCGCTTCAAAGGTAAGGTCGCCCTTGTAGCCGATCTCATGCAGGGCGTGCATGGTATCGGCCCAGTCGATTTTTCCGTGGAAGGGGAAAATGTGCGCGTCGGAATTGTGGTCGTTGTCGTGAACGTGCAGCGCGACGAGATATTCCGGCCCCAGCGCGCGGATGAGTTCGCTGGCCTTGAAGCCGACCAGCCCGCAGTGCCCGATATCCAGACACGCGCCGAACCGTTCGGCGCCGAGCATTTCGCACAGCTGACGGAAGTCCTCCGGGCTGGCGCAGGCGGTGCGGGTGAAATGACCGTCCCGATGGCCCCACATGTTTTCGGTACACACGCGCACGCCGTATTCGTCTATGTACGGCACGAGCCGCTGGTAGAAGCGGTAATTCAAATCAAAATCGGTGCCCTGCGGCGCAAGTGAAATGGGGTGAACCACAATGTTTTCCACCCCCAGACGCCCGGCAATCTCAAGGGAACGCACGATGGCGGTGAACACGAATTTGTTGTAATCCTCATCGTCCCGTGTCATGGTGGGGAAGGGCGCGTGCGCCTGCGTGAACGGAATGCTGTAGCGGGCCGCGGTTTCTTTCAATTCGTCGATGATCGCGGGCATTTCATCACCGAGCAGCAGGCACTTCGGGTCCTTCAGCGGGAACATCGAATAATCAATGCCGCCAAAGCCCGCGCGGGCGATGATCTCCACGGCGGCCCTGTCGCCCAGGCGACGGCCGAGGGCATCGGTTTGGGTAACGATCCTCATTTTATTCAGCCTCTTTCTCTTTCCAAAGTTTTTGCATGATCTTGCCGGCTTTGTAAATGTCGCCGCAGCCGAGCGTGATGACCATGTCGCCGGGTTCGGCGCGGTCGACCACATACTGCGCCACCTCGTCAAAGGTGTTGAACCACACGCTGCCGGGGATTTTTTCGGCCAGCTGCGCGGTGGTCACGCCCCAGGTGTTGCGTTCGCGCGAGCCCATGATCTCGGTCATGACCACATGGTCGGGCAGGCTGAGCACGCGGGCGAAATCATCCATAAGCATGGCGGTGCGGGAATAGGTGAAGGGCTGGAACACCGCCCAGACCCGTTGGTATCCCATGCGCAGGGCGGAGCGCAGCGTGACCTCCAGCTCCGCCGGATGGTGCGCGTAATCGTCGAACAGATCGATGCCGCAGAACGTGCCGATCTTTTCAAAGCGCCGACCCGCGCCGCCGAAAGCCTCAATGGCGGGCAGACAGTCGGCGGGCTCCATGCCGGAAGCATAGGCGGCAGCCACGGCGGCAAGCGTGTTGAGAATGTTGTGTTCGCCCGGGATATTCAACTGCACGGTAAACGCCTTTTGCCCGCCGTGCATCACGTCAAAGGCGGCGAAAGCGCCGCGCTCCATGTGGATGTTTTCGGGGTAAAAGTCGCAGTCGGGTGTGCTGCCGAAGGTGATGATGCGCTTGCCTTCAACGCCCTCGATCGCTTTGAGCACGTTGAGGTCGGACTTGTTGATGACCAGCGTGCGCGTGGTCGCCAGGCAGAACTTATGGAACGACGCGATGAGGTTATCCATCGTTTTGAAATAATCCATGTGGTCTTCGTCGATGTTCAGGATCACCGCCACGTCGGGGGAAAGATCCAGGAACGTGTCCACAAATTCACAGGCTTCGCAGACGATGTTTTCGCTGTGACCGACCAGACCGTTGGCGTTGATCAGCGGCAGCCTGCCGCCGATGACGGCGCTCGGGTCGAGCCCGCCCATGATCATGATCTGCGTGAGCAGGGAGGTCACGGTCGTCTTGCCGTGGGTGCCGCTGATGCAAACGGCGTTGTTGTAAATGCGCGTGATCGCGCCGAACAGCTTGGAGCGCTCAAAGGTCGGGATGCCGGACGCCTTGGCGGCGCAGAGCTCGGGATTGTCGGGCAGCAGAGCGGCGGTGTAGACGATCAGCTCCGCACCCTCGATGTTTTCCGCCTTTTGCGGCATGGCGACGGGGATGCCGAGCTTGCGCACGCGCGCGAGCGTTTCGCTCTCGTTCACGTCCGAACCGCTGATCTCATAGCCGTTGGCGTGCAGGATCTCCGCGAGCGGGCACATGCCGGAGCCGCCGATGCCGATGAAATGGACGCGCTTGACCTCTTTTAACAGTTGATCGATGGTTTTCATCAGAAATCACCTCGAATTGTTTTAACAGTTCATTATTATATCACATATTATGACCTTGAGCAATTTATTTTAATAAGTTGGTGTCACAAATGGAAAAGTTTTTGTTCATGGGCGGCGACCGCCGCCAGCTTTACGCGGCGAAATCGCTGCTCTTAGCAGGTCATTCGGTCTGCTTCGCCTCGGATTCGGCGGCTTGGAAGCGGCAGGTGAGGGACTGCGAGCGGCTGGTGCTGCCGCTGCCCATGAGCCGCGACGGCGAAACGGTCTACGCGCCGCAGCGTTCCGTCCCCGTCGGCTTGGCGGAATTGGCCGATCTGCTGCAGAAAGGGCAGCTCGTGTTCGCCGGTATGCCCGAACCGATGTGGCGCGAAAGTGTCAGAAGTAAAGGCATTGAGCTTTACGATTATTACGAAAACGAAGCCTTGCTGTTCGCCAACGCGGCGGCGACGGCGGAGGGCGTTTTATTTGAGATCATCGGCGCGACCGATACCACCGTTTGCGGTTCGTCATTTTTGATCACAGGATATGGTAGAACCGCTTCCGCTCTGGCGCCGCGGCTGCGCGCGCTGGGCGGCAAAGTGACCGTGGCGGCGCGCGCGGAAAAAGACCGCATCTGCGCGGAAAGCAACGGCTGTAAAGCAGTATCGCTTGACAAAATAGAGGAGGAATTGCCGCACTGCGATGTGCTGATCAACACCGTGCCGTCGCGGATCATCGAAGAAAAGCACCTGCTGCGCCTGAAACGGGACGCGCTGGTGCTGGAGATCGCCTCCGCGCCCTACGGTGCGGACGAAGAAACGGTCAAACAGTGCGGACTGCGCTATCTGAACGCGCCCGGTCTGCCCGGCCGCCTGTCGCCGCGCAGCGCGGGCGAAGCCATTTCACGCGCGATCTTATCTTATGAAAAGGAAGGGGAGGTGAGAGGATGAACGGCGTCAGAATCGGGTTTGCGCTCTGCGGTTCGTTTTGTACCTTTGAGGCGGCGTTTGCGCAAATGGAGAAATTAATAAAGACCGGCGCCGCAGTGACGCCGATCTTTTCGGACTATGCTTATCAAACGGATACCCGCTTCGGTACGGCGCAGTCGTTCCGCGAACGCGCCGAAGCCCTGACGGGGCAGAAAGTGATCCATACCATCGTGCAGGCGGAGCCGATCGGACCGAAAAAGATGTTTGACCTGCTCCTGGTCGAGCCCTGCACGGGCAACACGCTGGGCAAGCTCGCCGCGGGCATCACCGATACGGCGGTGACCATGGCGTGCAAGTCGCATCTGCGCACGGGGCGGCCGCTGCTGCTGGCAGTCTCTACCAATGACGCGCTGAGCGGCTCCGCCAAAAGCATCGGCACGCTGCTCAACCGCAATTGCTATTACTTCGTTCCCATGCGGCAGGATCAGCCGGCGGGCAAGCCGCGCAGCATCGTGGCGGATTTTGACCAAACCGAGGCGGCCGTGCGCGCAGCGCTCAACGGCGAACAGCTTCAGCCGATTCTTTTATAAGGTCACGCTTCTTCGTTCATTTCATCTAAGATGAAATGGATGCGGTCGGGGCAGTCGGTGATGATGCCGTCCACGCCGGCGCGGAGCATGTTGCGGATCTCATCCGCTTCGTCCACCGTCCAGACGTTGACGTCCAGCCCGTTCTTGTGGCACAGGTTCACGTAATCGCCGCGGATGCAGGCTTTGAACGGGTGGGAGGCGGCGCAGTTCAAGTCTTTCATGCGCAGGATCGGCGGGATGACGACCTTCATGGCGTGGAGATAACCGTAAGGGTAGAGGTAGGCGGTCTTGATCGCCGGATTCTTTTGCTTGACGAGCTTGAGGATTTTGGGGCAGAAGCTGGAAATGAGCAGGCTTTCGTTGAGCCCGTGGTGTTCCACGGCTTCGAGCGTTTTGGTCACCAGCTCGTCCCGCCGCGCGTTGTCCGGCTCTTTTTTCAGTTCAATGTTCATGATCTTGAGATCGTTGTCCGCGACCAGCTCCAGAAACTCGTCGAGCGTGGGCAGGGTGGTGCCGACAAATTCCTTGCTGAAATAGCTGCCGAAATCGTAGCTTTTCAGTTCCTCGAGCGTTAGGTCGCTGATGCGGCCGGAGCCGTTGGAGGTGGCGTCGATGGTGTCATTGTGGCAGATGATCGGCACGCCGTCCTTGGAAAGGTGTACGTCGGTCTCAAACCCGTCGCACCCGATCTCGATCGCCTTTTGAAAGGCGGGCAGGGTGTTCTGCGGGGCGCGCTTGTTCGCGCCGCGGTGCGCGATAATGTTGCAGGAATACATGAAACGATCTCCTTTTACATGGATTCGGGAACGGTGATGCCGAGCATTTTCAGCATGCCGCTCAAGGTCACCTTCACGCTGCGGCACAAGCCCAGACGCGCGGCAGTGAGGTCGGGCGAATCGGTGGAAACGCGGCAGGCGTTGTAGAACTTGTGAAACAGTGTCGCCAACTCAACGCAGAAGCGCGTGATCTTGGCGGGGTCGTAGTTTTTGGCGGCGGCGACGATCTCGCCCGTGAGGGTGGCGAGGTGCGCGATCAGCTCGCGCTCCTCGGGCGCGGTGAGCAGAGAAAGCTGCTCGGGCGCGCAAGCGATCGCCTCGTTCGGGTCCATGCCGAGCTTTTTGAAAATGCTGCAAATGCGCGCGTGCGCGTATTGACAATAGTAGACGGGATTCTGCGCGCTCTGTTCCACGGCGAGGTCAAGGTCAAAATCCATCTGCGAACCGGGTTCGCGCATGTTGAACAGGAAACGCACGGCGTCGATCGGAATATCTTCCAGCAGATCGGTCAGGGTGATGGCTTTGCCGGTGCGCTTGCTCATGCGCACCACTTCACCGTTGCGCGTCAGACGCACGAGCTGCATGAGGATGATGTCAAGGCGGGAGGAGTCGATGCCGATGGCGTCGAGCACGCCCTTCATGCGCGCCACGTGACCGTGGTGGTCGGCGCCCCAGACGTTGATGGCTTTGTCGAAGTTGCGCTTTTCGAGCTTGTTGCGGTGGTAGGCGATGTCGGCGGCAAAATACGTGGGATTGCCGTTGGCGCGCACGAGCACCTCGTCCTTTTCACCGCCGTGCTCGGTCGCCTTGTACCACAGCGCGCCGTCCTTTTCATAGGTCAGCCCCTTGGCTTTGAGCAGATCGAGCGTGTCCTGCAGTTCACCGCTTTGATAGAGCGAGCTTTCGCGGAACCACACGTCGTAGAAAATGCGGTATTTGTCGAGGTTCTCATGCATGCTGTCGATATTTTTGGGCAGCGCGAAAGCGACCAGCGCCCTGCGGCGTTCGTCCTCGCTTGCGCTCATATATTTATCGCCGTAAACGTCGGCGAATTCCCTCGCGCGTTCGGCAATATCTTCGCCGTGGTAGCTGTCCTCCGGCAGTTCGGGCGCGTTTTCGCCCTCGAAAAGCTGGCGGTAGCGAATATCCAGCGACAGCCCGAATTTTTCGATCTGGTTGCCGGCGTCGTTGACGTAGAATTCGCGCGTCACCTGATAGCCGGCGCGTTCCATCACCGACGCCAGGCAGTCGCCCAGCGCGCCGCCGCGGGCGTTGCCCATGTGCATGGGACCCGTGGGGTTGGCGGAAACAAATTCGATGTTGACGGTTTTGCCCTGACCGAAATCGGAAGAACCGTAGTTTTCGCCCATGGCAAGAATATCCGCCACGATATCGGAATAAAAACGGTCGGACAGGTAAAAATTGATAAAGCCCGGTCCTGCCGGTTCGCATTTCGCGATATAGGTGCCCTCCGTTTGGATCGCTGCGCAAAGTGCGTCGGCGATCAGGCGGGGGGCGCGGCGGAACGCTCTGGCGCCCGCCATGGCGGCGTTGGTGGAAAAGTCGCCGTTGGCGCGGTCCGCCGGCACTTCGATGTTGAACGCGGGAACGTCGGCCTCGGGCAGGGCGCCGGAGGCGATGCAGGCGGCGAACGCCTGCGAAACGGCCGCTCTGATCTGGTTTTGCACTTGGTTGACGAGTTTAGACATGGGAAATCGACCTCTTTCGTTTATTCACAGCGGTAATCAATGGTCAGATCGTTTTGCGAGCAGAAGCCCGCGCCGGCGTCGAGCGTGTAGCTGAAAAAGAGCCGTCCGCTCTTTTCGCGCAGGGTGCCGCGCACCTCTTTGCCGAAAACGCCCAGCATCAGGGTTCCGAACTCGGTGGGGTAGGCGCAGGAGTATCGCTGCCCGGGGTCCACGGTCAGGTCGGCGCAATGCGCGCCGGAACGCAGCATTTCGATGCGGCTGCCCGTGTAGGTCAGCCGAACGCGGCTGCCGGCAAAGTCGCCCTCCTCGTTATAGGTGAGGATGCACCCCTTGTCGGTGCGTTCCAGCTCGCCGACGGTGGTCAGTTTGGATCGCTCGCTTTCGCCGTCGATCTCGTGACGGTCGGAGATCGTGATGACTACTTTTTCTTTCATGGTTTTCTCCGATATCAGTTGAAATGATAACTAAATTATGATACCATACTACCGCAAAAGATGCAACTTTTTTTGAAAATTGCGAAAAAGGTGAAAAAAAGGCTTGACAGCGCGGGTCGAGTCTGCTAACATAGACGAGCAAACAAAGCAGGAATCCGCTTCCTCACCGTCCGGGCTTGCTCCCGAGGGCGGTCAATATCCCGCAACCGGCGCCGTTGGCGCGGCTGTGTGCTGTTGTGTGCAAGCGGTGCGTCTGCTTGCGCATTACTTTTTTTATTCCAAACGGGGGTGCTTGAACATTAGCGCGAAGGAACTGCAGATCAATGAAGATATCCGGGACCGTGAGCTGCGCATCATCGGCAGCGACGGTGAACAGCTCGGCATCATGTCAGCCGCGGAAGCGCTGAAGATTGCCGAGGAGAAAAACCTTGACTTGGTTAAAATCGCGCCGCAGGCGAAGCCGCCTGTGTGCAAGATCATGGATTACGGTAAGTACCGTTTTGAAAAAGCCAAGCGTGAGAAGGAAGCCCGAAAGAACCAGCGGATCGTCGAGATCAAGGAGATCCGTCTTTCGGTCAACATTGATACGCACGACTTTGACACTAAGGTCGGTCACGCCAAACGATTCCTTGCCGACGGCAACAAAGTGAAGGTGTCGATCCGGTTCCGCGGCCGTGAGATGGCTCACACCAACCTCGGACTTGAGATCATGGATCGTTTCGCGCAGGCGTGCGCCGAATCGGCTTCGGTCGAAAAAGCGGCAAAGCTCGAAGGCCGTTCCATGCTGATGTTCCTTGTGCCCAAGGCAGCAAAATAATGAAGGAGGATAACCAAAATGCCCAAAATCAAAACCCACAGCGGTGCCAAAAAGCGTTTTAAGATCTCGAAAAACGGTAAGCCCATGAGAGGCCATGCCTACAAGTCCCACATCCTGACGAAGAAGAGCACCAAGCGCAAAAGGAATCTGCGCAAGGTCGAAGTCGCCGACGTGACCAACCGCAAGCAGATCAAGCGTCTTGTTCCTTACAAATAATATCGGACGCTCAACTTTACTTAATAATTCGGAGGTAACCTATTATGGCTCGTATTAAAGGCGCAACGATGACGCGCAAGAGAAGAAATAAAGTTCTGAAAATGGCGAAGGGCTACTACGGCTCCAAGGCGAAGCTCTTCAAGACCGCGAAGCAGGCGGTCATGAAGTCCGGCCAGTATGCTTACATCGGCCGCAAGCTCAAAAAGCGTGATTTCCGCCGTCTGTGGATCACCAGAATCTCCGCAGCCGCCAAGCTCAACGGCATGAACTATTCCACGCTGATCAACGGTCTCAAAAAAGCTGACGTCAACCTCAACCGCAAAATGCTCAGCGAGATCGCCATCGCCGACCCCGCAGGCTTCACCGCTCTGTGCGAAAAGGCAAAGGCCGCGCTTTAATAATCACGCATTGTGTCACGCCCCGAACGGGGCGTGATTTTCTTTCGGAGGAACACCATGCACGAATTGATCACCAGTAAAGCAAACGAAAAGATCAAGCTGGCGGCGCGTGTGCGCGACAGCGCGAAGGCGCGCCGGGAAGAAGGTCTGTTTTTCGCCGAAGGCGCTCGTCTTTGCGCGGACGCTGCCGGCAGCACGGCGGTGAAAACGCTGTTTTATACCGAAAAAGCGGCGGAGAAATACGGCGAAGAGCTTGCGCTTCTGTTTGAAAAAAGCGACGAAATATATCTCGTTTCCGGCGCGGCGGCGGATCGGCTGAGCGATACGTTTTCGCCGCAGGGCATTTTTTGCGTTTGCAAAACACTTGACAAATCAAACAATATAAGTATTATATATAGCAAAAGCAAATTGATCGCGTTGGAAAACATTCAGGACCCGTCGAATCTGGGCGCCGTGATCCGCACGGCGGAAGCGCTCGGCGTCGGCGGCGCGGTGCTGTGCGGCTGCTGCGATATTTATAACCCCAAGGCGCAGCGCGCCGCGATGGGGTCGCTTTTGCGTCTGCCGATGGTCACGGTCGACGATCTGCCGCAGACCATGGCGATGTTCGCCGAACGCGGGTTCATGACGCTTTCATCCACGCCTGACGCGGCGGCGGACGATATCACCAAAACCGATCTGGGTGAGAAGACGATCTGCGTGATCGGCAACGAGGGCAGCGGCGTGACCGAGGCGACGGCGAACAGCTGCCTGAAACGGGTGCGCGTGCCCATGGGCGGTAGGGCGGAATCGCTCAACGCCTCGATGGCGGCCGCCATCATCATGTGGGAGTTAATGAGATGATCTCGAAAAAGGATGAACGGGTTTACAGTGTCTGGCTGTCGCGCTGCCTTGGGGCGGGCGCGAACGGCTTCGACGCGTTTTCGTTCTTTCCTTCCGCGCGGGAGTTTTATGAAGCCGGCGCGGCGGCATGGTACGGTTCCGGTCTGTTCCGTCCGGCGCAGCTTCACCGCATGGAGCAGCGCGATCTGACCGAAGCGGAAGCGATCGTGCGCCAATGTGATGAAAATTCGTGGCATATCGTCGATCTCAATAGCGAATACTATCCCATAAACCTCAAAGAAATCTCCGACGCGCCCGGCGTGCTCTATGTGTGGGGCGACCCGACGTGTCTGAAAGAGGAACGGATGATTGCCGTTGTCGGCGCGCGGGACGCGACCCGTTACAGCGTTGAAGTCACCCACCGCCTGACGGCGGACTTTGCCCGCGTCGGCGTGACGGTCGTCAGCGGCGGCGCGCTGGGTATCGACACGGCGGCACACCGCGGCGCCATCGAGGGCGGCGGCGTTACCGTTGCTGTCATGGGCTGCGGGCTCGGGGCGGCTTATCTGAGCGAAAACGAGGGACTTCGGCGCGATGTTGCCGCTAACGGCGCGGTCATCAGCGAGTTTGTTCCGTTTTCCAAGCCGTTTCATGGCAGCTTTCCGCAGCGCAACCGCATCATCAGCGGGCTTTCCAAGGGCACGCTCGTCATCGAAGCCGGCGAAAACAGCGGCTCGCTGGGTACGGCTGCCTGTGCTTACCGCCAGAACCGCGATGTTTTTGCGGTGCCGGGCGACGTGATCAGTTCCGCCTTCACCGGCTCCAACGTGCTCATCGCCAACGGCGCCAAACCCGTCTTCTGCGCGGAGGACGTGCTTTACGATTACGCGTATCTTTACGGTATCGACCTCTCCGCGCTGCACAGCGAACCCCTTCGCAAGCCTGCCAAGCATAAGCCCTTAGCGCCCGAAACGCTCAGCGAAGAACAGCGGAAGGTTTATGCGTGTTTTGATTGCGAACCCGTGAGCTTCGACGCGCTGGCTGCCCAAAGCGGTCTGAGCGCGCCGCTGCTGACCCAGACGCTCACCGAACTGCAAATCCTCGGTTTGATCCAACCGCTGCCCGGCAAACGCTTCGCCGTGGCGGACTGACCGAATATTAAATTTCAGACTATTACACGAAAGGGAGAAAAACGGCGCGTTTGCCGTTTCTCAGAGTGAAATCAATATGGCAAAGCTTGTTATTGTGGAATCCATTTCCAAAGCAAAGGTGATCAAAGGCTTTTTGGGCAACGGTTACGATGTGACCGCCTCCGTCGGTCATGTGCGCGATCTGCCGGAGTCCAAACTGAGCGTGGACGTGCGCAACGATTTTGCGCCGAAATACGAGATCGTGAAGGGCAAGGAAAAGCTGGTCGCCGACTTGAAAAGCATGGTCAAAAAGAGCAGCGGCGTGCTGCTGGCGACCGACCCCGACCGCGAGGGCGAGGCGATCTCGTGGCACCTTGCCACCCTGCTTGATTTAGACTTGAAAGAGAAAAACCGCGTCACCTTCAACGAGATCACCCGCAAGGGAATCGAAACCGGCATGGCGCATCCCCGCACGGTCGATCTGGATATGGTCAACGCCCAGCAGGCGCGCCGTATCCTCGACCGACTTGTCGGCTACAAGCTCAGTCCCTTCGTCAGCCAGAAGATCCGCCGCGGGCTTTCCGCGGGGCGCGTGCAGAGCGTGGCGGTGCGGCTGATCGTTGACAAGGAAGACGAGATCAACAGCTTCGTGCCGGAAGAGTACTGGTCGCTCGACGCCAAGCTCATCAACTCCGCGCGCCGCACGCTGACCGCCGCCTTTGTCGGCGACGAGAGCGGCAAAATCAAACTCAAGACCAAAGAGCAGACCGATTCCTATATCGCCCGTCTGGACGGCGCGGAATACACGGTCGGCTCCGTCAAAAAGGGCACGCGCAAAAAGAGCCCTGCGCCGCCCTTCACCACCTCCACCATGCAGCAGGAGGCTTCGCGCCACCTGAACTTCCAATCCTCCCGCACCATGAAGATCGCGCAGGAACTGTACGAAGGTGTCAACGTCAAAGGGCATGGCTCCATGGGTTTGATCACCTACATGAGAACGGATTCGCTGCGCATTTCCGACCAGGCGAGAGAGCAGGGCGCCAACTATATCCGCGCCGCTTACGGCGACAAATTCCTGCCCGACAAGCCGCGCTATTTCAAGCAGCGCGCCAACGCGCAGGACGGGCACGAGGCGGTGCGTCCCACCAACCCCGAACTGACCCCCGCCATGGTCAAGGACAGCCTGACCGTGGAACAGTATAAACTCTACAACCTCATCTGGCTGCGCTTCATGGCGAGCCTGATGGCGGACTGCATCCAGAACACCGTCAAAGCCGAGATCAAGGCGCAGAAGCCGGACGACGACCAATACTGCCTGTTTTCCGCGAGCGGCTACGAGGTCAAATTTGAGGGCTACACCGCGCTGTACGAAGAAAGCAGCGACACGGACGACGATGAAAAGGACGCGAAGCTGCCCGAACTCAAGAGCGGCGAAAAGCTCAAGCTCAAAGAGCTGCTGCCCGCGCAGCATTTCACCCAGGCGCCGCCCCGCTACACCGAGGCTTCGCTGATCAAGGCGCTGGAAGAAAACGGCGTCGGCCGCCCGAGCACCTACGCCACGATCATCACCACGATCATCAAGCGCGAATACGTCAAGCGCGTTGCCAAGCAGCTGGTGCCGACCGAGCTGGGCATCGCCACGACCCGTCTTCTCAACGAACGGTTCCCGAAGATCGTCAACGTCAAATTCACCGCCTCCATGGAGAATTCGCTGGACGAAGTGGAGCACGGCAAGGAAGATTATATTCAGGTGCTCAGGGATTTCTACGGCGATTTTGAAAAGACGCTCGACAAGGCGAAGGCCGACATGCAGGGCGTCAAGATCGAACTGGAAGAAGATAAGACCGACGTGCCGTGCGATAAGTGCGGCGCGATGATGGTCGTGAAGATCGGGCGCTACGGCAAATTCCTCGCCTGCCCGAATTATCCCACCTGCAAGAATACCAAACCCCTCGTGCAGGAGACCGGCGCGCTTTGCCCGAAATGCGGCGGCAAGGTCGTCGAAAAGCGCAGCCGCAAGGGTCACACCTTCTACGGCTGCGAAAACTGGCCGAAATGCGATTTCGTCACCTGGGATAAGCCCACGGGCGACGTCTGCCCGCAGTGCGGCAAGGCGCTGTTCAAGCAGCGCGGCGGCATGATCGCCTGTCTGAACGAGGACTGCGGCTACTCGGTCAAGGCGGCCAAAAAGAAGGCTAAAACCGATGAATAAGATCACCGTGGTCGGCGCCGGTCTGGCGGGCGTTGAGGCGGCGTGGCAGATCGCGAAGGCGGGCGTCGAAGTCGAGCTTTGCGAAATGAAGCCCGAAAAGCGTTCCCCGGCGCACAAGACCGACGGATTCGCCGAGCTGGTCTGCTCCAACTCGCTCAAAGCCAAACGGCTCGAAAGCGCCGCGGGGCTGCTCAAAGCCGAAATGCGTGAGTTCGGTTCGCTTTGTATGGAAGCTGCCGACGTCTGCTCTGTGGCGGCGGGCGGCGCGCTGGCGGTGGATCGCGACCGCTTTTCGCAGATCATCACCGAAAAGATCCTTGCTCATCCGCTTATCACCGTTCGCCATGGCGAAGTGACCGAAATTCCCGACGGCATTTGCATCTTAGCGGTCGGACCGCTGGCGTCGGACGGTATCGCGCAGGCGATCGAGCGGCTTTGCGGCGGACGGCTGAGCTTTTTTGACGCCGCCGCGCCCATCGTCAGCGCGGAGAGTCTGGACTATGACTGCACCTTCACGCAGTCCCGTTATGATCGGGGCGGCGAGGAGGATTACATCAACTGCCCGATGAACAAGGCGGAGTATGAGGCGTTTTACGAGGCGCTGGTCGGCGCCGAGCGCGCAGATACCCACGCCTTTGACGAGCGGCACGACGTCTATGAGGGCTGTATGCCCATTGAAGCCATGGCGATCCGCGGCGCGGACACCATGCGGTACGGGCCGCTCAAGCCCGTCGGTCTGCGCGACCCGCGCACCGGTCATCGCCCGTGGGCGGTACTCCAGCTGCGCCGTGAAAACGCGGAAGGCACATTGTTCAATCTGGTCGGATTCCAGACCAATCTCAAATTCAGCGAGCAAAAACGTGTGTTCTCGCTGATCCCGGCGCTGAAAAACGCCGAATTTGTGCGCTACGGAGTTATGCACCGCAACACCTTCATCAACAGTCCGCAGCTGCTCGACGCGGATTATTCCTTCCGCGCCAAGCCCGAACTGTTCTTTGCGGGGCAGATCACCGGTGTGGAAGGCTATATGGAATCGGCGTCGTCGGGTATTTTAGCGGGCGTCAACGCCGTGCGCCGCCTGAAAGGCGAGCCGAGCCTTGTGCTCGGGCGCGAAACCATGATGGGCACGCTGGCGGATTACATGAGCCATTCCGAATCAAGCGATTTTCAGCCGATGGGGGCGAATTTCGGCATCCTGCCGCCCCTGCCGCAGAAGATACGGGATAAAAAAGAGCGGTACGGCGCTCTCGCGGCGCGCGGTCTGCAGACGCTACGGGCGCAGCTGAATCAAAAAAAGAGGTGAAAACCATGAAAACAGACCTGGCTGCCTTTGAAAAAAAGATCGGCTACACGTTTCACAACAAAGACCTGCTGCGCACGGCGCTGACCCATTCGTCTTACGCGAACGAATACGGCGGTCTGTTCAACGAACGGCTGGAATTTCTGGGCGACAGTGTGCTGGGCTTTATCAGCGCTGAGTTCTTTTTTGAGCACCACAAGGAGTTTCCCGAGGGCGAATTGACCAAGATCCGCGCCGCCATCGTCTGCGAACAGTCGCTCTTCGGCTTTGCCAAGGAAATTGATCTGGGTTCCTTCATTTTACTTGGCAAGGGCGAAGTCAATACCGGTGGGCGCGAGCGTCCGTCCATTCTGTCCGACGCGTTTGAGGCGGTCATCGCCGCCATTTATCTTGACGGCGGCATGAAGCCGGCGAAGGCCTTTGTGCTGCGCTTCATCAGCCGTTCCGAACGGCATCTGAACGAGCTGCCGTTCAAAGACCACAAGACGAAGCTGCAGGAGATCGTTCAGCGCAACCCCGAGGAAAAACTGGAATACGTTTTAGCCGGGGAGAGCGGACCTGCCCACGACAAGACCTTCACCGTGGAGGTCTACCTCAACAGCAACTGCATCGGCAGGGGACAGGGACACAGCAAAAAGAACGCGGAGCAGGCGGCGGCGCATGAGGCGCTCAAGCTCATGGGCGTTGAGAAATGAGCCACGCCAACATCGCCGTTTTCGTGCCGCATCGCGGCTGCCCGCAGCAGTGCAGCTTTTGCAACCAGCATATCATTTCCGGCGCGGTGGCGCAGCCGACCGCGGCTGACGTTGACCGAGCCTGTGAACAGGCGAAGAAAGGCGTAGCCGCAGGAGATACCGTGCAGCTTGCCTTCTTCGGCGGCAGCTTTACCGCCATCGAACGCGGTGAAATGCTGGAATTGCTCACGGCGGCGAAAAAATATGTGGACGCCGGTTTTCTCAACGGCGGCGTTCGCGTTTCCACCCGACCCGACTGTATCGACGATGACGTGCTGTCGCTGCTCAAAGCCTACGGCGTTCGCGCCGTGGAACTGGGCGCGCAGAGCATGGACGACCGCGTGCTTTCGCTCAACCGCCGCGGGCATACGGCAGAAGATGTGGTCAACGCTTCCCGTTTGGTTTTGTCTCACGGCTTTGAGCTGGGGCTGCAGATGATGACGGGGCTGTACGGCTCGACCGATGAGGACAGCCTTGAGACCGCCCGCCGGCTCATCGCCCTGCACCCGACGACCGCGCGCATCTATCCTACCGTGGTGCTCAAAGGTACGCGGCTGGAACAGCTTTACCGAAGCGGCGACTATCAGCCGCCGACGTTGGAGCAGACCGTTCCGCTTTGCAGCCGATTGCTGCAGCTGTTTGAGGAAAACGGCGTTCGCGTCATCCGTCTGGGGCTGCACGCGCAGGACGATATCGAGCGGCAGATGGTTGCCGGCGCTTATCATCCGGCGCTGCGGGAGCTCTGTCAGGGTGAGATTTATTACCGAAAAGCGTCGGAACAGCTGCAAAACAGACCTTCGGGCGATTATCAGCTGCTGGTTTCGCCAGCCGCCGTTTCGCAGATGACCGGTCAGAAAAAGAAAAATCTATTGCGCCTGGCGCAGCAGGGCTATCGCTGCCTCGTGCTGGGCGATGAAAATTTGCAATCCCCCTATGAACTGAAGATAAAGGAATTGTGAAAGATGTTTTTGAAAGCACTTGAAATGCAGGGGTTTAAGTCGTTCCCCGACAAAACCGTGCTCGAATTCGGCAAGGGCATCACCTCCGTCGTCGGGCCGAACGGTTCCGGCAAGAGCAACATCGCCGACGCGGTGCGCTGGGTGCTGGGGGAACAGTCCAGCAAAAACCTGCGCGGCTCCAAAATGGAAGACGTGATTTTCAGCGGCACGAATATCCGCAAGGCGCAGGGCTTTGCGGAGGTGACGCTGCGGCTGGATAATACCGACCGCACATTGCTCAGCGATAAGGATGAAGTGACCGTCACAAGGCGGTACTACCGTTCGGGCGAAAGCGAATACATCCTCAACGGCGAAGTTTGCCGCTTGAAGGACGTCAACGAAATGTTCATGGACACGGGTCTGGGGCGCGACGGCTATTCCATGGTCAGCCAGGGGCGCGTCGCCGATATGGTGTCCTCCAAATCGAACCAGCGCCGCGATATGCTGGAGGAAGCGGCGGGCATTTCCCATTACCGCTACCGCCGCAACGACGCCAACCGCAAGCTGGCGCTGGCGGAAGAAAACATGATCCGCCTGCGCGATATCCTCACCGAGCTGGAAAGCCGCGTCGGGCCGCTCAAGGTGCAGAGCGAAAAGGCGCAGAAGTTTCTGGTGCTCGCCGAGGAGCGCAAAACGCTGGAGATCGGCTTGTGGCTGCACACCATCGACAGGGTGCGCGAACAGCTGCGGCAGCATGAAGACAAGCTGACGATCGCCGCTGCCCAGTATGAGGCGGTGGAGACCGAACTGGAAAAAATCGTGGAAGACATGGAGGCGGCGATGGCGCTCAGCCAGGCCGACACCGTGAAGATCGACGAAATGCGCCGCAGCGCCTCCGAACTGGAGGAACAGGCGGCGCAGATCGACGCGAAGATCGCGGTGGAACTCAACTCCATTGAGCATAATAACGCCACCATCGAGCGCATCACCCGCGAGATGGAAGCGGCGGTGGAATCCAAGCAGGATTTGGACGATGAGATCACCGAGACCATGCAGACGGTCGAACTGCTGAAAAAAGCGGAAAAGCAGAAGCTCGAACTGCTCGAAGCGGCCGCCGCCAAGATCGAGGCGATCCGCAGCGAGAGCCGCAGCTTCGCCGAGCAGATCGCCGAACAGTCCGAGCAGATCGCGCAGTTGGCGCAGCAGATCGGCGACAAGCGCGTGGCGATCTCTACGGCGAAATCCTCCGCGGAGGAGATCACCCTGCGGCTGGAGACCATCGACGAAGTCGCCGCCTCCCGCAGCGAGGCGATCGCCAAGCTCGACGGGCAGCTGACCGAGGCGCTCGATCAGCTCAAGGCCGCCGAGCAGACCGTGACGGAACTGACCAACGCGGTCAAGGGCTATGAAATGAAGGTGAACAGCCGCGGCGAAAAGGCGGACGCCAAACGCCGCGAGATGGAAGAGGCAGAGCGTGAGATTGACCGCAAGCGTTCCCGCGCCAAGATGCTGGACGACCTGGAAAAGAACATGGAAGGCTATTCCGGCAGTGTCAAGGCCGTGATGAAGGAAGTCAAGCGCGGCACGATGCGCGGCATTCGCGGCGTGCTTTCGCAGCTCATTTCCGTTCAGGAAGAGTACTCCGTCGCCATCGAGACCGCTTTGGGCAACGCGCTGCAGGATATCGTGACCGAAAACGAAAACGACGCCAAGCGCGCCATCAATTTCCTCAAAGACAATCGCTTGGGGCGCGCGACCTTCCTGCCTGTTTCCGCCATTCGCGGCCGCAAGCTCGAAGAAAAGGGCTTGGAGGATCAATACGGCTTCATCGCCGTGGCCGATGAACTCGTCGGCAGCGACAACGGGCTGCGCGAGATCATTTCTTCCCTTTTGGGCAAGACCATCGTGGTGGAGGATATGGACTGCGCCGTTTCCATCGCCAAAAAGTACGGGCACCGTTTCAAAATCGTCACGCTCGACGGGCAGGTCGTCAACCCCGGCGGCTCGATGACGGGCGGTTCCCGCACGCAGAACGCCGGCATTCTCAGCCGCGCGAATGAGATCGAACGCCTCAACGCCGAGTGCCTCAAGCTCGAACAGGAGCAGGAGACACGGCAGAGCGACTATAAACAATTGCTGTCCGATCTGGCGGCGTGCCGCTCCGATTTGATCGGCACGCAGGCTGACCTGACCCGCGCGCAGGAGGACGTCATCCGCCGCGAGGGCGAGATCAAGCTGTTGCGCGACCGTTTGAGCGACACGACCCGTTCGTTCAACGAACTGCAGACTGAAAAGGAAACGGCGGGCGAACGGCTGGCGAGCCTGAACAAGACGATCGAGCAGATCCAAGGTGAGATCGCCGCGCTGGATGAGCAGATCGTCTCGCTGCGTGAGGTGACGACCGAACTCAACCAAAGCCGTGAGCAGTTGACCTTGGACGAAGATGAAAACCGCAAGGCGGAAAGCCGCGCCAAGCTCGATTTGCTGGCCGTCCAGAAGGATATCCAGTCCAAGCAGGAGACCGTCGCCATGCTGCGCCACCGCATGACCAACCAGGGGCTTCGCATGGAAGACCTGAACCGCGAGATCAGCGGCATCGCCGACGGCAGCCGCGAGATCAAGGCGAATATCAAAGAGCTGGAGCGGCAGGCGGAAGAACTGCGTGCCCGCGGAAAGACGTCCAACGACGACGTGGAAAAGCTGATCGCCGACAAGCAGCAGCAGGATGAACTGGCGATGCGCCTGCGTCAGGAAGAACGCGCCAAATCGGCTGACCGTGAAAAGATCGGCGGCGAAGTGGCCCGATTGGAAGAGCGCAAAACCGTGATGGAAAAAGAGCTGGACGACACCATGACCAAGCTCTATGACGAATACCAGCTCAGCCGCCGCGAGGCGCAGGAATTGGGCATCGTGCTGGAAGATATCGGCGAAGCGCGCCGCAGGCTGCAGGAGATCAAAAACAAGATCCGCGCGCTGGGCAGCGTCAACGTCGGCGCCATCGACGAATATAAGGAAGTGTCCGAACGCTACGAATATATGAGCGCGCAGATCAGCGACATCGAAAAATCCAAGTTCGAACTGGAAAAACTGATCGCCGAGCTGACCTCTAAAATGGCGGAACAGTTCCGCGAGCAGTTCGCCAGGATCAACCGCCATTTCGGCGAGACCTTTGCCGAACTGTTTGACGGCGGCAAGGCGGAGCTTGTGCTGGAGGATGAGCATAACGTGCTGGAATGCCCGATCGAAATCAAGGTGCAGCCGCCCGGCAAGAACGTGCAGAATATCGATCTGCTTTCCGGCGGTGAAAAGGGCTTGTCCGCCATTGCGCTGCTCTTCGCCATTCTGAAAGTCTCTCCGGCTCCGTTCTGCTTCTTCGACGAAGTCGAGGCGGCGCTGGACGAGGTCAATGTGGCGCGCTACGCGCAGTACGCGCGGCGCATGACCGCCAACACGCAGTTCATCCTCATCACGCACCGCCGCGGTACCATGGAAGAGGCCGACGTGCTCTACGGCGTGACGATGCAGGAAAAGGGCGTGTCCAAGCTGCTGGAACTGAAAACCGCGGAGGTTGCCAGAAAATTGGGCATCGCGTGATTAAAACAATTTCATACGGACAAGAATACAGGGCGACAGCGTTTTGCGGTCGCCCTGTTTTTACATATCGTTTGAGGAGTATTATAAGATGAAACGAATCATTCTTGTGCTTGTGTCGGTGTTTGTTTTTGCCTTTTGCGTGGCGTCGGTCGCGCGGTTCGCGCAGGATTGCGCCGCGGTTCGCGCCGACGTGCTGCGGCTGCACGTGGTGGCTGATTCCGACAGCGCGCAGGCGCAGCAGCTCAAGCTGAAGGTCCGCGACGCGCTGCTTGAGCAGGGGAAAGAGGTGTTCGACGGCTCTGTTACCGCCGCCGACGCCGTGCGGCGCATCACGCCGCATATCGCTTCGCTGGAACAGACCGCCGAACAGGTGCTGCGGCAAAACGGCTGCAAAGACAACGTGACCGTCACCGTGCAAAAGGAGTTCTTCAACACCCGTTGCTATGAGCATTTCACCATGCCCGCGGGGGTCTATATGGCGGTGCGCGTGAACATCGGACAGGCGCAGGGGCATAATTGGTGGTGCGTCATGTTCCCGCCGCTGTGCCTCCCCGCGGTCAGCCAAACCGAGGCGGAAGGGTATTTCACCGAAGACGAGCAGCGGGTCATCACCGCTTCGCCGCGCTATGAGCCTCGGTTCAAGATCGTGGAATGGATCGAACAGATCAGGAATCGGCAGGCATGAATCACTTTGAAATGAATTGCACTTCGTGCATGAATTGCCTGACGGCATGAATTGACCTTCGGTCATGAATTGCGCGCTGCGCATGAAGGGGCTTGCAGCCGGCTATTATAATTGGGTGCGGGCGTCGCCCGCCCATCATGCATCGCTTTGCGATGCAAATCATGGAGCGAAGCGAGAAATCATGGCAAAGCCAATTCATGACGGCAACGCCGTCAATTCATTTTAAGAATAGCAAACTCAACTTAAAATAGAATATTTTCAATCTTCTCGTTATTTACGAACCCTTTCTTTTGCGGTATGATACAGACAGACGATCAAAAGGAGGAACAATCATGGACACGTTAAAGATCGGTCAATATATCCGTCAGTTGAGAACGAGCGCGGGCATGACGCAAAAGGAGCTTGCCGAAAAGCTGAACGTCTCATTTCAGGCGGTCTCCAAGTGGGAAAACGGCGACGCGCTGCCCGACGTCGGTCTGCTGCTCGATCTGTGCGACGCGCTGAACACCACGGCGGATAAGCTCCTCAACGGCGGCAATTTTGCGGGTGTGGAACGCCGGCTCATGTGGCTGGAGGAAGTGATAACGGGCTTTCAATACATCGAAAGCATCGGCAAGCTGTTCGGCGAGGACTGCACGTTTTTCACCGGCATGGTCGAGGGGATCGATCAAAAAATGAACATCGACCTGCTCACCTATCTCAAAGACCCGAAGACCCGCGAGGTGCTTTACGCTGAGGTGCTCATTCAGGGCATCCTGTCCGGGCGGACGGTCGACATGGATGAGATCGAGGCAAATTTCAAGAACAAAAAAACGGTCGAAACGATCCGCCGTTACCTCGCCAAAAGCCAGTAAAACACAAAAAGGAACTGTGCCGGTTGACACAGTTCCTTTTTTTGCTTATTTCATTTCTTCGTTTTCTGTTTGGATATCCTCAATGAATTCCTCGTTCATTTCGGGATACGCGGAAAGCATGGGCTTGACGTCCTTGCCCTTTTTGCGGTCGAAGTAGTTCTTGGTGATCTTCACCACCAGCCCGTTCAGCGCGATCAGGCAGATCAGGTTGGGCACCGCCATCAGACCGTTGAAGGTGTCGTCGATCGCCCAGATCAGGTCGCTGTGGATCATCGAAGAAACGGCGATCAGAATGACGTAGAGCACCTTGAAGCCCGTCACGATGTATTTGCGCTTTTCCGCCTTGACCCAGCCGAAGCAGAAGTCAACCGCCTTTTCGCCGTAATACGACCACGCGATGACGGTCGTGAACGCGAACAGCGGCAGGATCACGGAGAACACCGCCGTGCCGAAGCCGCCGAAGGTGGTCGAGAACATGGTCATGGACATCACGCTGTCCTCTTTGTCCAGCGCAAGCGTGTTCAGATCGAACGTGGTCAGGAACATGATCGCCGTGAGCGTGCAGATGACGAAGCTGTCAAAGAACACCTCGAACACGCCCCAGAGACCCTGCTTGACGGGTTCTCTGGTCTCGGAGGCGGAGTGCGCGATGACGGAGGAGCCGAGACCCGCTTCGTTGGAAAACACGCCGCGCGCCATGCCCTTGCGGATGACCTGTGAGAAGGAGTAACCGAGGATGCCGCCGCCCGCCGCTTTGAAGTTGAACGCCTTGGAGAAAATCAGGACGAAGGCGTTCGGGATATGTTTGACGTTGATGAAAATGGCGATCAGCGCCATGATGATGAAGAGCAGGGACATGAACGGCACGAGCATGGAAGCCACCTTGCCGATGCGCTTGATGCCGCCGATGATCACAACGGCGGTGACAATGGCGACCACGATGCCGACGATGAGGCGAACGGTGTCCGCGCTCTGGGAGGCGGTCGCTCGGGCGAACGCTTCGGCGAGGGTGCCGCTGATCTTGTTGGTCTGCACGCCGCTCATGCCGACGGCGGCAAACATGCAGAAGATCGCCGCCAGATAACCGAGCCACTGCCATTTCAGACCGTAGGCGATGTAGTAAAACGCGCCGCCCGACAGGTTGCCGTTCTTATCTTTTTTGCGGTAATACAGGCCAAGGACGTTCTCGCTGTAATTGGTCACCATGCCGAAAAAGGCGGAGACCCACATCCAGAACACGGCGCCGGGACCGCCGGTGAGGATCGCCGAAACAACGCCGATGATGTTGCCCGTGCCGACCGTGCCGGAAATGGCGGTGGAAAACGCCTCAAACTGCGAAACGGACTGCAGCCTGCCGTCCTTCGTCTTTTTCTTACCTAAGCCTTTGAGCGTCGGCACGATCGTCGTGTTCAGTGATTCCCTGAAGTGCGTGACCTGTAAAGCTTTTGTGCGGATGGTGAGCAGAATGCCCGTGCCCAGAATCAGAATAATGACGGGCCAGCCCCACACAACGCCGTTGACGGCATCGTTGACCTTTTCAATGGTCGAAATGATGTTTTCCCACATATCGGTTTGCCTCCCAAGCAATAATTGCAGAATAAAAAAAGTCAGCAGAAAGCTGCTGACAAAAAACGAAACCCGTTACGGTCTCATAGCGCCCCGTCCTTTTGCCTGAGAGATTGGCAGGTCAAGCCTGTTTGCACCTTCGGCATCCACATTCGTGGAATTCTCCGGGGATTGTCAGCAAACAGTCTTTGTTCCCGAGCGTTTTACGCCTTCGGCGCTGTGGTTGACCACAGACCTTTCCTGCCCGCTTCATCCGACATTATTCATTTGCAGGGGGTATTATACCATATATTTTTACAATTGCAATATCCTTTCCTGCTTTTTTCGATTCTTTTTTCAAAGGACAAACGAAGCGGGTCGGGATCACTCCCGACCCGCTGAAAGCAGTCTTTTTATTCGGTTTCCTGCTGCGCGGCGCGCTTGGCGTTGAGTTCGTCGAGGATGCGCGTGTGCTCATGATCCGTCAGCGCGTATTTCAAGGTCGGGATAGCGGAGAGCACCATGCCGACGGCGGGCGGAACGGAGATGAGGAAGAACATCGCCGCGGCGAATTTACCGCCGTTGTAGGTCTTGAAGTCCGCACCGTTGACCAGCGCGTTATTCAGCAGCGCCACGTTCTTATCCGAGAAGCCGACGATCGCATACACCGCGCCGGAGATCAGCGAGGCAATACCCGCCGAAAGCTTGGTGATGAACGACTGGCCGGAGAAGAACACGCCGTCCGGACGGTTGTGGGTATTGTATTCCTCGTAGTCCACGCAGTCGGCGATCATGACGGACTGCAGCACGTTGAGGGAGCCCATGGAAGCGGCAGCCATGAAGAACAAAATGGACATCACGATCATGCCGACCCAGGTCAGAACGTTGCCCTTGGAGAGCAGGAAGAAGACGAAGATCAGGGCAAAGGGGATCGCGCCGATCAGAGAGAAGAAGTTGTAGAGTTTTTTCTTCTCGAATTTCCGGATCAGGTTGGGCACGCAGAGCGGGAAACCGATCATGCCGCCGAACAGACCGACCACGAGAATGACGATCTTGAGCACGAGCGCGACGTTCAGCGCGCCGTCCACAAACAGGGTCGCGCCGATGTCGTTGTTGAAGAAGTAATACATCACAAGCGTCATGGCGACGATCGCAAGCAGCTGGATGGGGCTGCGCAGGATACCGGAGATGAGGATCTGACGGAACGGCTTGTTGCCGAACATGATCTGGAAATTTTCTTTGATGGTGTAGGCTTTTTCGTTCTTGGCAACGACCTTTTCCTTCACGGTGAGACCGGCGACCTGGAAGAGGAGCGTGGCGAATACGGTCATGACGATCGCCAGGGTGATATAAGCCATGCGCAGAGAGTGCGCCTCATCCATGCCCTGCGCCTTGAATATACCCTGGAAGGCAGGCGCGATCATGGTGAAGAGCGTGCCGATCATGCCCACGTTCGCGACCGCACGGGCCAGAGTCAGCGCCTTGGCGCGGTCGTTCTGATTCTCGGTCATCAGCGAGGTGACGCCCCAGAGCGGGATGTCGCCGATGGTGTAGGTCATGCCCCAGAGAACGTAGGAGATCGCCGCCCACGCAACGATGAGCACGGCGCTCGAACCGCTCTTCTTGACAAAGCCGAGCTCGCTCTGGAACTCCTGCAGCACCGTTTCCGCCAGCGCAACGTCTGCGACGGGCTGCCCGTCTTCGGTGTAGATCATGACTTTTGTCTTCACGATGTTGCCGTCGGCGTCCATCAGGGTCTTGCCGTCGGCGTCCTTCTGCAGTTCCCATGTGCCGCCGGCAGGGACAAAGAGATATTTGACGCCGTCATATTCGAGTTCTTTGGTCAGATCGCTGTCAACGAAC
>JAFTEL010000058.1 GCA_017453685.1 Clostridia bacterium
CGTTTGAGCTCGCTGCGCGGCAGGATGGCAAGCAGCTTCCAGCCGATGTTCAGCGTTTCTTCGATGGAACGGTCGGAATCAAAGCCCTGCGAAACGTATTCCTTTTCAAACTCGTCGGCGAATTTCGCGTAGAGCTTGTCGATATCGGTCAGCGCCGCCTCGCCCAGAATGGTCATGAGTTCCTTGGCGTCCTTGCCGCGGGCGTAGGCGGAGAAGAGCTGATTCATGGTGTTGGAATGGTCTTTTCTGGTCTTGCCCTCGCCGATGCCCTTATCCTTCAGACGGGACAGCGACGGCAGAACGTCGATGGGCGGATTGACGCCCTTGCGGTAAAGCTCACGGTTGAGGATGATCTGACCCTCGGTGATGTAGCCGGTCAGGTCGGGAATGGGGTGCGTCTTATCGTCTTCGGGCATGGACAGGATCGGGATCATGGTGATGGAGCCCTCTTTGCCCTTCTGACGGCCGGCGCGCTCATAGATCGACGCGAGGTCGGTATACATATAGCCGGGGTAGCCGCGGCGGCCCGGGACTTCCTTGCGGGCGGCGGAGACTTCACGCAGCGCGTCGGCGTAGTTGGTGATGTCGGTGAGGATGACGAGCACATGCATCCCCTTTTCAAACGCCAGATATTCCGCGGCGGTCAGCGCCATTTTCGGCGTTGCGATACGCTCGATGGCCGGGTCGTTGGCGAGGTTGGAGAACATGACCGTGCGTTCCAGCGCGCCGGTGGCGCGGAAGGATTCGACGAAGAAGTTGGATTCTTCAAACGTGATGCCCATGGCGGCAAAGACAACAGCGAACTGCTCGTTCTTGCCCAGAACCTTGGCGTGCTTGGCGATCTGCGCCGCCAGATTGGCGTGCGGCAGACCGGAGGCGGAGAAGATGGGCAGCTTCTGCCCGCGCACGAGGGTGTTCAGCCCGTCGATGGCGGAAACGCCCGTTTGGATGAACTCCTGCGGGTAGCTGCGCGCCGCCGGATTCATCGGAAGCCCGTTGACGTCCAGCCGCTTTTCCGGGATGATCTCACAGCCGCCGTCGATCGGGCGGCCGAGACCGTCAAACACGCGGCCGAGCATATCCATGGAAACGCCCAGCTCCATCTGACGGCCGAGGAAGCGCACCTTGCTTTCGGCAAGGTTGATGCCGGTGGAGCTTTCAAATAACTGCACCAGCGCGTTCGTGCCGTTCACTTCCAGCACGCGGCAGCGGCGCTTTTCGCCGTTGGCGAGTTCGATCTCGCCCAGCTCGTTATACTTGACGCGGTCGACTTCTCTGACGAGCATCAGAGGACCTGCCACCTCTTGAATGGTTCTGTATTCCTTCGGCATCAGTCTTCCTCCTTCGCACACGCCTCTTTCAGTTCGGCGTCTAATTTGGCTTCGATCATGTCAAACTCGGCGGAAACGTCGGTCTCCTGAATATATTTGAAACGACCGATGGCTTCGCGGACGGGCATTTTGACGATCTTTTCAATATCCGCGCCGCCGTTGAGGGCTTCAAGGGCTTTATCGTAGAAATCAATGACCAGCTTCATCATACAGTGCTGCTTTTTCAGCGAGGAATAGGTATCGACCTCGTGGAAAGCGAGCTGATGCAGGAAGTCTTCACGGATGGAGCGCGCCGCTTCCATCTTCAGGCGGTCGGGCGCGGACAGCGCGTCCATACCGACGAGCTTGACGATCTCGTCCAGCGCCGCCTCATCGGAAAGCAGGCTCATCATCCTGCCGCGCAGCGCCGTCCAATCCCGCGCGACGTGTTCATTGAACCACGCGCCGAGGGAATCGGCATAGAGCGAATAGCTGGTCAGCCAGTTGATGGCGGGGAAATGACGTTTATACGCCAAAGAGGAATCCAAGCCCCAGAACACCTTGACGATGCGCAGCGTTGCCTGGGAAACGGGCTCGGAGATATCGCCGCCGGGAGGCGACACGGCGCCGATGACGGACAGCGCGCCCTCTCGTTTGTCGGAGCCGAGGGAGATCACGCGGCCGGCGCGCTCATAGAACTGCGCCAGACGGCTGCCGAGGTAGGCGGGGTAGCCTTCTTCACCGGGCATTTCTTCCAGTCGGCCGGACATTTCGCGCAGCGCCTCCGCCCAGCGGGAGGTGGAATCCGCCATGAGCGCGACAGAATAACCCATATCGCGGAAGTATTCGGCGATGGTGATGCCGGTATAAATCGAGGCTTCACGCGCGGCAACAGGCATATCGGAGGTGTTGGCGATGAGCACCGTGCGCTCCATCAGGGATTTGCCCGTATGCGGGTCGATCAGCTCGGGGAATTCGTTCAAAACGTCGGTCATTTCGTTGCCGCGCTCGCCGCAGCCGATGTAGACGACGATGTCGGCCTCCGCCCACTTGGCGAGCTGATGCTGGGTGACGGTCTTGCCGCTGCCGAACGGACCGGGGATGGCGGCGACGCCGCCCTTGGCGATGGGGAACAGCGCATCGACCACGCGCTGACCCGTGATCAGCGGCATATCGGGCGAAAGCTTTTTGGCATAGGGTCTGCCCTTTCGCACCGGCCAGCGCTGCATGAGCGTGAGCGGAATTTTATTGCCGTTGGAAACAAGGGTGCAGACGGTTTCTTCCACCGTGAACTCACCGCGGAAGATCGTATCGACCGTGCCGCACACGTCAGGCGGCACCATGATCTTATGAACCACAACGTCGGTCTCCTGCACCGTGCCGATGATGTCGCCGCCCTTGACGGACTCACCGGCTTTGACGCAGGGCTCGAACGCCCATTTTTTCTCACGGGAAAGAGACGGCACCTCGATGCCGCGCTTGAGGTTGTTGCCGGTCAGGCGCATGATCTCTTCCAGCGGACGCTGGATGCCGTCGAAAATGCTGCTGATGAGGCCGGGCCCCAGTTCAACGCTCAGAGGCACGCCGGTGGATTCCACCGGTTCGCCCGTGCCGAGACCGGACGTTTCCTCATAAACCTGAATGGAGGCGCGGTCGCCGTGCATCTCGATGATCTCGCCGATCAGGCGATCGTCGCTGACGCGGACCACGTCGTACATATTGGCGTCCCGCATGCCGCTCGCCACGACAAGCGGACCGGAAATCTTGGTAATCGTTCCTTTGCTCATATCAATCCATTTCCTTTCTGCAGCCGGTCACTTCAATATATCCGAACCGACCGCCTGCTCCACCGTTTTGCTCACGACCGCCATACCGATACCGGTATTCCCTTTCACGCCGGGGATCGGCACGACCGCCGGGATCGGCTGGCTGTGATACCGCTCGATCTGCTGCGGTATCTGCGAAGCAAGCGCTTCGGTGATGTAGATCACCGCGTAATCCTCCTGCGCGAGGTGGCGCAGCGTGTTCGCCGCCTCGTGGGGATCGACGCAGGGAAAAATCTGAAGGCCGAGCGAGGCGAAGCCGTAAATGCTGTCGGCGTCGCCGATGACTGCCACTTTATACATACAGGTTCCTCACTCTCCTTTCGATCTCCTGCTGCGGTAGCCGGTTGAGCTTGCCGCTGAGAATAATGCGCACGTTTTTTACCTGAGATTCACAGGCCAGATAATAAGCCGCTACGGGTTCGACGCCGAACGCGCTGTGTTTGGCCTGAATATAGATGGCAAGCAGCGCGTCGTCGCACTCCTTTTCAAAGGTGACCGAATCGGTCAAAATCCCTTTCGCCAAACGCGGATAACCCGCGGCATCCAGCACCTGCGCCAGTTCTTCCGCACCGCTGCGCGCGGCGGCGCAGAGGGCTTCTTTGTCGAGTTTGCCGCTGCCGCTGACCGCCTGCTCCATGAATTTTTCATCCTTGCCGGTTCTGAAACAGCGGTAAGCCGTTTTCGCGTCGGCACAGTCCGCCAGCGTTTGAGCGAGGGTGAGCAGCATGGCGCTTTCGCTCTTCTTCGCCATGTCGACGGCGGTGCGCAGCGCGGCGCAGTCAAGCAGACAATCGGCGCGCTGGCCGTTGCCGGTCTGCACCAGCATATCGTAAGCCTCCTGCGCGCTTTCCTGCAAAAAAGCGGGAAGCAGGTCGAACCGATGCGTTTCCACGGCGTCAAGCAGCGCTTCCGCATTGAAAACGCAGGGCTGCATCATATACTTTTTCGCGTCGCCGCCCGTGAACTTGCATTTGAGCGCCGCTTTCAGGTTGTGAAAATCGTTGAACACGATGATGCTGTTCAAAATCGTCACGTCTTCCAAAGAGCTTTGGATCAACTCCCACGCCTCGTCGCGTTTGCGGCGAAAGGCGGCGGCGTTGCTCTCGCTCTTTTCGTCGAGTTCCCAACCCTTATCGTTGAGGAACGCGACGGCGCTTGGGTAGTCGGGCGCCGAGATCAGCTGCTCAAAATCCGCCGAAGTGAGAAGATTCAGCTCATTACAGCGGATGCGCGCCACCGCATAAGCAAAATGTAACTCGTTCATTCAAGCACCTGCCGCGCGGTTTTGAGGAACCGCGCCGCGTCCTTTCGTTTAATTCTCTTCGTCGTTTTCCGCTTCAAACAGCAGGCGGTTGACCAACTCAGTCAGCTCTTCGCGCTTTTCGGCGATCAGTTCTTTGGGCGTGCCGTTGATCTCGATGTTGCCGTAGACCAGAACGAAGCCGCCCGGAATATCGGCGGGGTCTTTGCACAGCTTGATCTCGCCGAGCTTCGAGAGAAAAGAGCCCGGCGCACGGCGCAGATCGCGCTCATTCAGGTGCAAAACGCCCTCGCCCGGCTGGGCGTTGGCTTTGATCAGCGCCGACAGCGCGACGAAATACTCCTTGTCGGGCATGGCGAGAAAAGCCTGCTCCGCCTGGGCGATCGCGTCGTTGATGACCTGCATTTTCGCCTTGAGGATCGCCTGCTTTTTCTGCTGCTGCACCGACGCGAGCGCGCGCACCACGACCGCCTTGGCCGCTTCGTCGGAGGCGGCGTCGGCTTCGGCGTACTGCCGCTCCAAATCAGCCTTGGTGCTTTCGGCGATCTCCTGCGCCTTTTTTTCGGCCTGCGCGATCACCTCGGCGCACCGCTGCGCGGATTCCGCCTCGATCTTTTCAATGATTCTTGTTAAACCGTCCATCATAGTCCCCCGCTTAAAAAGCGATGTCGGTGATGCGGACGATGGAAAGCAGGGAGATGAGCAGCGTCAAAACGGCGTAGGTCTCGACCATCGCCGCCATGGTGATGGATTTACCGCTCTGCTCGGGGCGCTTGGCCACAACGCCGATGCCCGCCGCAGCGGCTCTGCCCTGCGCGATGGCGGAAAAATAACCGACGATGGCGATGGGAAGGCAGGCTGCCAGCAGCGCCAGGCCCTTTTTGATGGACAGGTCGGAGAAATCGCCGCTCAATACGTTGATCTTGACGAGCAGCAGGAACGCGGTCAGGAAGCCGTAAAGACCCTGCGTACCGGGCAAGATCTGGAGGATCAGGACTTTACCGAATTTGGACGGGTCTTCCGTGATGACGCCCGCGCCGGCTTCGCCGACGAGACCGACGGCTCTGGCCGAGCCGAGACCGGAAAGGATGGCTGCCAGAGCAGCGCCGAGAATTGCGAATACAGTACCGAGATTAGCCATTTGTTTTTTCCTCCGTAAATTTATAGTATTTTGTATTGACCGAAAGCGGGGTAAAGCTTCTGCCGCCGCCCTCGTAGAATTTTGAGAAGAATTCGACGTATTGCAGTCGGTTGGTGTGAACGTAGGTGCCGATGAGGTTGATGGCGATGTTCACCGAGTGACCCACGATGAACACAACCGTGAGCGCGATCGCCTTGACCACGGGGTTGCTGGGCAGCGTGCCGAGCATGTTGAACACCGAAGCGATAACGCCCGTGGATAAGCCCAAAGCGAGCAGTCTCGAATAAGAGAGAATGTCGCCCAGATAGCCGGAAGCCGTGTTATACAGCCCATAGAGGCCGCCGCCGAGCTTGCCGACGATATTCTTGGCGGAACGACCCGAGGTGAGCACGACGCCCAGACCGCCGACCAAGGCACAGTATTTGCCGATGGTCAGCGCGGCCGCCGGGATATCGGCGATGAGGTTCGCGCCGATCGGGGCGATGCCGCCGATGAGCAGGTAGACGAACAGCGTATCGCACACGGCGTCAAGCCGCTTGCCCGCTTTCCACAGCTGATAGAAGCGAACCCCCAGACCGGCGAACAACTGGATGATGCCGAACAGGAAGCAGTAGAGCAGCAGGATCATCGGGTCGTTCACCGGTTCGAGCCACACGTACATGCGCGGCGCGGGCTTGTGAAGGAATTCGGTGAAGATCACCGGAATGATGTCGCCGAAGTAGCTGCCGAACATCACGCCCCAAAAGACGGTGGCGATGCCCGAAAACAGGAACATGTTGACGGTCTTCTTCGTCTTTTCTTCCATCTTCAGCTTCTTCTTGGCGATGAGCATGGCGATGACCATGATCAAGCCGTAGCCCGCGTCGGACAGCATCAGACCGAAGAACACGTAGTAGAAAAACGCCATGACCGGGTTCGGGTCGACGTCGTTGTTCGACGGCGTGGAATACATTTCGGTGATGGATTCCACCGGCGCGGCGAAGGTGCCGTTTTTGAGTAAGATCGGCGGGTCTTCCGCCTCGGGCACCTCGGTGATATTGACCACCGCGCAGTAGTCCTTTTCGATCTGCTGCTTCAGCCCGTCGGCGTCCCGCTCGGGAACGTAGCCGCTGAGTACGAAGCAGCTTTCGCTGACAGTCAGGCGGTTGAGCGCGTCATACTTTTCTTTGCGGATGGCAAGGTAGTCGATGACGAACTCGATGTCGCTGTGCATGGAGCCGAGGGATTCCAGCTTTTGGGTATCCTCCCTGATCTTTTCCACGTTCGCCTTGATGCGATCCTCGTATTTTCGGATGCGCTCGGCGGGCAGGTCGGAAAAGGTCTCGGGCGGCCGGTTCACGCCGATGAGGCGCAGCGCCTGCTCGATCTCCTGCGCGCAGCTTTCATGCGCCCAAACGGCAAGACAGGTCTGGATCTTGTCGGCGTGGATGATCTCGACCTCGACCGCCTCGCACTGCGGCGCCTGTTCGGCGAGCAGACTCAGAACTTCTTCGCGCGTCTGCTGATTCGCCATGCATCCCAAATAGAGCTTCGTCCCTGCCGTGCTCGCGTTTTTCAGCGGAATATCCAGATCCCGCCACGGCTCCAGCGCGTCAAGCTGCGCCTGAATGCGGACAATGTCCGCTTTTTTGTCGTCAATGCTTTTTTGGTAAGCCAATATGTCCGAACAAACCGAAAGAATGTTGTCGGCCCGATCTGTCAGCGCATCGAATTCCTCAACGCTCAGTTCTTTGCGGGCGGAAAAGGAATCGAGCAGGGATTTTTTCGCGGGGGCGTATTTCGTGAGCACCGCCTGCGCGTTCAGCGCCGTTTGCAGGTATCTGTCAAACTGGGACACGCAGCCCGCCGTCGCAAATTTCTGCAAACCGTCTTCCTGCTCTTCGTCCTTGAGCTCCACCACGCCCTTGCGCTGCAAAAGGTCGATGATCTTCTTACTGTCCTCCAGCAATGCCAGCAGTTCGATTTTCATCATTTTCAGCTTAGCCAAAAGCAACACCTCCTTTGCGGCAAATTCACCGCATCACCGTAAGGTCATACGGGAATGATCGTTTTCAGAATCGCTTTTGTGGTTTCTTTGCGTTTGGATTTGCCGAGCGCGATGATATCCTCGCAGTCCGCCTGCGATTCCTTCGCGGCGTTGGCAAAGATCTCGCTCGCCTTTTTTTCGGCGGCGGCCGCCTTCGCCCTGGCGCGCTCTTCCGCCTTATCCTGCGCGTCAAGCTCATCCTGCTGCGCCTGCGCTTTCGCCTGAGCCACGATCTGCTCCGCTTTTTCACAGGCGGCAAGGTAAGCCTCGTTTGCCTTTTTTTCTTCTTCCAGAATGGCGTTCACGGTTTCGGAAGCCATCATGCAACCCACCTTTCTATCGGTAATATCAAGGTTTGACCAATTGTTCTCAAATCAAACAGTTCGTTATAATTTTGTCGGGAAATAGCGGCCTGCCGCTCTCGGTTCGGCAAAGCAGAGGCCGAACACGTCGTCCGCCGCACATTCCAATTCAAAAATATGTCTGCCGCGTTCATCGAGCTGAGCGGTCTGCGCCGCGCGTGCCAGCACCGGCAGCGTGCAGCCGGTCAGCAGCGTTTTGCCCGTTTCGTTCGCCGCCAGCACGCGCAGATAAGGCGGCTCAAGCTGTGCGTCCTGAGCCGTGACGCCGAGAAACAGACTCCACACGATGCGCCGGATACGCGCCAGCGGGTAGCGTTTGGTTTTGCTCAGCGCGAACAGTTCTTCGAGCGAACCCGCCTGACGGGACGCCGCGAAAACGCGGTTTTCCAACCCTTCGGACAGATCGGGCGCACAGGAAAACTCCTTTTGTTTCATGGCGCGCAGTTTGGCGAGCACCGCCGTATCCAGGCGGTTTGCTTCGGTGTGCGGGCAAGATAAGAGCGTGTGCGGCACGAAAGCCGAAACGTCCTCTCCCCTGCGCAGCTTTTCCCGCAGCAGCGAACCAGAAAGCGGCTCGCCCTCGGTCAGTTCTGCGGAATCATGCCCCGCGCCGACGCGTTTGACGGCAAAGGGCTCGATGCCGCTTCCCTGCAGCGCGGCGATGTATTCGACCGCCAGCGCGTTGTTCGGACTTGATAAAAGCGCGGCATAAGACTTACCCAAGAGCTTTTCGCACGCGTTTTGCCGCGCGGCGGCAAAGGAAACGCCGCCGTTCAGTTCGATCTTGACCGCTTCGGAAAACGCGGGCTGCGCGAGCGCCTGCGCCACCTGTGTGAGCGCTTCAGCGTCGCCGCATTCGCAGCCGAAAGCGAGCGTATCGATCCCGCCCAGCGCACGAGCCAGCGCCGCGCCGCCTTTGGCAAAGGTCTGCGCCCCCGCCATCGCCCACGGCAGCGGCAGCTCAACCACCAGATCGGCGCCGCATTCCACGGCCGCCGCGGCACGGTCAAACTTGTCGAAAACAGCGTAGTCGCCGCGCTGGACAAAGTTGCCGCTCATGATGAGAACGACACGTTCCGCGCCGCTTTCGCGCAGCTGTTCCAGCAAGTATTCGTGCCCCGTGTGCAGCGGGTTCAGTTCGGCAATTACAGCCGCTGTTTTCACGCCGTTCACCACCGATATAAGAATCGAACGGACGAAAGAACTCGTCCGTTCGATTATACACGATTCTGTGGTAAATATCAAGAAAAATCTAATATATTGTGTAAATTAAAGCATCGCCTGTTCCATCTCCCGCCGAATCTGACAGAGGATCCTCTTTTCCAGCCTTGAAATATAGCTTTGCGAGATGCCGAGCAGGTCGGCTACCTCTTTCTGGGTGTATTCCCGACCGCCGCCCAGACCGAAGCGCAGGCACATGATACGGTGCTCACGCTCATCCAGCCGGTCGACGATGCGCAGCAGCAGATCCGTTTCGTCCTGCCGCTCCAGATCCACGTTCACCTCGTCGCCTTCGCTCCCCAGCACGTCGGAGAGCAGCAGATCGTTGCCGTCCCAATCCACGTTCAGCGGCTCGTCGATGGAGACCTCCGTGCGGATATTGGCGATCTTGCGCATATGCATGAGAATTTCGTTTTCGATGCAGCGGGAAGCGTAGGTGGCGAGCTTGATCTTTTTGTCGGGGCGAAAGGTGTTGACGGCTTTGATCAGCCCGATGGTACCGATGGAGATCAGGTCTTCAATGCCGACGCCGCTGTTCTCAAACTTGCGCGCGATGTAGACGACCAGCCGCAGATTATGAACGATCAGCGGTTCCCGCGCCCGCTCGTCGCCCTCAGCGATGCGCTCCATCAGCTCCTTCTCCTGTTTGGCGCTCAGCGGCGCCGGCAGGGTGTCCGGCCCGTTGATGTAATGGATCTGTCCTTTGTTTTTTCTTCCGATTCTTTTGAAAAGCTGTCGGATGGTTTGCCTGATGCTCATGATTTTCATCACCTTTTCCGAATTCAAATGGAATGACTGCGTTTACCAGAACCTCGCAGCCCTGCTCGAACCGCTCGGCGGAAGAGACCGCCAGCACGGCGCGTTCCAGCCGCGCCCTTTCGTGCGAATCCTTCGCCAAAAAGCCCGTCACGTCGAAAGCGGGCAGCAGCCCCTCCCCTTTTGCCGTGGCGCAGGGAATCAGGCGAAAGCCGCGCGGCAGTTCGCCGTCCGCCGGCGGATCATATTCCGGCACGACGCGCCTTGCCAGCGATTCGGAAATGACCTGCACCGCCTGCCCTGTGAACGGGTCCTTGAGCGTGTTGCCGGTATCCACCAGCCCCCGACAGAGGAAGCTCCTGCCGCCGTGATCGAACCGCACCTCGCACACCGCCTGCTCCTGCTTCCGTTTGGAAAAGAAGCGGTGGAACAGCCAAACCGCCGCGTAAAACACGCCGCAGCCGAGCACCAGCGGCAAAAAGCCGATCTCAAAATAGACCGCGCCGTTGCGCAGCACCAGCCCGTTGGGCTTGAGCAGGAACCAGGCGCCGACCAGCGCGCCGGCGAACAGACAGCTCACGCCTGCCGTCACCAGCCAGAGCCGCGTGAACCGCCGCAGAGAGCCGAATCCGAACACGGCGAAAACAACGGGCAGCAGCAAAACGGCACGCAGCAGAAAGCTCAGCGGCAGACTGCTTTGCGGCAGAAAAATGGTCAGCGAAGACGCGCCGCCCAGCAAACTGCCGAGCACCATGCGCCACACTCTGACCTGTTCGCCGCCGAGCCGCCGCGCCGCGGCGAGCAGGAAAAACGAGATCATCATATTCAGCGCAACGAGAACGTCCACGTAAATGACCTGCTTCATGCTCATCCCCTTGCTCAGCATATTACGGAACAAACGAAAAAACGGTCAGTTCGCGTCGCACAAAAAAATAAACCCCGGGCGGCGCTTACTCATAAGCACCGACCGGGGAAAACAAGGAGGATTCATTTCATGGGAGCGGTCATGTTCTGATCGTGACCGATCAGGAACTGCGGATAGCGCTCGTCGGTGAACACCGTGGGCTGCCCGTTGTAGCGGATGAGCCAGTTCATGAGTTCATCGGGGCGGTTCCAGTGGCAGAAGCCCTCCACCAGCCAAGTGTACTCGGGGAACAGGCAGGTGGACGCGTCCGCCGAGCCGTCCGGCGCAACGTGATTGTGACCGTCCGCAATCCTTTGCACGTAATTGGGGCCGAGGGTTTTGCCGACGGGCGCCATGGTCGCGCCACCGCTGGATTTGGCAGAATCGATCAGCGCGTCGGACTGGTAGGGATTGTAGCCGACGAAGGGCATGGCATAGCAGCCGTAATTGGACACGATGCAGATGTTCATGCCGCCCTCGACCGCTTCGCTGAGAATCTGCTTCGCGTTGGCCTGGATTTCATGATAACGGTCGACTCGTTCAAGCAGGTTTTTGTGCTTCGGGTCGGATAACCGCTCGCGCACGGCGGCGTAGTCTTCCTGCGTGACAAAGTCGTCAATGCCGGGCATCTGACCGAAATAGGGCAGCGCAAAATCGTTATAGAAATTGTCGAAATCATTTCTGATCAGGCGGTTGATGACAAAGCAAAGACCGCTGAGCAGCCCCGAGTATTTTGCGAATTTCACAGCGCCGTCAAGCGCTTTGTTTTCCCCCATCAGAGTGGGCAGGAAGGAGGTGAGAAAATAATAGGTCTGGTTCGGGTCCACGTTGACCTTGCCGGTGAAGATGGAACCGACCACGGTCAAGCCCTGAAACGCGGAGCAAAGCGTGACGTATTTTTCGATCTTCGCGCCGCCAAACTGACCGACGTAAGCCAGACAGACCTCGCCGCCTTCGCTGTAGCTTTCAAGGACGACCTTGTCGTGACCCGTCCCGCTGCGAACCTGATCGATGTAGGAATCGAGCTTTTTCGCGTTTTCCAGCGGATCCAGCCGCCAGTCGTAGGCGAAATAATACCGATAGTCCTCTTTATAATGATTCTCTTTCTTCACGGCGTTGCTGGAACCGGGCTTGATGTTGTAAACGGAATCGCCGTTTTCGTCGCAGCGGATCGTTTCAAACAGTTCGCACGCCAGCTTGGTCAGCGAGCGCTCAAAGACGCCGGTCGTGGGGCCGAAGAACAGCAACGGCAGAACCGGCAGCAGCTTGACCACAGCCTTGACGATGGTGTCGGTATCGGGAGGGAATACCTGTTCTCTGGAACCGTCTTCCTTTTCCAGATAGAGCGAGCCGCCGATGCCGTCCACAAACACGACGGGGGCGGTGCCGCAGTCGCACCCGCTATCGGCGGCAAAGCAGACTGCCGAAGCGGAAAAAGCGATAACGAGCGCTAAGAGGACACAGAGCGTTTGTTTCATTCGGGCTTTCATAACAACGATCTCCTTTATTTTTACTCTACTCCGAGAGTTTTCTTGACGTAATCGGTGACGACCTTCATTTGCTGAATCTCCACCTGACGGCTTTGACCGAACTCTTCCACACTGCGGGCGCGGGAGGTATAACCCTGCTCCAGCCCCTCCAGACCCATATAATACTTGGCGTTGATGGGGTAAGTCTGACATTCCGCCACGGAGAAGAAACCGAGCACCGCCCCGACCAGTTCCGCTTTTTCCGGCTGCGTTTCAAAGTTGCTGCACAGCCAAGCGTAGAGTTCGGGATGGAAGTTCGCCATCACACCCGAATAACCGGCGCAGCCGAGCTTCAGGCTTTCCAGCAGCAGGGCGCCGTTGGCGTTGAAGATTTCCAGCCCCGTGCCCTTCACCGCGTCCAGCTTTTGACGGATCAGCTCCAGATCGCAGCAGGTGTCTTTCAGGAACGAAAACCGACCCGTGCGGGCGAGTTTACCGAGGGTCTTGGGCTGCATGAGGCGTTTATACGGGTAGGGGCACTCGTAAACGCCGAAAGCGGTATCGGGCAGCGCCTTCAGAAAGCGGTCGACGTTTTTGAGGAACACGTCGTCGCTCTCGTCCTGCTTGGCGAGGCGGTTGGAGATGAACACGTAGCCCTGAGCGCCCAGTTCCATGAACCGCTGCGCTTCGTAAAGCTGCGTGTCAAGATCGTCCGCCGTGTGACCCGAGGCGACGACGGTCAAATTTTCAGGGGCGTGCTCCATCACGAATTTGAGCAGCTCATAGCGTTCCTCAAACGAGAGAAAGAAGATTTCGCTGGACTGACAAATGGCGAAAACGCCCGCGCAGCCGCGGTCACTGTACCAGTTCAGAATCTGCTCCACGGCGTTGTAGTCGATTTTGTTGTCTGCCGTATACGGCGTGATCATCGTCGGATAAACGCCGCGGGCAATTGGTTTGAGCATCGTTGACATCTCCTGTATGATTAAACCTTTTTTAGCTTCGCGAATTTTGCCATGAGTTTTTTGGTACCGGTGGTCTCGAACGCGATCTCCAGCAGCGCGTCGTTCCCCATCTTTTTGACCGACAGCACCACGCCCCTGCCGAAGGTGCCGTGTTCCACGGTATCGCCTGCCGAAAAATCGATCATGGCGGGCGCGCTCGGTTTGGGAACGAACGGCTTGGCGGCGGGCTTTTTCGCCGCGGAATAAGACGGCGCCGATTTCGGCACATAGCCGCCCGCAGCGGGTTTCGGCCGCTGAGACAGACCGACTTCTTTGATCAGCTCATCGGGAATCTCCTCCAGAAAACGGGAGGGTCGGTTGAAGGTGGTCGAGCCGTAGAGCGAACGGGAACGCGCCTTGGTCAAGAACAGCTGCTGCTTCGCACGCGTGATGCCGACGTAAGCCAAACGGCGCTCCTCTTCGATCTCAGACGGGTTATAGACCGCCTGCATCCCCGGGAATACGCCCTCCTCCATGCCGATGAGGAACACGGTGTTGAATTCCAGCCCCTTGGCGGCGTGCATGGTCATCATCACCACGCGGTCAGTCTGCTCGTTGAGGTTGTCGATATCCGTCATCAAAGCGACTTCTTCCAGAAAGCCGCTCAGGGTCGCTTCGTCGTTTTCTTCGGTGTAGCGCTCCAGATTGCCGGAAAGCTCCTTGATATTCGCCAGCCGGTCGGCGAAGGTGGCGGGGTCGAGCGAAAGCGAATCCACGTAGCCGCTGACCTTCATGCAGTGATCGAACATTTCACGCAGGGAACACTCTTCCCCCTTCGCCATGCAGTCCTCCATCATGGCGGCAAACTCGGTGAGCTTGCCCGCCGCACGGCTCAAAGCGGGATAATCCGACGCGCTTTTAATGACGTCAAAAAGGCTGACGCCGAGCTGATTGGCAATATCCGCCGCGCGCTCCACGGTCGTGTCGCCGATGCCGCGCTTGGGCTCGTTGATGATGCGGCGCAGACGGATATCGTCCGCCGGGTTGTTCAGAACGGTCAGATAAGCGAGCGCGTCGCGGATCTCCTTGCGGTCATAGAATTTCAGGCCGCCGAAGATCGCGTAAGGCACGCCGAGCCGGACGAACGCGTTTTCAACGCTGTTGGACTGTGCGTTCATGCGGTAAAGCACGGCGTAATCGTTGAAATGGCCGCCCTTCGCCACGCCGTTCAGCACCGTATCGGCAATAAAGCGCGCTTCGGTCTGTTCGTCGTAAGACGTGCTGACCACGATCTTCTCGCCGCCGCCGTGATCGGTCCACAGGTTTTTGCCCTTGCGCTGGGTATTGTGGGCGATGACCGCGTTCGCCGCGTCAAGAATATTTTGCGTGGAGCGGTAGTTCTGTTCCAGCCGCACCACGACGGCGTTTTTGAACTGGGACTCAAAGCTGAGGATGTTTTCAATGGTGGCGCCGCGAAATTTGTAGATGCTCTGATCGTCGTCGCCCACGACGCAAAGATTCTGATGCGCCGCCGCGAGGAGGCTGACCAGACGGTACTGCGCGTGGTTGGTGTCCTGATACTCGTCCACCATGATATACTTGAACCGATGCTGGTAGTATTCCAGCAGATCGGGGTTCTGTTCCAATAAATAGACCGTGTTGACGATGATGTCGTCGAAATCCATCGCGTCGGCTTTTTTCAGGCTGTCCTGATACGCCCGATAAAGCTGCGCGATCTTTTGCTTGGCAAAATCCGCTCCGGCGCTTTGCTCGTATTCTTCGGGCGTGATGAGACAGTCCTTGGCGTTGCTGATCTCATGCAAAGCGAGCTTGTGCGAGATCAGGCGGTCGTCGATGTTCAGAGCGCGCTGGCACTCCTTCATCGCTTTTTTGGAGTCGTCCGTATCGTAAATGGTAAAATGGCTCGAAAAGCCGATGCGCGCGCCGTCGCGCCGCAGAATTCTGGCGCACGCCGCGTGAAAGGTAGCCGCCCAGATATCCTGCGCGTCCGCGCCGAGGAACGCTTCGAGCCGCTCCTTAAGTTCCCGCGCCGCCTTGTTGGTGAAGGTGATCGCCAATATTTCCCACGGGCGGGGGGCGTTGACGCGCATGAGGGGCTCAATGGGCGCGTATGCGAACGCGTCGCCGTCAAGATAAGCCTGCAGGTTTTCGATGTCTTCCTTTTCGACCGTGCCGTACACCGCGTCGGAATGATAGGCCGAGCCGAACTTGATGAGGTTGGCGATGCGGTTGACCAGAACAGTCGTCTTGCCGCTGCCCGCGCCCGCCAGAACCAGAACGGGACCTTCCGTCTGAAAGATCGCCCTGCGCTGCCTGTCGTTCATGCGGCCGAACTGCTTTTCGATCGCTTTTTTTCGTAATTGAATGAATTCTTCCCGATACAAACTTCACACCGCCAATCGAGAATTATTTTACTATAACGACGGCAAAAAGGCAAGAAAAACAAACAAAAAAACGGATGACTTTTGTCACCCGCTTTTTAACAATGTTAAATTAAAGAGAGATTTCCATCGCGCAGTTGTAAAGATCCATGTCGATGGTCTTTTTCATTTCGAGCGCCTCGTTGATATCGTAATCGATGATCTCCTCGCCCTTGGAGACGACCACGCGGTTGCTGGAGCCCTCATAGAGCAGATGCACCGCCTTGTTGCCCATCTGGCTGGCCTTCACGCGGTCACGCACGGAGGGAGAACCGCCGCGCTGCATGTGACCGAGCACGGTCGCGCGGGTCTCGATGCCCGTCTCGTCCTGAATACGCTTGGCGAGCTGATCAACGGTGAGACCGTCGCGGAAGCGGATGCCTTCCGCCATCATGATGATGAAGTGGTGCTTGCCGGTCGCGCGGGTGCGGAGGATCTTGCCGATCACGTCTTTTTCAATATCATAAGGGATTTCGGGGATGAGGATCGCGGTCGCGCCCACGGCGATGCCGGCATTGAGCGTGAGATAACCGGCTCTGGCGCCCATGACCTCCACGACCGAGCAGCGGCTGTGGCTCTCGATGGTGTCGCGCAGGCGGTCGACCAGCTCCTGGATGGTGTTCAGGCAGGTGTCGAAGCCGATGGTGTAATCGGTGCAGACGATGTCGTTGTCGATCGTGCCGGGCATGGCGATGGTGGGCAGCCCTTCATTCGACAGATCGCGCGCGCCGCGGAACGAACCGTCGCCGCCGATGACGACGAGACCTTCGATGCCGTGTTCTTTCGCGTTCTGAACGCCTTTGCGCACGTTTTCCATCTCGCGGAAACCGACGCAGCGGGCGGAATAGATCTTCGTGCCGCCGCGATGGATGATATCGCAGACGTTGCGCATATTCAGTTCTATGTAGTCGTTTTCCAGCAGACCCTTGTAGCCGTAGCGAACGCCGACGACCTCCATGCCCAAATAGCAAGCCGTGCGCACGACGGCGCGGACAGCCGCGTTCATACCGGGGGAATCTCCGCCGCTGGTCAAAACACCGATTTTTTTCATAACTCTCTCTCCCTCACATGGAAAAATCCTAAAATAACTTTAATATAAAGGTTACAAGGTAACATCTTACGACAATTGTCGAAATCTGTCAAGCGTTTTTCCGCTTCTTATTGCAGAACAACGTTTTCGTCGCCCAGCACCCGCTTCAGCTCCCGCAGCAGCGGTTCGTTCGGGTCGACGCCGACGGGTCGCGTCAAGTATTTTTCCGTGTCGCGGCAATAATAGCGCACGGGCGTGCGCCCGTCAAAAATCGCGAGCAGGGTCTCCGCTTTTCTCTGCGCGGCGCAGCCTTCGCTGTCCACCCGCAAAAACAGTCCCCGCGCCGCCTTCTTTTTCGGCTGCTCCGCTTCGGCGGACGCGTCAGATGGGCAAGGGGCAAGCTGTTCGCACACGAGGGTCGGGTCGCGATCCTCCCGAAGGCTCAGCCGCCCGCTGATGAGAACGATGCTCGACGGCTGCAGCAGCGCGCGGTTTTCCGCCACGGTGCGCGGGAACAGAAGCACTTCTGTGCTGCCCGTCATATCCTCCACCGTCAAGAACGCCATTTCTTCGTTTTTCTTCGTCATTTTTTTCTTGACGCCGGTGATGACGCCCAGCACCTTGACCGCGTCGTTATCAGACAGAGACGCCGAATCGGTCAGATCAAACAGCTTCGTGCAGCCCAGCTTCTGCGCCAGATCGGCGTACTGCGCCATGGGGTGCCCGCTGACATAGAAGCCGACGACCTCTTTTTCGCGCAGGAGCAGTTCGTCCTGCGGCAGCTCGTCCACATCCGGAACCGTCGGTTCCTGCCGCTCTTCCTCGCCCAGCAGGCTGAAAAAGTTCATCTGCCCGCCCAGTCCGCTGCTGCGCTCGGCGTCAAGTTCCTCGATGATGGCAGGCAGCATGACGAGCATCTGACGGCGGTTGAGCGAGAAGCAGTCGAGCGCGCCGGAATAGATCAGGCTTTCGACGGCGCGGCGGTTGAAGCCGCTGCCGTAAATGCGCTTGCAGAAGGAATAGAACGACGTATAGGCGCCGTTTTCCTCACGCTCGTCCACAATGGTTTTGATGAGCGTGCGTCCAAGGTTTTTGATGGCGAGCAGCCCGAACAGGATTTTGCCGTTCTTCGCGGTGAAGCCGGCGAAGGAGCTGTTCACGTTCGGCTTTTCGACGCGGATGCCCAGCCGCTCACATTCGCCGATATAACCGCAGACCTTGGCGGTCTGATCGAGCACGCTCGTGAGCAGCGCCGCCATGAATTCGCAGGGATAATGACATTTGAGGTAAGCGGTGCGATACGCCACGAGCGAGTACGCCGCCGCGTGGGATTTATTGAACGCGTAGGAGGCAAAGGACGACATATCGTCGAAAATGCTGTTGGCAACGGCGGGATCGACGCCCCGCTCCCCTGCCCCGGCGATGAAGGTCTTGCGCTCCTGTTCCATGACGCTCTGCTTCTTTTTGGACATGGCACGGCGGACGACGTCCGCTCGACCATAGGAGTAACCGGCGAGCTCGCGGAACACCTGCATGACCTGTTCCTGATAGATCAGGCACCCGTGGGTGACGGACAGAATATCACGCAGTTTTTCGGTTTTATAGGTGGTTTTTTCGGGGTGACGGCGGTTTTCGATGTAGGTATCAATGGAATCCATCGGACCCGGGCGGTAGAGAGAAATGACGGCGATCAAATCTTCCAGCACATGCGGCTTTAAGCGCATGAGCACACTGCGCATCCCGGCGGATTCAAACTGGAAAATGCCGTAGGTCTGACCGGCGGCAAACTGCTGATAGGTCGCCGCATCGTCCAGCGGAACGGTCTCGATATCAAAATCGGGTTTGGTTTCGCGCACCGCCTTTTGCGCGTCGTCGATCACGGTGAGCGTCTTCAAGCCCAAAAAGTCCATTTTGAGCAGGCCCAGTTCTTCCAGCGCGGTCATGGTATACTGCGCCACCACGAAATCGTCGCTCAGCGCCAGCGGCACGTATTCTTTGACGGGGTCGCGCGTGATGACCACGCCCGCGGCGTGCTTGGAAGCGTGGCGCGGCATGCCCTCGATCTTCATGGCGTTGTCGATCAGCTCATGCACCGTTACGTCGGCGTTATAACGCGCCAGCAGATCGGGCGAACGGTGGAGCGCTTTTTCCAGTGTGATATTCAGTTCAAACGGGATCAGCTTCGCCACGGCGTCCACCGTGGCGTAAGGCAGCCCCATCACGCGCCCAACGTCGCGCACCGCCGCCTTGGCGGCCAGCGTGCCGAAGGTGACGATTTGCGAAACGTGATCCGCGCCGTATTTGGCGATGACGTAGTCGATCACCTCATGGCGGCGCTCATAGCAGAAATCGATGTCAAAATCGGGCATACTCACCCGCTCGGGGTTCAAGAACCGCTCAAACAGGAGGTTGTATTTCATGGGATCGATGCCCGTGATGCCGATGCAGTACGCGGCGATACTGCCCGCGCCGGAGCCTCTGCCGGGGCCGACGGGGATACCGTTTCGTTTGGCGTAATCCACAAAGTCATGGACGATCAGAAAGTAATCCGTATAGCCCATGCGGCGGATGACGTCAAGCTCGTATTCAAGCCGTTCTCTGTATTCGGCGGGCACATCGTCACCGTAGCGTTTGGTCAGACCCGCCCGACAAAGAGCGGCAAAATATTCAAAATGATCCTGCCCGTTCGGCACGTCGAAATTGGGCAGCTTGGTGTTGCCGAATTCGATCTCGACCTGACACCGTTCGGCGATTTTCTGCGTGTTGTCGATCGCCTGCGGCACGTCGGCAAACAGCGCGCGCATCTCTTCCTCGCTCTTGAGGTAATATTCCTCGCCCTCAAAAGCCAGCGCGTTCTCCTCGCCCAGCACGTGGTTGGTCTGGATGCACAGCAGAATTTGCTGGATCTTCGCGTCTTCCTTCTGTATGTAATGCGTATCGTTCGTGGCGACGAGCTCAATGCCCGTGTCCATGGATAAGCGTTTGAGCAGCGGCAAAATGCGCAGTTCTTCGCCGATGCCGTGGTTTTGCAGTTCGATGAAGAAATTGCCTTGACCGAAAATGTCCTGATACTGCAAAGCGACGCGTTTGGCTTCATCATAATCGCCCGCCGACAGCGCGCGCGGAATCTCGCCCGCCAGACAGGCGGACAGCGCGATGATGCCCTCGTGGTGCGCCGCCAGAAGTTCCTTGTCGACGCGGGGCTTGGAATAAAAGCCCTGCGTCCACGCGTCGGACACGATCTTGATGAGGTTGCGGTAGCCCTGCTCGTTTTCGGCGAGCAGCACCAGATGATACCGCTCGCTGTCAACGCCGTGGACTTTGTCAAAGCGGGAACGCGCCGCCACATAGACCTCGCATCCGATGATCGGCTTGATCCCCTGCGCCTTGGCTTCCTTATAAAATTCGATGATGCCGAACATGGCGCCGTGGTCGGTCACGGCAAGGCTCGTCTGCCCCAGCGCCTTGGCAGCAGCCACGAGCGGCTTGATGCGGCACGCGCCGTCAAGCAGGCTGTATTCACTGTGCAGATGCAGATGGGTGAAGCCCATGACCCCGTCTCCTTCGTTCGGTATTATTCGTTTTCGGCGAATTCAACGATCTTGTTCAGCCGGTGGCACACGCCGGAGCGGCTCAGGCTGACCGAAAGCATATTGCCCAGTTCACGCAGACTGCTTTCGGGGTTTTCCTCGCGCAGAATCGCCAGCTCTTTCAATTCCTCCGGCAAGCCGTCGAAGCGGTTTTCGCGTTTGAGCTTGCGGATGGCTTCCACCTGCACCATCGCCGCCGCCACGGCGCGGTCGATGTTGGCGGTCTCAAAATTCACGTGGCGGTTCGCGCGGTTGCGGATATCCTTCTCGATCTTGACCTGCATGATATCCAGCGCGCTTTTCTGCGCGCCGAGCTTCATGAGCACGTCCTCGATCGCTTCACTGTTTTTTAAGTAAACGACGTAGTTTGAGCGGCGCTTGACCATCTTCGGCACGACCTCTAAGTCCTGCAGCAGGTTCAGCAGATCGTCGCCCAGATGCAGATAGGGCGTCACAAATTCCAGCTGATAGCTTTTTTCCGGCGCGGTCATCGCCGCGCACGCCAGAAACACACCGCGCACGAAGCCCGCGCTGCAGCAGTCCTCCGCCAAATTGGCGCGGTTGATGCGCTGCGAAACGGCGTTTTCGGAAAAGCCGAAATGCGCCAGAACCTTTTTGCGATCCGCCGCCTCGTCAACGCTGACCGAGAATTTTCCCGCTTCCGAGCGTTTGACCGCGGGCGGCTGCCCGACGATCTCGCCGATTGCTTTGGCGTACAGCTGCGCGGTGCCTTCGTGTTCGGTCGAGATCGAAACGGCGCTCGACTGAAACGAGCTGCCGAACAGCAGCAGCCCGTAATTCATCGCATGATGACAACACGGCTTCGCGTCGGTCACGGCGCAGAGCTCTTCTTTCACATCGGTTGTAAAGGACATAGTCTTATCTCCGTCCGATATATTGAACCTCTCGTTCCAGGCAGACGCCGGTTTTTTCCAGCACCGTCTGCCGCACGGCGTCTTCCAGCCGCAGGATATCGTCGGTCGTCGCGCCGCCGCGGTTGACGATGAAGCCGGCGTGTTTTTCGCTCACTTCGGCGCCGCCCACACGAAAGCCTTTCAGCCCGCACTGCTCGATCAGCGCGCCGGCAAAGTTGCCGACGGGACGCTTGAAGTAGCTGCCCGCGCTCGGCAGATCGAGCGGCTGCTTATCGACGCGGCGCTGCAGCAATTCACGCATGGCTGCATGAATGGTTTCCTGATTGCCCTTTTGCAGTCGCACCGCGATGGCGGTGATCAGGAAGCCGTTTTCGGCATAGACGCTGTGGCGGTAGGAGAGTTTCAGGTCTTCACCCGAAAGCGTGCCGACGTTCCCCTGTTGATCCAGATGACGGCACCAGAGCAAAACGTCTTTCATTTCGCCGCCGTAGGCGCCGCCGTTCATGAACGCCGCGCCGCCCACGCTGCCGGGGATACCGTAGGCAAATTCCAGCCCCGTGAGCGAATGTTCCAGCGCGAACAGACACAGGTCGGACAGCTTGGTGCCGGCGGTGCAGAGGATATCCGTTTCGCTGAGCGATTCGATATGAGAACAGTTCGGACCGATGCGGAGCACCACGCCGTCCAGCCCGTCGTCCGATACCAGCAGATTCGAGCCGTTGCCCATAATGAACGGCTCGATCCCCCGCTCCACGCAAAGGCGGTAGGCCGCGATCAGCTGCTCTTCGGTCTCGGGCAGCACCAAAACGTCGGCGCAGCCGCCGACGCGGAACGTCGTATACTCCTTCATCGGCGCGTTTTCTCTGACCGGACAGCCGGCTTGTCTCAATTCTTCGGCGATCTTCATGCGGTTCCTCTCATTCTTTTAATCAGCAGGCAGCCGTGCGGCAGACTTGCCGCACGACTGCGCACAGAAGATTATGGTCGGTTTTATGCTTATTTATCCAGCAGAGCCGCGCCGATGATGCCGGCGTCATTGCCGAGCACCGCGCAGCAGATCTCGGTCTGCTTTTCGGAATAGATGCTGTAACGCTCGCGCTTGATATGGGTGCGGATCGGCTGAAGGAGCGTATCTTTTTCGTGGCTGATGCCGCCGCTGATGCAGATGATCTCCGGCTGCAGGGCGTTGATGATGTTGATGATGCCCACCGAAACGTAATAGATGTAGCGCGCCACGACCTTTTTGCCGGCCTCGTCGCCCTGACGCATGGCGTCAAACGCCGTTCTGCCGTTGACCTTGTCGATATTGTCATCCACAAGCTTCCACATGATGCTGTCCTGATTCTGCACCATGGCGTCCTTGGTCTGGGCGATGAGCGCCGTGGCGGAAGCGTAGCGCTCCCAGCAGCCGCGGCGGCCGCAGTTGCACTGCTCGCCGTCGACCACGATGACCATGTGACCCATTTCGCCCGCGGCGTAGTTCACGCCGTTGACGAGCTTGCCGTCGATGACGATGCCGCTGCCGACGCCCGTGCCGAGGGTGATGGCGACAAAGCTGTCCCTGCCCTTGCCCGCGCCTGCCAGCGCTTCGCCGAGCGCGGCGCAGTTGGCGTCGTTATCAATATAGACCTTGTCGCAGCCGAGGCTTTTGATGAGCATATCCCTGGCGGGAACGTGGTTGAAATCAAGGTTGTTGGCAAAGTCGATCATGCCGGTCGCCTTGTTGACGGAACCGGGCGTGCCGATGCCGATGGAATCGACCTGCTCCATGGTGATGCCGGCGTCCTCCACCGCCATCTTGACCGCCGCGGCGATATCGTCAAAGATCGCCTGCGCCGGTCGGGGCAGGTTGGTTTTGAGCTTGCCTCTGCCGACAATATTGTAGTTTTCATCCACAACGCCGACGGCAATATTCGTGCCGCCCAGATCTACGCCTACTCGATACATTTCTATGTCCTCCATTTTGAAATTCTATTTTTTGAAGCGAAATCAGAAGTTATGCCAAACCTCAATCTCTTCTTTTTTCGGGGCGATATCCTCATCCATGCCCAGACTGTGCAGCAGTTCACGCGCCGCGTTGTAGCCGAGCTTTTCCTGACGGTTGTTCATGGCGGCGGCTTCGATGATGATGGACAGGTTCCGCCCGGGCTTGACCGGCACGACCGTCATCGGCACTTCGATGCCGAGGATGGTGGTGTGGTTGTTTTCCAGCCCGAGCCGGTCATAGACCTTCTCTTTATCCCACTGTTCGAGCTCCACGACCATATCGATCTTTTCGGTCAGCTTGACGGCGCCCATGCCGAAAATGCGGCGGGCGTTGATGATGCCGACGCCGCGCACTTCGATGAAGTGGCGGATATTATCGGGGGCGGAGCCGACGAGCGTGCGGGAAGAGACCTTGCGGATCTCCACGGCGTCGTCCGCGATGAGGCGGTGACCGCGTTTGATGAGTTCCAGCGCGGTCTCGCTCTTGCCCACGCCGCTGTCGCCGAGGATCAGCACGCCTTCGCCGTAGACCTCAACGAGAACGCCGTGCCGCGTGAGGCGGGGCGCAAGCTCAACGCCGAGAAAGGAAATGATGGCGGACATGCACGCGGAGGTGGAATCCTTGGTGGTCAGCACCGGCACATGGTATTTTTGAGCCAGCTCCAGAAAGCCCTCGGGGCACGCCAGATTTCGGGTGATGATACACGCCACCGGACGGCGGGACAGGTAGTTGTCAAGCCGCGCCTGCCGTTCCTCCGGCGAAAAACCGTTGATATAATTGACTTCCGCCAGCCCCAGAAACTGGATGCGGCCGGAGTCGAAATAGTCGTTATAGCCGGAAAGGATCAGCCCTGGACGGTTGACCTCCTGCATGGAAACGTAGATCTCTTTGGGGTCGCAGGGTGCGTAAAGCACCTGAAAGGACTGCTCTTTGATGATCTTTTCGAGCGAAACCGAATATTTGGAATTCATGCGTATCACATCCTTTGCTTTGAACCAAAGACAGACTTATTATAAAAGATTTTTCGGAAAACTTCAAGGTGTAACGCAAAAAAATGCGGATTTTATCCGACGTTTTCGGCGGCGTGATATTTTCTTTTGGTCGCCTGACCCCCGCGAATGTGCCGCTGGGCCTTGTTTTGATCCAGCACGGCGCGCACCTGTTCGCACAACAGCGGATCAAAGGAGGCGAGCCTGCGGGAAACGTCGGTGTGAACCGTTGATTTGCTCACGCCGTACTGCTTCGCCGCCGCGCGCACGGTGGCGTTGTTCGCCACGATATACCGACCGAGCTCGACCGCCCGTTCTTCTACCAGATTCTTCATAAAAAACCTCCCGTCACTCCAATGGATATGACGGGAGGATACGGGTTATGACATGCGTTATTCGGTGAAGAACTCGGCTTCAAGCATGGCGCAAAGGCAATGGTAGACCGGCAGCGTCAGTTCCTGCACTTGATAGGTCTCGCGCGCGGGTAAACGGATGCAGACGGTGCATTTGTCGGAAAGCAGGCTGCGCTCCTCCCCGGTGATGCCGATGGTCGTCAACTGTTTGGCGCCCGCGGCGCGCACGGCGTTGACCACGCTCGCCGAATTGCCGGAGGTGCTCAGCGCGATGAGCACGTCGCCCTGGCAGCCGTAGGCGTAGGCCTGCTGCGCATAGGCGTAGTCGAACTCCTCATCGTTGGCAAACGCCGAAAGCAAGGCGGCGTGGGCGTTGAGCGAGATCGCGGGGAGCCCGCCCTGCAGGTGCGAGAGGATGTCGCGGTCGTGGTTGAACGCCTCCCCCGACACGGGGCGGCGGAGCAGAAAGCCCTTCATCAGTTCGCCCACGATGTGGTCGGCGTCCGCCGCGCTGCCGCCGTTGCCGCAGGCCAGCACCTTGCCGCAGTTGGCATAGCACTCACGTAGGCGAATAAACGCGCTGTATATTTCTTTACGGCACACGTTCAGCGCCGGATATTGTTCAAACAAACGCTCAAAGATCTCGTTCGGAGTTGCCATTTTTCTTTCCTCCCTGTCCTTTATTCCGTCATCATCGCCACGCCGAGCGCGGCGTAATCGCCGAGGGATTCGCCGAGCGCCGCGGGTACGATGCGGCAGACCCGCGCTGCGCCGTCAAGCGCTTCGCGGCGGATGGCTTCGTTCATCTTTTCCAGCAGCAGAGCCGAAGAACGGGCGAAAATGCTGCCAATGACGATAACGTCCGGATTGAGAATATCGATCAGGATCGCCAGCCCTCTGCCGAGATATTCGCCGCAGAACTGATAAATCCGTATGGCGGTTTCGTCCCCCTGCTCGGCGGCGAGCGCCACCGATCTGGCTGTCACACCGTCCAGCTCCGCTACACTTTTGCAGAAGGAGGGAACGACGCCTTTTTTTAATTGCGATAATACAGTTTGTTTAGAAAGCCTTGCAATACCGCCGCCGCTGCAGAAGCCTTCAAATGAACCCACCTTGCCGTAACCGACGGGACCATCATCGCTCAGACGGACGTGCCCGACTTCGCCGGCATAATCATTGGCGCCGGTATAAAGGCGGCCGTTGAGGATCAGACCCGCGCCCATCCCCGTGCCGAAGGTGAGGAACACCATGTTGTCGCTGCCCTGCCCCGCGCCGAACCGCCATTCCGCCAAGGCGCAGGCGTTCGCGTCGTTCTGCAGGCGCGTCGGAATGCCGAGCCTTTCTTCCGTCAGGCGCACGAGCTCCACGTGATCCCAGTCGGGCAGATTCGGCGGCGACAGGATCACGCCCGCCTTGCTGTCGAGCGGTCCGCCGCAGCTGACGCCGCAGGCGGCCACGTCCGCGCCGGTCAGACCGTTTCGCGCCAAAAGAGCCTCGGCGGCGGTGAAAAGCTGTTCTGTCACTGCCTGCCAGCCGCGTTCCGGCAGCGTTTCAAAGCGAATCTTATCTTGAATGAGGCAGCGTCCGCCGTCCTCGCTTTTTCCGAGTACAACAGCGCATTTCGTGCCGCCGATGTCAAAGCCGAGCCAATCCTTTTTCATGGTCTCCCCCGATAATCACCCGAATTTTGTTCATAATACCATTCATAAGAGGGTTTGGTCAAGAAATATCGGAAAAAGGAGTGGTTTTTTGATTACGACACTGTGCCGCGCCGTGATCCTATACGTGACAGTCGTGCTTGCCATGCGGCTCATGGGCAAGCGGCAGATCGGCGAAATGCAGCCCACCGAGCTGGTGGTGACCATCCTGCTCTCCGAAGTCGCCGCCATTCCGCTGCAGGACACGGATATCCCGCTCATCACGTCCATCGCTTCGGTGCTGTTACTGGTCAGCCTGTCGATCTTCACGTCGATGCTGACCCTGCACAACGCCAAATGCCGGGAAATCTTTGAAGGGCATCCGGCGATCGTGGTGCGCAGCGGGAAGCCCGACTTCAAAAAGATGAAAGAGCTGCGCATGACGGCGCAGGACCTGCTTTCGGCGCTGCGGCAGAAGGACGTGTTTGACTTGTCGACGGTCAAATACGCCATCGTGGAGACCAACGGCACGATCAGCGTTTTGCTCGAAGACGACAACCAGCCGCTGTGTCAGGGTCAGGTGCCCGTGAAAAAGGAAAAAGGTGACTTGGAGCACCTGATCATCTGCGACGGCGTCATTTTGCAAAAAACGATGACGGACATCGGGCTGAAGCAGGCAGACTTAGCTACCTATTTAAGAGAGAATCATCTCAAGCCGAAGCAGGTCATGCTGCTGACTTACGGGGCAAACGGCTTCGGCAACCTGTTGGAAAAGGAGGAAAACGCATGAACCGAGCCGTTGCCGCAGTGATTCTCCTCCTGCTCGTTCTGACCTGCGCCGTCGGTTCCTCCCTGCTGCTGCGGCGGCAGACAAACGAACTGATCGCGCTCGCCGAACAGGCGCTGGACGAAGAATCGCTTTCCGCGCATCTGGTCGAAGCATGGGAAGCACGTCAAACGGCGTTTTCGGTATTTTTAGGGCATAACCACTTTGAAAGTCTGAACAGTTCGGTCAAGGTTCTGCCCTATCTGAAACAGGAGGAATACCGCAAAGCCTGCGCGGAGACCATCGTCAAATTAGAGGAACTGAAAAGTCACATTTCGTTCTCTGTCCGGAACCTGTTTTAGCGCTGATTTTTCGTGTGTGTTCACGATTAATTTACAATTTATCCTCTACCACTCCCAGTATCAATCGCCTGCAATTCCACAACAGATAGCGGTCAAATGATTTTGCGGCACATCATAGGCGAAATTCCATGAAAATTTCCTTGCACTCTTCTTCCCCTTGTGTTAGGATGGAGTCAAAGGAGGTGATCATGTGGTCTATGTCTGGTTAGCCGCTCTCATCGCGTTCGCCATTCTGGAGGCGGCGACCGTTCAGCTCGTCACAATTTGGTTTGCCGGCGGTGCATTGGCAGGCTTGATTGCGGCCCTCTGCAAAGCCCCTGTCTGGCTGCAGATTGCCCTGTTTGCCGTTGTTTCGGTTCTGGCGCTGATTCTGACGAGACCACTGGTGAAAAAGATAACCGCGGCCAAGTTCTCCCCCACCAACGCGGATCGATTCATCGGGCAAACCGGCGTCGTCACCAAGCGCATCGACAACCTGCAGGCAAGCGGCGAGGTGCGCGTGAAAGGCGCGGTCTGGACGGCGCGAAGCGAAGACGAAGCCGTCACCATCGAAGAAAATGAAACCGTAACCGTCAAACGCATTGACGGAGCCAAGCTCATTGTGGCAAAACAGGAGCAGGAAGCAGAATAGGAGGTATCTGTATGCAATATGTATTAATCGCCCTTCCCGTACTGATCGTTTTACTGGTCGTTGTCAACATCAAGATCGTCCCGCAGTCCAAGGCCTACGTCATCGAGCGTCTCGGCACCTACAAAGAGACCTGGCAGACCGGTCTGCACGTCAAAATCCCGTTCATTGACCGCATTTCCAAGATGGTATCGCTGAAAGAGCAGGTCGTGGATTTCCCGCCGCAGCCGGTTATCACCAAGGATAACGTCACCATGCAGATCGACACGGTCGTGTTCTACCAGATCACCGACCCGAAGCTCTATACCTACGGCGTGGAGCGTCCCCTTTCCGCGATCGAGAACCTTTCCGCCACCACGCTGCGCAACATCATCGGCGAACTGGAACTTGACCATACGCTCACCTCGCGCGACACCATCAACGCCAAGATCCGCGGCATCCTCGACGAGGCGACCGACGCCTGGGGCATCAAGGTCAACCGCGTGGAACTGAAAAACATTCTCCCGCCGAAAGAGATTCAGGACGCGATGGAGAAGCAAATGAAAGCGGAACGCCAGCGCCGTGAAGCGATCCTGCGCGCCGAAGGTGAAAAGGAGAGCCAGGTTCTCGTCGCCGAAGGTCAGAAGCGCTCCAAGATTCTCGCCGCCGAAGCCGACAAGCAATCCGCCATTCTTCACGCGGAAGCCGTGAAGGAAGCCAAAATTCGCGAATCCGAAGGTGAAGCGGAAGCCATCCTGAAGGTGGAAGAAGCGAGAGCCAAGGCCATCCAGCTCATCAACGAATCCAAGCCCAGCGAAGGGTTCCTCACCATCCGCAGCCTCGACGCGTTTGAAAAAGCGGCCGACGGTCAGGCGACCAAGATCATCATTCCGTCCGAAATTCAAGGCATCGCGGGGCTTGCCAAAGCGGTCAGCGAATCCGTCAAAGACAAATAAACCCGAACCCCCTGTCCGGCTGTGTTAAACGCAGCCGGACTTTTTTTGACGAAAATGTGCGCAAATCATGAACATTATTCGGGTTAAAACAAAAAATTTCGTATTTTGCTTGTATCTTATTGAGAAGTAGTTTATAATAGGCGTGTTAGTTTCGGCTACAATAACATCATTATCGAAAAGGATTGATCGAATGGCTACCAAAAAAACGGCGCAGGACTACCGTGAAGAGCGCAAGGCGAGACTGGCCAAGAGCGCAAAACAGAACAGCAAAAAATCCCACCGCCTGAACACCGCCGGTTCCGGCATGAATCAGAGAACCAAGAACATCATCACCATTGCCGTGTGCATCGCCGCAGCTTTGGCAATCGTCGTTGTTGCCTGCATCAACCTCGGCGTTTTCGAGCGTTTCAAATCCATCAAGACCGTTGACGGCAAGAGCTATTCCGCCGTCGAATACGAGTATTATTACAAATCCACGCATTACTATTACTTCAATATGTCCCAGCAGTATGACAACTACTACGGTCAGGGCTACGGCGCGATGTATACCGGTTACGATTCCAGCAAGCTGCCCGAGGAACAGGAATACGTCGGCGACGACTACAAACTTGAAGACGGCACCACCCCGACCTGGAAGCAGTATTTTGAGTATATCGCGCTGCAGAACATGCGCCGCACCATCGTGCTGGCGGATATGGCCAAGGAAGCCGGCTACAAAGCCACGGCGAAAGAGACCGCCGAAGCAAAAGAAATGCTGGACAACCTGCGTCAGAACATCAAAGACAGCGCCGATCAGAACAACGGCCAGGTCGTTTCCCTGGGCAAATATCTTCGCAGCAACTACGGCAAGGGCATGAGCGAATCGATGTTCAAAAAGGTCGTGGAACGTGAAACGCTCGCCAACTCCTATTATACCAACCTGATCGAAAAGACCGGCGACGGCTATTCCGAAGATAAGCTCAACGAAGAATACAAGAAAGACCCCGCCGCTTACAACAGCGTCGATTTCCGAGTCTTCACGGTTGCTGCGGAGAGCGCTGACCTCGGCGAGGACGCGACTGCCGAAGAGACGCAGGCCGCTCAGACTAAGGCTGCCGACGAAGCCAAGAAAAAGGCCAACGAAATGTACGGCAAGATCACCGATGAAGCTTCCTTCAAAGCGCTCGCTGCCGAATACGCCTCCGCCGCGCAGAAGGAAAAAACCGATTTCAAAGAGGACAGCGCCACCCTCACCACACACGCGCGCAAAGACACCCTGAGCGGCATGCCCGAAAGCGTCACCAACTGGCTGTTCGCCGACACCACTAAGGCGGGCGACAAGAAGCTGATCGACGAAAACGGCACCTATTACCTGCTGTTCCTGGTCAAGGCTCAGTATAAGGACGACACCGGCGTAGTCGACGTTCGCCACATCCTCTATCAGTTCGACGAATCCGCGGAAGACGCCGCCAAGGATAAGGAAGAGAAAAAGGCTTCCGCCGAAGCAGCGCTGAAGAAGATCAACGAAAGCAGCGACAAGCTCGAAACCTTCCTGGATATCTGCGCGGAAGAAAGCGCCGACACCGGCTCCAACCAGAACGGCGGCCTGTATCAGTACGTCGGCAAGGGTCAGTACGTGAAGCCCTTTGAAGAGTGGGCGCTGGACGAGAACCGCAAAGAGGGCGACCTCGGCATCGTTGAGACCGAATACGGCTATCACGTCATGTATTTTGAAAAGGCTTACAACAAGCCCTACTGGAAGATCACCATCGCCAACACGCTGGCCGATACCGAAGTGGACGATACGCTGAAGGCGGCTTATGAATCCGACAAGTACGCGGTGGCAAACGGCGAAAAGAACGCCACGCTCAAGAATCTGAACGCCAAGATCTACACCGAATTGAAAACCACCTACTACGCGAGCGTCACGGAAACGACGACAGCCGCGAACTAAATCGAGCGAACGCAAACAGCCCGTCGGAGCAAATCTTCGGCGGGCGATTTTTTTGAGAAGATAAAAAAGGAGCCGGCGGACCGTTCGATCTGCCGGCTTCTGGTTTATTAATGATTGCGGATCAATACATGCCGCCGCCCTGCGCGGCTGCCATCGCAGCTGCCTGTGCGGCGTCCGCCTGCGGGTCGGGCTTGTCGGTGACCAGCGATTCGGTGGTAAGCACCATGGAGGCAACGGAAGCGGCGTTCTGCAGTGCGGAGCGCGTGACCTTCGTCGGATCAAGGATACCGGCGGCTGCCATATCCACATATTCTTCCTTCGCGAAATCGAAGCCGTAGCCGATCTTGCCGCTGGAACGGATATCGTTGACGATCACGGAGCCTTCCAGACCGGCGTTCGCAGCAATCTGGCGAACCGGCGCTTCAAGGGCTTTGAGAACGATCCTGACGCCGGTCTTGATGTCGGCGTCGTCGCAGTCAAGCAGTTTTTCGACCTCGGGGATGGCGTTGATCAGGGCAACACCGCCGCCCGCGACGCAGCCTTCTTCCACGGCTGCCTTGGTCGCGGCAAGCGCGTCTTCAATGCGGAGCTTCTTTTCCTTCATTTCGGTCTCGGTCGCGGCGCCGACACGGATGACGGCCACGCCACCCGCGAGCTTGGCAAGGCGTTCCTGCAGCTTCTCGCGGTCGAAATCGGAGGTGGTGGTCGCGATCTGCGCGCGAATCTGAGCGACGCGGGATTTGATCTCTTCCTTATCGCCTGCGCCATCGACAATGATGGTGTTCTCCTTGGAGATCTTCACCTGACGGGCACGACCGAGCTGGGTGATCTGAGTGTCTTTCAGTTCCAGACCGAGTTCTTCGGTGATGACTTCGCCGCCGGTGAGGATGGCGATGTCGCGGAGCATTTCCTTGCGGCGATCGCCGAAGCCGGGGGCTTTGACGCCGACACAGGTAAAGGTGCCGCGCAGCTTGTTGACGAGGATGGTGGAAAGGGCTTCGCCTTCGATATCTTCGGCGACGATGACGAGCTTTTTGCCCGCGTTGAGGATTTGTTCAAGCAGCGGAAGAATTTCCTGAATGTTGGAAATCTTCTTATCGGTGATCAGGATGTAAGCGTCGTCGATGACGGCTTCCATCTTGTCGGTGTCGGTGACCATATAGGGCGAAATGTAGCCGCGGTCAAACTGCATGCCTTCGACGATGTCGGAATCGGTCAGCGCGGTCTTGCTTTCTTCCACGGTGATCACGCCGTCGGCGGTGACTTTTTCCATAGCGTCGGCAACGATCTTGCCGATCTCGGGGTCGGCGGAAGAAATGGTGGCGACCATTTCAATATCCGCGGAGCTGGTCACAGGCTTGGAATTGGCTTTGACCGCCTCGGTCGCGGCTTCCACAGCCTTTTTGATGCCGAGCTTGACGACCATGGGATTCGCACCAGCGGCCACGTTCTTGAGGCCTTCCTTCACCAGCGCCTGCGCCAGCAGGGTCGCGGTGGTGGTGCCGTCGCCCGCGACGTCGTTGGTCTTGGTGGCGACTTCCTTGACGAGCTGCGCGCCCATGTTTTCAAACGGGTCTTCCAGTTCGACTTCCTTGGCGATGGTCACGCCGTCGTTGGTGATGAGCGGCGCGCCGTATTTCTTGTCGAGCACAACGTTGCGGCCCTTGGGGCCGAGGGTGATTTTAACGGTATCGGCGAGCTTGTCGATACCGGCCTGAAGCGCCTTGCGGGCGTCTTCGCCGTAAATAATCTGTTTTGCCATGATTCATTTCCTCCCTTATTCGATCACTGCGAGAATATCGCTCTGGCGAACGATGGTGTACTCTTCTTTGTTGAGCTTCACCTCAGTGCCGGCATATTTGCCGACAATGACCTTTTCGCCGACTTTGACGTACATTTCGACCTTGTTGCCGTCGATTTCGCCGCCGGGGCCAACCGCGACGACCTCAGCGAACTGGGGCTTTTCCTGCGCGGAAGCAGCAAGAATGATGCCGCTCTTGGTGGTTTCCTCCACCTCTGCCGGCTTGACCACAACACGGTCTGCAAGCGGTCTGATCGTCATATATAACTCCTCCTAACTATAAGTTTTCAAATTTTAGCACTCGACAGGTTCAAGTGCTAAACCATATTCTAACAACTTTTTTGGAAAATGCAAGCCTTTTTCTCAACTTTTTTTCGACAAAGCAAAGGTTTAACCTTTTTGTAACACTTTTCGGTCGGTTGCTGTTTTGAAAGCCTTTTGGAGAGGGCGACGCCATGCGGACAGCATCTATGCTGTCCCTGATGATTTAATCTTTAAAATATGCGCAGCAGCCAATTCAACACAACGGTGAACAGCGCCTTGAGCCAGCCCAAAACGGTTTTTGCTGCGGGCGTTTCTTCGGCTTGTGTCGGCTGATCGGGTTCTATGGGTTCAATACTTTGGTCAATCAAACCGCAGTATTCGAGGTAAACGCTGTCGGTTTGCAGCTCTTCTATCGGCGCAGTTTGGTCGATATCGTTCAGCAGCAACCCTGCCTGTTCCAAAATACCAGTGTCAACCGTGTCAATAACACCGTCATGGTTGCAATCAGCAGCCATGCGCTGCGCGTCGGTTAGTGCATCTGGGCTAATCATACCATTGGTGACCAGATTTACAAAATAAGCATCGTTGCCATCGTACCAACTGTCGCCGTCGACGTCACCGAACACCACGATGGTATAACTGTCCACCAAATCATTATCGTTATTGTAGATATTCACTACCGTGCCGGTACCCATCGCTTGCTTGGCGGTCGGGTATTCATATGATGCCGTACCGTCGGTTACCGCAACGCACCCCTGTGCCACGCCGACAGGCAGACCGTAAATGAAGTGCGTGCTTTCGTTAATTACAATATCATCGGAAATCGGCGTAATCACCGGCGAATAAACCGGTTTATTCACTTGGAAATTAGAATAATCAGATATTATGTGTACCCAGTCAGAACCATCCTCTTCCCAGCATTGTGAATTATAGGATTGAACAGAAGCCCTGTAATATCCTTCTCCAAACGAAACGCTTTCTCCGGACACAGCATAATTCTTTCTGTAAATAGTTCTATAAGAACCATCGTCGTTTTCTCTTTCAATCACCAAATTATAGTGTGTCGTGTTGGTTGTTGCCGACCAGTTAAAGGTCACGTTCTCCCCTTCCTCATAGGAAGATTGAAGGCCGATAAACGAAGCCTTGTTCGGTCTGCTGCACTCTATGCAGCCCGGCATGGTAGTAGTTTCGCCGGTGTAACTCCAGTAATCGCACAGAGAGCATTTTTCATAACAACGGTGCGGATGAGCCGCTTCATAATGCCCGCCTTGCATTACTGCTGCATTCTCTCCTGTATAATACCAATCTCCGCAGTTGCACCTCATATATACACGGTGAGGGTGTACCCCTTCATAACCGCGCTCGTAGGAGTGAACATGAGTGGTCGAGCCTTGATAGTTTGGGTGACAAACATATTGAATATATGTCGTTGAACTCCATTCCTTTAACCCATTATTGTCAGAATTATTCCATCTGTAACGATATGAGTTTACTGCATCACTGGTATTTCCTTCAATTGTGTAAATCCACCCATTTTCGCGATCAACTTTCCAAACAAGACCAATATGGTCAACACAGTATCTTTTGGAATAATTCCCATCGATATTATTATTGGTAATACTATTATAGTTTCCGTCATTACACACCCCTATTATATCACCGGGCTGTGGTTCATGATCTTTATATAAAAATGAACCGTTAAAATAGTTGCTATCTTGTCTAAAATACACTTTGCTATCTGAATCTGTCATAAAGAATTCAACTAAATCGTGTGCATACCCTCTTCTTGGAACGACGCTGGATGCGACACCTGCTTTCCATGCACAATCCGTTGCAAAGTATGAACACCAATCATAAGAATAAGGTAAATCGCTCTCATCTTTTCCCAATTGTGCTTTTGCGATATTAGCGACATACTGCCCCTGATTGCTGGAATAATCGCCCTCAGCAAAATAATCAATACAAGAGATAATTGCGGCATTTGCCCGAAAATCCAACTGCGCAGCAGGTATAATTCCGACAATCAAAACGAGGCTTAAAAACAGTGATAACGCTTTCTTCATTTTCTTATCCCCCAAATAAAAAAGTGCGCAGCCGAAGCTACGCACGAAAAATACATAGCTTCAATTGCTGCGACACAATTTCGTCATCGGTTTCCCAAGTATGCGAAAACGAAGCCTGCATTTTTACCGAGAGATAAAAATGCACACTTAAGAAACCGAAAAGACGAATATATAATTGTGTCGCAAGTTGATGATAACATACAGGAGGCGTATTTGCAACAGGAATTTGGGGAGGTTTGCAAAAGCCTTCCCCTCGGAGGGGAAGGTGCTGAACGAAGTGAAGCGGATGAGGTGGAAGCGTTATTATCAGTTGGCAGTCGGTGATGACATAGAATAGCAGCGTCTCCACCTCATCAGTCTCGTCGCTTTGCTCCTCGACAGCTTCCCCTCAGAGGGGAAGCCTGGAGCCTATAAAAAAGCCGCCGGAAACCGGCGGCTTAAACAATGAATCTTATTTATATACTTCGTCGAAGCGGAATTCTTTGCGCTCGCCGTTTTTGAGGACGAGGAAGCACCGCTCCCCAAACGAATAGATCGGACGGTCGTTTTTCAGATCGTCGGAATACACGCAGACCACGCGGCAATCGCCGAATTGTTCCTGAAAGCGCCGCACCTTTTCCTCAATCTTGCAGTTGCGGCCGATCAAAACGGCGGTTTTGGGATCGTGGCGGGTGGCGATGAGGTGTTCGACCCCGAGCCGGTCGCAGATCTCACGCAGCAGAAATTCGGGGCTGGCGCTGATGATGACCGCCGGACGCTCCCGTTTTTCGGTCTTGAACCACGGGAAAATATCCTTTTCGTGCCGATCCCAAAAGCCCTTCACATTCTTTTTCAAATTGATGAGGCGGATATACTGGAAGAAAAAGGACTTTTCTCTGGTCAGATCATAGAAATGCAGCACATAGAACAGCCCCGTGATGAGCTGGAACGGCATCAAAACGATGATCCACGGGTTATGCACCAGACAATAGAGGTAGAACAGCGACCCGCTGTCGAGCGAAAACACGGTGTGGTCAAAATCGTAAATATCAACTTCGCGCATAGAAGGCTTATTCGTCGTCGGGGTTTTCCCAGTTGTGCCAGACTTCCTGCACGTCGTCGTTATCCTCGAACATTTCCAGCATCTTGTTCATGTTCTTGATCGCGTCCTCATCGGTCAGCGCCGTGTAGGTCGTGGGGATATACTGCACCTCGGCGACCACATACTTGTAACCCTGCGCTTCGAGCACGTCGCGCACGGCGCCCAGATCGTTGGGCTCGGTGCGGATATCGAACACGTTTTCATCCTCGGTGATGAAATCGACCGCGCCGGCTTCCAGCGCCGCGTCCATGAGCGTTTCTTCGTCAACGCCTTCGCTCTCAATGAGGATGACGCCCTGACGGTTGAACATGAACGAAACGCAGCCGGTCTGACCCATATTGCCGCCGTATTTGTCGAAATAATGGCGCACGTCGCCCGCGGTGCGGTTGCGGTTGTCGGTCAGCGTCTCGACGATCACGGCGATGCCGCAGGGGCCGTAGCCCTCGTAGACGATCTCTTCGTAATCGGCGCCGCCCTGCTCGCCGCTCGCCTTTTTGATGATGCGCTCAATGTTGTCGTTCGGCACGTTGGCGGCCTTCGCCTTGGCGATGATATCCTTCAGTTTGGAGTTGGAGGACGGGTCGGGCCCGCCCTGACGCACGGCGACCGCGATCTCACGGCCCATTTTGGTGAACACCTTGGCGCGCTGGCCGTCGGTCTTCTCCTTCTTGCGCTTGATCGTGCTCCATTTGTTATGTCCTGACATAAATTCACCATTCCTTCGTTTTGGAAGTTATAACTGTTGTATTATAACATATTTGTTTTTTGTTTTCAACCACAGCGAACCGATTTCATCAAAAAAGCGCGCACACAAAAAACGAACGGACTGTTCAAAAGCGGTTGACAGACGGCCGCTTTTCATAGTATAAACAACTTAAAGATAGAAATAAGGCAGAAAGCAGGTGTGTTGCTCATCATGAACGTTTTATTCCGGGTCCTCGCCGTTATCCTTGTGGTGATCACGCCTCTTGTCAGTTTCTTTGCGCTTGACCCGACCGCTTACCGCGACAAAAACGTGAAAGAGGTCATGCAGAAGGCCGGCGGCTTCATGGCCGGTCTCTGCCACCCGGGCGAAGACTGCGACGCGATCAAGGGCGCAAACATCGGCTGGATCCGCGAGGATCTGTTCGTGCCGCTCGATGCGAACGGCAATGTGAACTGGTTTTATCCCTACTGGAAAGAAATGATGCAGCCGTATCTGGACAATGGCATCAAGATTTACGCCATCTTCCCGAATCCAGAGGATTTTTTGGCGTGGGGCATTGATTTCCGCACGCCTGAGGGCGAGGCGATCATCCGCAAAGCCGCGCGGTTTCTGATTGAAGACCTGCAGGGCTTTGTCGGCGCGATCCAGGTGGCAAACGAACAGGGCGTCGACCGCTTCACGCTGCCGTTCACGGTGGAGGAATCCGCCGCTTTCATCGGCGCCGTTTTGGAAGAAATGTACCCGCGCCGGGGAGATATCGTCATCGGCTACAATTTGGGCGGTTTGGGGTTTATCAAGCTGCCCCCGCTGATGAAAGCATACGACGATGTGGTTGATTTTGTCGGGGTCGACCTGTATTTGGGCAGCTTTGATCCGATCACGAAAAGCATCGATCAATACGTCGCCGCGCTGAGAGCGGTAAGACGCTGGACAAAAAAGCCGCTCATTCTGGCGGAATTCGGCAGCATGAGCGGCGGCGCGCCGAAAAGCAAAAGCGAAAAGCAGGAGATTCTGCACTCTTACGGCTTTGACAGCGAAAAAGCCGCGCGGAAGGATATCAACACCTTTATCGGAAATCTGCCGCCGCGGCTGAGAGAAGAGATCGAAGAACACTACGGCGACCTGACCGACAAAGAAAAGGGCGACCTGATCTTCAACGGCGAATACGCGAACCATATTTATCAGGAACTCAACGAAAGCTACTATCTCTACGGCTACCCGCATACACCGGAGGGACAGGCGAAGTTTTACCGCGACCTGATCCCGAAACTCAAAAAGCTGAAATTCCTGTGCGGCGCGTTCATCTACATGTGGAACGACTCGGATTACTGCTACGTCTGCGGTCAGGTGGACTGCCCCGTTGAAACGCGCTGGGGCTTAGTCGACCTGAATGGCGAACCGAAACTGTCCTATTACGCGGTTCGGGATGCGTTCGCAGCCGAATAATGGATCGTCATAACGAAATAAGCTGACCCCGTTTGGAAGCGAGGTCAGCTTTTGGTTTGTCCGGATTATTGTGATCAGCCGATCGTGATGGCGTTGAGAACGACTTCGGCGTCAGCCCAGGGCATATTCATCACGGACACCTTCAGATAAGTGCTGTCGTCAATATCCGTGAAGCAGATGTTCTGATCGTCCTTCGCCTTGACGCGGTAGAAATCTTTGCCGCCGATCGTGACGTTGTCGATCACGCAGTTGCCGCCGTAGTTGCCGTTAATGGCGTCCGCCCACTCTTTGGCGTGGTCGCCGCCGTAAACCTTGCTCAGTTTGACGGTAACGGATTCAATGAACGCGTCGGGGGGCGCGATCTCAAGCTCTTCGCCTTCGGTGTAGTCCTCCACGCTCCAGCCTTCGGGAATAGTCACGCTCACGGTGCCGAGCTTGACCGTTTTGCCCGCCTGAGGCGCGTCGGAATCAGCGACCGTGGTCTCGTCTTCCGCCGCTTCGACCGTAGTCTCCTCCGCGGCTGTGGTTTCATTGTCGATTGTGGTTTCCTCTTCCGCGGCAGTCGTTTCATCGACCGCTGCCGTCGTTTCTTCCGAACCCTCGGTCTTTTTGCCGCAGGCGGAGAAAACAACGACCATGGACAGCGCGAGAACAAGGGCAAGAACGAGCGCTAAAACTTTTTTCATGACTGTTTCCTTTCTCTCTTGCTATATTCACTCCACCGAATGCAGCGCAGCCGATGAAGTGTAAAACCAATGTATCACAATTGTTAATCCTTGTCAATCAAGCAAAAAGCAGGAAAAGCCTCAGCCTCGCCTGCTTTTGATTCCTTATGCTTTTTTGAGCGCGAGCTCCAGCCAGACCACGCCGATATCCATCGCCTGGAACAGGTTCATTTTGTCGGCCTTTTTCACGATGCTGTCCTTCGGGCGAAGGGTCGGATCGGTCTTGACCAGCTGAACGGTCACCTTATCGGCGACGTCCAGCTCCTGCACCTTTTTGCTGCTCTTGATCTGGATCAGGATCACATAC
>JAFTEL010000059.1 GCA_017453685.1 Clostridia bacterium
AGACCCTCCTGAATGAGCTGCTTGAGCGACCAGCCGGCGCAGTAGCCGGTGAGCATGGACAGGTCGTGCAGGTGCAGATCGGCGTTGCGGTGCGCGTTCGCGATTTCTTCGTCATAGATTTCGCTGAGCCAGTAGTTGGCGGTGATCGCGCCGGAGTTGCTCAGGATCAGGCCGCCGACGGAGTAGGTGACGGTCGAATTCTCTTTGACGCGCCAGTCGGTGACCTGCACATAGCTGTTCACCAGTTCTTTGTAGTCAAGAATGGTGGACTTCATGTTGCGGATCTTCTCGCGCTGTTTCCGATAAAGGATGTAAGACTTCGCGATGTCGGCATAGCCGGACTGGATCAGGATGGATTCCACGCTGTCCTGCACGTCTTCCACGCTGACCTTGCCGTCCTTGATCTTCGGCTCGAAATCAGCGGTCACCCGCAGAGCGAGCAGATCAATGATGTTGTCGTTATACTGCTTGTCGTTGGCTTCAAAAGCCTTTTTGATGGCGGCGCTGATCTTGGAAATATCGAATTCCGCGATCTGCCCGTCACGCTTGATTACCTGATACATGGCCGTTACTCCTTTATCTTTAACAATCTTGTTTCTCGTCGAGACCGTTCGTTATTGTAGCACAATATATTGTGGTGTGTCAAGCGGCAAACTACACAATATACAGAATTTTTTTAATCGACACCACGCAAAAAAGTGTCGGGAATATAGGGCAGGAGGATTTGGCGGAACTGTTCGAGCTCCTTGGACGTACAGGCGGAAAGCCCGCTGCCGATCAGATCGCCCGAATCCTTGAACGACTGCAGATACAGCCGTTTGGCGCCCTTGAGCCACTGCCCGATCTTTTCAAAATCAGCCGCGCTGTGCAGCTCTTTCACGACCGTGGTGCGAAATTCATAATCGACGCCGCCGTTCATCAGCAGCTCGACGCTTTTTTGAACAGGGGAAAGGTCGAAGCCTTCGACGCCGACGGTTTTCGCGTAGGCGTCCGGCGCGTTTTTAATATCCATCGCCACGTAATCGACCAGTTTTTCAGCCAGAATGCGGCCGAGCCTGTCCGGATAACAACCGTTCGTGTCCAGCTTCACGGCGCAGCCCTGCGCCCGCACGCGGCGGATAAAGTCCTCAATATCCGGCTGCAGCAGCGGTTCGCCGCCCGTGATGGCGACGCCCTCTAAAATGCCGCGGCGTTTTCGGAGCAGGTCAAAGACTTCGCTTTCTTCGATCGGCTCCACGTCGCTCAGCCCCGTGACCAGCGAGGCGTTGTGGCAGAACGGGCAGCGCAGATTGCACCCGCCGGTGAACACCGTGCAAGCCATTTTGCCCGGGAAATCCAGAAGAGAGAGCTTTTGCAGACCGAATATTTTCATGATGTGTGTTTTCCTTTCACCACAAGATATTGTGGATTTATGCGTCGGAAAATCATTATATCAAATATATGCTGTGCGTCAATGGGCAAAATGAACAAATTGGCGGGCTTGGAATTGTCAGACCTGTTTTTCGTACAAACGGTTGCAACTTCACTTGTTTTGATTTATAATACTCAAAACATTTGATGTGTAGAGGTGTCTTATGTCTGATATGAGATTCGGGATCTGTATGTCCTATCAGGACAGGCAGCGTCAGTTGGAAGGCAAACAGGCGGGCGCGGACTATTGCGAGCCGACGTTCCGCACCCTTGCTGCGGACAGCAAAGAGAACATTCAACAATATCTGGAGTTGATCCGTGAGATCGACATGCCCTGTGAAACGGCGAACGGCATGTTCCCCAACGAGATCCCGCTGGTCGGTCCCAATGTCGATTACGGTCGGATCGATGAATTTGTCGACCGCGGCGGCGAGTATTTCGCGTCGCTCGGCGGCAAGATCGTCGTGTTCGGCAGCGGCGGCGCGCGGCGCTGTCCGGATGGTTTCCCGAAGGAGAAAGCTTACGAACAGCTCAATTTTGCCTGCGCCGAGCATATCGCGCCGTGGATGAAAAAGCATGGGCTGATCTGCGTGATCGAGCCGCTGCGCACCCAGGAATGTAATATGGTTTACAATTCAAAAATCGCTTTTGAAATCTGCAAAGCGGTCAACAAGCCCGAAATTCAGCTGCTGATCGACCTGTTCCATTTCCGCAGCGAGAACGAGCCGCTGGAGCTCCTGAAAGAATACGGCAGCTTCGTCAAGCACGTCCACATCGCCAGCGTGAAGAACGACCGCCTTGTGCCGCAGGCGGACGACGGCGAGGATTACAGCGATTTCTTCGCCATGCTCCGCGCCATCGGCTACGCGGAAAAGCGCATCTCGCTTGAAGGGCGCTACAAGGATTTTGCCGCCGACGCGAAAAGTTCCCTGGCATATCTGAAAACGCTCTGATTTTATGATAATGAAAAGAACGGAACCGCGAGGCTCCGTTCTTTTTTTATCCGATTAAGATTTTTTCATTCGGTCGTTTGAGCGGGATGTTCTTTTTCTTTTCGGCGAAGGTCACCATCATGGTCAGACCGCCGACCCTGCCGCTGAACATCAGCAGAATGAGCACGAGCTGCGAGGCGGCGGAAAACTGCGAAGTGATGCCGGTGGAAAGACCGACCGTACCGGCGGCGGAGACGGTTTCAAACAGGATATCCTGCAGCGGAAAATGATCGACCGCGGAAATGAACATGGTGCCGAACAAGTCTAATAAAACGTAGATCGCGCCGATGGAAGCGGCCCGCTTGACGGTCTCATCGTCGATGCAGCGCTTGAATACGGTCGGGTTTTTGTTGCCGCGGGAGGAGGCGACCAGCTGCATGAGCAAAACGGCAACGGTGGTGGTTTTGACGCCGCCCGCCGTGGAGCCCGGGCTGCCGCCGACGAACATCAGCGCCGTCATCAGCAGATTGCCGGGAACCGACAGCTTGCTCAGATCGGTCGTGAAGAAACCGGCGGTGCGGGCGGTGATGGACTGAAACAGCGAAGTGAGCAGCTTCTGCCCCAGGCCCAGACCCGCCAGGCTGCTGTCCTGCTCAAACAGGAAGAAGAACACCCAGCCGAACAGAATGAGCGCGGCGGAAACGGTGAGAACGAGCTTGCTCTGCAGGGTGTAGGTCTTGAATTTCAACTTTTTCTGAAGGATGTCGTCCCACACGAAAAAGCCGATGCCGCCGATGATGATCAGCACCGAAATGGTCAGATTGACCAGCACGTCGCTTGCGAACAGCGTCAGCGAGGAACCCGGGCTGAGCCGCCCCATCAAATCAAAACCGGCGTTGCAGAACGCGGAGACCGCGTGGAACACGGCGTAAAAGAGCCCGCGCCAGAACCCGATGCGGGGGTCGGCGCAAAAGCGGAACGCGAGCAGAATCGCGCCGCAGCCCTCAAAGAGGAAGGTACCCGCTACAACGCGCTTGAGCAGCTTGATCACGCCGCCGGTACGCATCGTGCCCTCCGACTGCATGAGGAGCTTGCGCTCATACAGGCTGATGCGCCGCTTGGCGAAAACGGCGAACATGGTGATGGTGGTCATCACGCCCAGCCCGCCGCACTGGATCAGAATGAGAATGACGATCTGCCCGAACAGCGACCAGTGCGTGCAGGTGTCGAACACGGTCAGACCGGTCACGCAGGTGGCGCTCGTGGCGGTAAACAGGCTGTGGAAAAACGGCGTCCACTCTCTGCTCTTTGCCGAAATGGGCAGACACAGCAGCAGCGTGCCGATGAGGATCGTGCCCAAAAACAGCAGGACGATCCTTCTCGTGGCGCTCATGCGTTTGCGTTTTGGTTCCATGTGTTTACTCCTTGTTGACAAGGTACTTGACAGCTTCCGACGCGGCGATCATGCCGGCGACCGGCGGCACAAAGGGAACGCTGCCCGGCGTCGCGCGTCTGCCGCCTGCGTCCTGCGGCTGAAACAGCGGCTTGAGCGGCGGTTCCGTGGAAAACAC
>JAFTEL010000060.1 GCA_017453685.1 Clostridia bacterium
ATGCTCAACCAGAACCGCAAGAACGAAATGACCGTTCTGCCCAACATCTACCGCGCCGTGACCGACAACGACAACGGCCACATGGCAAAGAAATGGAAAGACAACGGCTATGACAAGTACTACTGCAAGTTAGAGGATATCGAATACAGCCTCGACTACAACGAAGTGGAAATCGATATTGAACACTTTGTCTGCGTCGGCAACAAAAAGCTGTTCAAATCCCGTCTGGAATACACCGTCAAGGGCAACGGCTGCGTCAAGATCAAGGCGAGCATCAAGCCGACGAAATTCTTTATTGAAGACGATCTGCCGCGCTTCGGTCTGATGATCGAAATGCCGCACAGCTTTGAAAACATAGAATACTACGGACTCGGCGAGCTTGAAAACCTGCCGGACTTCAAGGCGCAGTCGCGTCTCGGCGTTTACACCACGACGGTCGACGCCATGAACGAACCCTACATCCGCCCGCAGGATAACGGCAACCACGGCGAGACCAGATGGATGAAGATCACCGATGAAGACGGCGACGGCTTCCTGTTCTGCAACAGCAAGGGCAATTTCTCCTTCAGCGCCCACCATTACACTCAGCAGCTTCTCGACGAAGCCAAGCATCAGGAAGACCTGCACGATGAGGATACCACCGTGATCAGCATTGACGGCTTTATGCGCGGCGCCGGCACGGCAAGTTGCGGACAGGATACGCTGGAGAAATACCGCTTCAGCGTGCAGGAGGGCTTGAAATTCCGCTTTGCGATCCTCCCGATCGTGAAAGAATGAGGTAACGACATGAAATTCAGCAAGGTTCTCCTTGCAAGCGATTACGACGGCACGCTGTACGACGAAAACGGCGAGATCACGCCCGAGGTGCGGCAGGCGATCGACTACTTTATCAAAAACGGCGGGCGTTTTACGGTCAGCACCGGCCGCACGCAGCACGGGTTCCACGCTTTTGACAGCAGCTATATCAACGCGCCCGTGCTGTTGGCCAACGGCGCCATGGCGTATGATTACGCGGCGGAAAGAATCGTGTTTGAGCGCCCGCTCGGCACGGAGATCATCCCGGTCATCAAAGCGGTGAGAGAGGCTTTTCCCAGCACCTCCGTGGAGTTTTTCCCGCATGAGGGCGGCTATATCCTGCACGATTCGCCGACCTCACAGGAGCATTTTCAAGTGCTGCAAATGCCGGTCAAGGTGATCGAAACGCCGGAAGAAGCCGATCCGCCGTGGGCGAAGGTCATGTTCTTCTCCTCGGAAGAATCGCTCCTGATCCAGCAATATCTGACCGAGCGGTTCCCGTGGGTGAAATACCTGCCGACGACCGGCTCCTATGTCGAAATGCTGCAGCAGGGCGTCGACAAGGGCACAGGACTGTTCGCGCTGGCGGACGCGCTCGGCATCGACCGCAAGGATTGCTACGCGGTGGGGGACGGCGAGAACGACGTGCATATGCTCCGCGCCGCCGCCATCGGGTTTGCGCCTGAAAACGGCAGCGAAATGGCAAAGCAGGCGGCTGACCGCATCGTTCGCCCGAATACAAACGGCACCGTTGCGCACGTGATCGAAATACTCGACGAACTCTATTAAGGATAAAAAGATTGGGCAGCAGACCGATTGATCTGCTGCCCATACTCTTTTTGTTTCAATTATTTCAGGTTTTCGTTCAGGGTCGCCAGCTCGTCGGCAAGCACCTTCGGCAGTTTGTCGCCGAACTTGGCGTAGAACTCGGCAATGCCTTCGGCTTCGGTCTTCCACAGACCCTTGTCGACTTCGAGCATCGCTTTGAGGGAATCGAGGGAAACTTCGTCCTCAATGCCTTCGCGGTTGATGTCTTCCGCCTTGGGAACGTAACCGATCGGCACTTCGTCCGCGTCTACCTTGCCGTCGCAGCGGTCAAGGATCCATTCGAGCACGCGAAGGTTGTCGCCGAAGCCCGGCCACATGAAGTTGCCGTCGTCATCCTTGCGGAACCAGTTGACGTTGAAGATCTTGGGAGCCTTGTCGGGATCGAGCGTCTTGCCGATGTCGATCCAGTGCTGCCAGTAATCGCCCATATTGTAGCCGCAGAAGGGGAGCATTGCCATCGGGTCGCGGCGCACAACGCCGACCGCACCGGAAGCGGCAGCCGTGGTTTCGGAAGCCATGATAGAGCCGACGAACACGCCGTGGTTCCAATCGCGGGACTGATAGACGAGGGGAGCGAGCTTGGCGCGGCGGCCGCCGAACACGAAAGCGGAGATCGGCACGCCCTGCGGATTCTCAAATTCGCTGCTGATGCAGGGGCAGTTCTCGGCGGGAGCGGTGAAACGGCTGTTGGGATGCGCGCCCTTCTGGTCGCTCGTCTGGCCGTTCCAGGGCTTGCCCGTCCATTCCATGGCGTTGGCAGGCGGATTCTTGTCGAGGCCTTCCCACCAAACGGTGTTGTTGTCGAGGTTCAGCGCCACATTGGTGAAGATGGTGCCCTTTCTGGTGGCTGCCAAAGCGTTGGGGTTGGATTTTTCGTTCGTGCCGGGAGCGACGCCGAAGAAGCCGTTTTCGGGGTTGATGGCGTACAGTCTGCCGTCTTCACCCTTGCGGATCCAGCTGATATCGTCGCCCACGCACCAGACCTTGTAGCCCTTTTCCTGATAGGCCTTGGGCGGGATGAGCATGGCGAGGTTGGTCTTGCCGCAGGCGGACGGGAAGGCGGCGCAGATATATTCGACTTCGCCGGTGGGCTTTTCCACGCCGAGGATGAGCATATGCTCAGCCTGCCAGCCCTCTTTCCAGCCCTGATAGGAGGCGATGCGCAGCGCGAAGCACTTTTTACCGAGCAGCACGTTGCCGCCGTAACCGGAGTTGACGGAGATGATGGTATTATCCTGCGGGAACTGGCAGATGTAGCGCTTTTCTTCGTCGATGGCGCACTTGCAGTGCAGACCTCTGACCCAGTCGTTGCTGTCGCCGAGGGCTTCGATGACCTTGAGACCGACTCTGGTCATAATGCACATGTTCAGCACAACATAGATGCTGTCGGTCAATTCAAAGCCGATCTTGGAGAAGCGGGAACCGACGGGACCCATGGAATAGGGGATGATATACATCGTTCTGCCCTTATAGGAATCACGGGCGATGTCATAAAGCATTTTGTAGGCTTCGTCGGGATCCATCCAGTTGTTGGTCGGACCGGCAAGCTCTTTGGTGGGGGCGCAGATGAAGGTTCTGCCTTCCACGCGGGCCACGTCGTTGACGGCGGTGCGGTGCAGGTAGCAGTCGGGCAGAAGATCCTGATTGAGCTTGATCATTTCGCCGGTGGAGCAGGCTTCTGCTCTCAGGGCTTCGATCTGCTCCTTGGAGCCGTCGATCAGCACGATGTTGTCGGGCTTCACGAGGTTGATCTTGTCTTCGATCCACTCATTCACGCTTGCGTTATTGGTGAACTTTTGCATAGTCATATCTCCTTTCGGATTATCCGATTTATACATATACAATATAATCTATTTCGCGTCATACTTCAAGCCCCAAAAAGCCGAAGTTTCCGCCTTTTTCGGCTGCATTTTGGTTGTTTTTGCTTAAATGGACTGCAGCAGGTCTTTGATATTCAGCACGGCGTGGGGGATGCCCTTGAGGATCTTTTTGAAGCCCTCGGTCTTTTTGCCGCCGTTCATCATATCGATCAGACCGTTCGCCATCTCTTCGCTGAACACGCCGAGGCTCATGGAGACCATGTTGCGGATGGGCAGTTCGACCATCGTGCGGATGATCATATCGCGGTTCTTGTCGTTCTTGAACGCGACGTTGACCACGCCGATGATCAGATCGAGCACTTTCTTGCCGAACGCGGTATCCGCCGCGTCCTCCAGCGAGCTTTCAAAGGTGATCGGAGCGTCGCTGTCCCGCACGGAGGAGGGGATCGGCGTGCCGAGCACGGCTTCAAACTGGCTGTCGGTGATGCCGTTGATATCCGCCGCATAGTAGGCGGGAGCGGATTCCTTGAAATCGGGGATCACGGCGTCGGGCCGGGTGGAATCGACCTTGACCTTCGCGCTCAGGCGAATGTCGCGGCTGGACGCGCCGATGAGAATCTCAAAGCTGCCGCTCTCCACGCACCAATCGTGAATGGCGGTGTTGTAGAACGCGAAGGAGCGTTTATCGAGCGTGAGCGTGATCTCGGTTTCTTCGCCCGCTTTCAGGAACACTTTTTGGAAGCCCTTCAGTTCCTTTTCCGGACGGAAGATCGTCGATTTTTCATCCTTAACGTAAAGCTGCGCGATCTCCGCGCCGTCAACGCCGCCGGTGTTTTTGACCGTGAACGTAACGGTCAATTCATCTGCGTCGGTGATCTTCTTTTTGCTCAGTTTCAGCTTGCCGTATTCAAACTGCGTGTAGGAAAGTCCAAAGCCGAAGGGGAACAGCACGGGCTTGTCGGCGGTGTCATAATAGCGATAACCGATGAAGATGCCCTCTCTGTATTCGACCGTGACGCGATTGCCCGGGAAATTACGGTAGGACGGGTTATCTTCCAGCGAAAGGGGATAGGTCTCGGCGAGCTTGCCGCTCGGGTTCACCTTGCCCGCCAGAATACGCGCCGCCGCGCTGCCGCCCGCCTGACCGCTGAGGATGGTGTGCAGAACGCCTTTAACGGAATCGATCCACGGCATTTCAACGGGCGCGCCGCCCGCCAGCACGACCACAAGGTTCGGGTTGACTTCCGCCAGCGCCTTGACCAGACGATTGTGGGTCTCGGGCAGCTTCATGTGGGCGCGGTCATACCCTTCGGATTCATATTCGGGAGTCAGCCCGATGAAGGCGAGCACAACGTCCGCCTTGGCGGCGGCGACCTTCGCCTGATCGATCAGAACGGCTTCGATACCGTTGTCGTCGTAACCCTTGGCATAGGTCAGCTCATAGCCGAGCTCCTGCAGGCTGTCATAGGCGTTGTCGATCCTGGTGGGGTTGATCTGCGAGCTGCCTGCGCCCTGATAGCGCGGCTGCTTCGCCATCGAACCGATGACGGCGATCTTCTTGCTCTTGTCAAGCGGCAGGATGCTGTCCTCATTTTTCAGCAAAACCATGGATTCACAAGC
>JAFTEL010000061.1 GCA_017453685.1 Clostridia bacterium
CCGTTATGCATCGCGTCGCGGATAAAGGCGGCGCTGTCAGAAGGGATGTTTTCCCAGCGGCCGTAAAGCTGTATAACCGCTGTTTCGATTCGTTCCATGCCGATCGGTTCTCCCCGCTTTTCATGTTCCGCCAAAATACCGATGATATCCGAAAGATCGTTCTTGTATTTCCGTCCGGCTTTCAGCTTCATGGCGATCAGGTACTCTGCCGCGACGATCCGGATGTTCAGCACATTGGAATAGGTTTTGTAATAGACGGCGTGTTCAATGAGCTTCGGCGTAAACGAATCCGTTTGCATAAAATCCGCGTTCAGCCAGCCGACGGGCAGATCGAATCTGTCCCGCACACGGTTCGCTGCTTCCTTCATGGAAGACGCCGCCCGGATGATCGCGTCTACGTCCGTGGTCATATCCCGGAAGCCGTAACGTTCCAGAATAGCTGCGCCGCCGATCAGGATGATCTCCGCGGGCGTCGATTTGCCGCTGAGCTTCCGGTATTCCTTGGCAAGCTCTTTCAGGTACAGGTCAAGGTTTTCCCTTGTAAAAACAGTATTGTTCTCAGTTGACATTTCTTACATCGCTTTCTATGATATTAAACCGCAAGAATTCGGGGATCGCTTCCTGTTCTGCTTGTTTCTTGATCCTTTCATTTCTGGTAACGGTTGCGGCTGTCAGTACGCCTGCAGGGAACAGTGTGCTGCTGAGCCTCATTTTTCTCAGATTGTTGTATTCCCGACAGAGGGGCACGTTATTCTCCCGGCTGACGTAATCGAGCATGGCCAGCAAGTACAGGCATTCCGGGTACCACTTTTTTTTGTAATAAGCGGTAATGTCGTCGCGCTCCAGCGTTTCAGCAATAAAGGGGATATCGCCCAGCGCTTTCAGCCGGTGACAGACGTTGCTCTTGAACAGTTCGAAAGAACAGCGCTGCTCCATACACGGTTCCAGCAGCGCTTCCATGGAAACGCCGAGCGCCCGCGACAAACGGTACACCGTTTCCGCGCTGCATTTTTGCAAGCGCGTTTTGCCGCTGGCGATATCGTTCAGGGTGGTATACGGTACCTGACTGTTTTTGGAGAGCTTATATATGCTCATATTCTTTTGCCGCATCAGCTCCGGCAGCGTCATATTCAACACCTTCTCTCTGCCTTTATTATATCGGTATACCGTGATATTGTCAAGTAATAATAACATCTTTCACATGATATTTTTCCACGCTGAAATCCTAAAAAAGCACCCTGCTCAAAAGAGTTGGGCGCTTCACTTATATATTGGCGGAATCGTTGTTATTTTGTAAAGCTGAGGCTCTGTTCAAAAGTGCTTCTGAAGGCGCCGTCCGGCTCCGGGTCGACGACGATGAACCAGATGCGCGACCACTCGTCCTCCGAATAGGACGTGTAATAGGCAAAGGAATACGAGCCGTTGTTCTCATCGATCCCCAGCTCGCCGAACTGGACGGTACGCCCACCAAGCTCGCGCTCGGTAAGGTTGCCCCCGGCGCTTTCCGCGATCGAATCCCGGTTGGGCCCGAAAGCGCCCTGGTTAAAATAGACGTAGATCCCGTAGGGCGCGGTGTTGGCTGTGGCGTCGGCGTTGGAGGGGTCAAAGAAATACCCGCGGTACTGCTCGCCGCTTTCGTCCGTCGCCGCCGCCCTGAAGTGGTCCGGATAATTAAACGACAAATAGCATTCGCTGTTGCCGAAGCAGTCAAGCTCGCCTTTCGCCCAATTCCATGCGCTCACGTCCGCGACCGCAGGGGCGGGAACGGATTCAGTTCCGTCTGTGTCCGGCACCGTCTCATCCGGCGCAGCCTCGGCAGTCGTACCGCTGTCGGGCACGGCGGTCACGTCGCCCTTTTCCGCCTTGCCGCCGCAGGCGCAAAGCGTAAGCAAAAAGATCGCAATCGCGATCAGAGAGATCAGTTTTTTCATATCGTTTACTCCTTTGGTTTGATAGTTATATTTTACACGAAAAAAACGGAGATTGCAAGTTTTTTTACGTATAGCAAAAAAGCGGCTTCTGCAAACACAGAAACCGCTTTCTTCATTTTCTGTTCAGCCGATCAGATCAGGCCCTGCGCCATCATGGCGTCCGCGACCTTCTTGAAGCCCGCGATGTTCGCGCCGGCGACCAGATCGTAGCCGAGACCGTACTCCTCGGCGGCAGCCACGGAGTTATTGTGGATGTTCGCCATAATGTCCTTCAGCTTCCGGTCCACTTCTTCCGCCGTCCAGGAATACCGCATGGAGTTTTGGCTCATTTCAAGCGCCGAGACCGCCACGCCGCCGGCGTTGACCGCCTTGGAGGGCGCAACCGCCGTGCAGTTTTCCTTCAGATAGG
>JAFTEL010000006.1 GCA_017453685.1 Clostridia bacterium
GCGCTGTTGTTGGTGGTGTAATCGGTGAGCTTCTTCGGGTTGTCGAGCAGGTTGTTGTAAGCCGTCGCCAACTCCTGAAGCGCGGTGTTGATGGCGCTCTGGTTGGAGGCTGCCGTGCCGGTGCCCACCGCGTAGGTCGCGGTGTAGCTGAAGTTCGCCGTGTTCTGCGCACTGCCGATATTCAGCTTCTTGGCGCCGTTGTTGCGCTTGGTCTCGTAGGTGCTCCACTGGGTCGCCTTGTACCAACTCGAGCCGGTGGTGCCGGACATCTCGTCATGGTTGTTGTAGTAGGAGCCGCCCTTGTCGTAAGGCGCGCGCTGGTTGACCATGTTGAGCAGATGCGTGTAATTCGCGGCTGCGTTGCTGTTAATGGCAACATCCTTCATCGCCTTGACCTTGGCGCGGTAATTCACGATGTTGTCCGCCAGAATCATGTTGGCGGGGTTGTTCGTGGCGCTCGCGCCGGTTCCGCCGAACGCAGTATTGTAGTTGCTGTAGGCGGTATCCCACGCTGCCTTATTGGTGTTGGTGTAGATGGTGGCGCCCGTGGTGTTGACCTTCGCCTTGCCGTTGGTTTCCCACGACAGCGTGTAGACAGTGACCTTCGCGTTGGTAATGGCGGTGTTCTTCAGGTCTCTGGCGTTGTTGATCTGAGACACGGTCAGACCCGAAGTCTCCGTGCCGTAGGTGAAGGCGTTGCCGGAAACGGTCTCGCTGAAGGTGTTGAGCTTCTTGAGCTGGAGCGCCTTCAGGGCGTTGAAGATAGTCTCAACGTAGGTGTTGATGTCGTCCTGCTTCGCCGCGGTCTTGGCAGTGCCAGCGGTGTAGGCGGTGCCGTAATTGTAGCTGCTGGAGTAGCCGGTGAGGATGGAAGCGCCGGTGTTTCTGGCGTTCTCATACTTCGTCCAGCCGGAGGAGGAATCGCCGACCACGTACCAGGTCTTGCCGTAGGTCTTGCTTGCATCGCCTATGGTGACCATGTCGCCATAGGTGACGTCGCCGAGACCGAGGCTGTTGTAGCTCGCGCCGTCGTAATCGTAGGCCGCACGCCACTTCACGCTGTTCTCGGTGGCGCCGTTGACGAGGGCAAGCAGCTGGCTGTAATCCGCGTTCTGCTGCGCCTTGCCGTTCCACGCGGTGACGACCGGCTTGAGCACGGTCTCATAATCCTTGAAGGAAACGGCCAGATCGTCATTATCGTGCGCGCCGCTGTTGTAGTAGGTATCAAACGCACTCTTGGCGCTGTTCCAGTTGGAGATGGAGGTGGCGGTATACACCGTGCGGGTGGTACCGGTCTTGTTCAGGCTGCCGCTGAGAGAATTCGGCAGCTTGTAGACGTACTTGGTGGCAGCGATGCTGGTGTTGCAGGTGCCGACCGCCGTATTGATGTCGGCATAGGTCGTCTTGCTGTTGAGCGTGGTCGCGCTGCCGCCGGACACGTAATCGGTGAGCTTCTTCGGGTTGTCGAGCAGGTTGTTGTAAGCCGTCGCCAGCTCGTTGAGCTTGGTGTTGATGGCGTCCTGCGTGGCGGCCGCCGTGCCGGTGCCCACCGCGTAGGTCGCGTCATAGCTGAAGTTCGCGGTGTTCTGCGAACTGCCGATGTTCAGCTGCTTCGCGCCGTTGTTGCGCTTGGTTTCGTAAGCGCTCCACTGGGTATCCTTATACCAGCTCGAGCCGGTGGTGCCGTTCATCTCGCTGTGGTTGGTGTAGTAGGAGCCGCCCTTGTCGTAAGGCGCGCGCTGGTTGACCATGTTGAGCAGGTGCGAGTAGTTGGCGCCCGCGGTGTTGTTGACAACAACATCCTTCATCGCCTTGACCTTGGCGCGGTAATTCACGATGTTGTCGGCCAGGATCATGTTGGCGGGGTTGTTGGTATCGCTCTCGCCGGTGCCGCCGAAGGCAGTGTTGTAGTTGCCGTAGGCGGTATCCCACGCGCTCTTGTTGGTGCAGGTGTAAATGGTGGCGCCCGTGGTGTTGACCTCCGCCTTGCCGGTGGTGGCGTTGAAGGTCAGGGTGTAGACGTACACCTTGGCGTTGGTGATGGCGGTGTTCTTCAGGTCTCTGGCGTTGTTGATCTGAGACACGGTCAGACCCGAAGTTTCCGTGCCGTAGGTGAAGGCGTTGGCCGCCACGGTCTCGCTGAAGGTGTTGAGCTTCTTGAGCTGGAGCGCCTTCAGGGCGTTGAAGATAGTCTCAACGTAGGTGTTGATGTCGTCCTGCTTCGCCGCGGTCTTGGCAGTGCCGGCGGTGTAGGCGGTGCCGTAATTGTAGCTGCTGGAGTAGCCGGTGAGGATGGAAGCGCCGGTGTTTCTGGCGTTCTCATACTTCGTCCAGCCGGAGTCGGAATCGCCGACCACGTACCAGGTCTTGCCGTAGGTCTTGCTTGCATCGCCTATGGTGACCATGTCGCCATAGGTGACGTCGCCGAGACCGAGGCTGTTGTAGCTCGCGCCGTCGTAATCGTAGGCCGCGCGCCACTTCACGCTGTTCTCGGTGGCGCCGTTGACGAGGGCAAGCAACTGCGTGTAATCCGCGTTCTGCTGCGCCTTGCCGTTCCACGCGGTGACCAGCGGCTTGAGCGCGGTCTCATAATCCTTGAAGGCGGTTGCGAGATCGTCGTTGTCGTGAGCACCGCTGTTATAGTAGGTATTATAAGTATCGAGCGCGGTGTTCCAGTTTGAGATGGAGGTCGCGGTGTACTTGGTGCGGGTGGTGCCGGTCTTGTCAAGGCTGCCGCTGAGAGAATTCGGCAGCTTGTAGACGTATTTGGTGGCGGCCATGTCGCTGCTGCAGGAGGTGACCGCCGTGTTGATATCGGCATAGGTCGTCTTGCTGGCGAGCATGGTCGCGCTGTTGTTGGTGGTGTAATCGCTGAGCTTCTTCGGGTTGTCGAGCAGATTGTTGTAAGCCGTGGCCAGCTCGTCGAGCGCGGCGTTGATGCTCGCCTGCGTGGCGACCGCCGTGCCGGTGCCCACCGCATAGGTGGTTTCATAGCTGAACGCGCTGCTGTAATTGGCAAGGAGCGCAGCGGCGGTCTCACGCTTACCTGCGTAAGCGTCCCACTGGGTCGCCTTGTACCAGCTCGAACCGGTGGTGCCGGCCAGCTCGTCATGCGCGGTGTAGTAGGAGCCGCCCTTGTCGTAAGCCGCGCGCTTATTCACCATTTCAAGCAGGTAGTCGTAGTTCGCGCCGGCGTTGCTGTCGATGCCGACGTCCTTCATCGCCTTGACCTTGGCGCGGTAATCCGTGATGCAGTCCGCCAAAATCATGTTGGCGGGATTGTTGGTGTCGCTCGCGCCGGTGCCGCCGTAAGCGGTGCCGTAGGCGTTGTAGGCGGTGACCCACGCGGCCTTGTTGGTGTTGGTGTAGATCACGGTGCCGGTCTTGATCACTTTCGCCTTGCTGCCTTCCCACTCCAGGGTGTAGACAGCGACCTGCGCGTCGCTGCCGGTGATGGCGGTGTTCTTCAGCGATCTGGCGTTGACGATCTGCGCCACGGTCAGACCCGAAGTCTCCGTGCCGTAGGTGAAGGCATTGGCCGAAACGGTCTCGCTGAAGGTGTCGAGCTTTTTGAGCACCAGCGCATTGTGCGCATCCTTGAGGTTGGTCAGCGCGGTGTCGATGGTGCTCTGTGTGGTGCCGGAGGGAAGCGTGCTCAGCGCGGTGTAATGCGCGGTGTTATCATTATAATAGGTGTAACTGCTGGGCGTACCGGTCACGTAGGCAAGCAGCGCGTTCCGCTTGGATACGTAGAGATTCCAGCCGGTGCTGGAGGTGCCGACCTCGTACCAGGTCTTACCGTAGGTATACTTGGTGCCGCTGATGGTGATCTTGTTGCTGTCGCCGCCGTAATCGACGCCGCTCAGGCTCTTGTCGCGGTATTTCTTGCCGTTGAAATCGTAGAACGGACGGTAGTCGCGGTCGTTGAGGACCTTGAGCAATTCGTCGAGCTTGACACCGGTCTTCGTTTTGGCCACGCCGTTGAGCGCTTCGACCTTGGCCAGATAATCGGCGATGTAGGCGCCCAGCTCATCGGTCGCGTGGTTGGTGTCGACGTATGCGCCCTTATAAGAGGTGTAAGCGGTCGTCCAGTCGAACTTGGCGGTGTACTTATCGTAGGTGGCGTCGGTCAGCGACATGGCGCCCGTGGTGGCGTTGAGAGGATCCACCGTTTTGTAAGTGACGGTGGAGGTCATCTCGGTGTTCAGCGAAGCCGCGTTGGTCTCGATATCGGCATAATTGGCCCAGGTAGCGGTGCCGCTGCTGTTGTTGAGGTAAACGCCGCCGTTGCCGGCCTTATAATCCTGCAGCTTTCTGGCTACCAGCCCGCTGCGCGCAGTGTAAAGGTCGGTGGTCGCGCTGTTGACGCTGGTCTGATCATAAGCCTTTTTGCCGCTGCTGTTGTTGCTGGCGGTGGTTCTGGCGGTGGAGTAGGTGCTCCAAGTGGAGGCCGTGTACCACGCGGCGCCCTTGGTGTCGAGCACGGTGCCGCCGTCGGAATCGGCCACCTTGTAACCGGAATAGTTGGAATAGGTGTGATCGCTCCAGAACGAGCCCTTGTGGCTGGCGTCAACATATTCATACTTGGCGTAGGTGCCGATCTCGGTGGCGAGATAGGTCGTGTCCGCGTCGTTGAATTTAAGCGTGCCGTCCTCGGTGAGGTTCAGGTTGTTGCCGGAACCGTTGAGTTTGAAGGTGCCGGTGACCTCGTTCTTGAGGAATTCCGTCAAGCGGTAGGCGTAGCCGGTGCAGTAGCTGCCGGTGCCGCCCATGTTGATCTCAACGGTGTAGAGCTGGTTGGCGGCGGTCGCCTGCTTCTGCGCGTATTTGAGCAGGTTGTTGGTGCTGTTGGTGCTGGTAGTGGTGCCGTCGGCGCTCTTGGTGCCTTTGATGGAACTGGTGAAGTTGGTGTAAGACGTACTGGTCCACAGCGTCAGGTCACCGCTGTCGGTACCGGCGCCGTTGAGCACGTCGTACGTATAGTTGGGCACATTATAGAGAGAATCATAGAGCGAGCCGCTCTTCCAGCCGCTGGTTCTGCTGCTGTCGGGCACGAGAAGGATCTCACTGGCGCTGATGGTGCCGGCATTCGAGCCGTTAACGGTCGGATAATGCGAGAGCGCACAGGAAATGCGGTCCGCGCCGGTGCTGAACTGCGCCGAGGCGGCGGGCGCGTATTTCAGTTTGCCGTCACTGAAGGTGAGGTCAACGAACATCGCGCCGTATACGTCAGAATTGGAGCTGGAGCCGTAGCTGTTGCCCCAGGTGACGAATTCCTTGGCCAGGCGGAACTTGAGCCGCTCATAATAGTAACGAGCCTGCCCCAGATAGGTCGTTGTTTCAGTGCTATTATTATTATAATAAGAGGATTGGTCGTATCCGTCCGGATACATGCGCTTATAGCTGCCGTATGCCTTGGTTTCACTGGGAAGCTTCAGCCCGCTGGGGATCCGGTTGTCGCCAGTACCGACGGTGGCGTTTTTCAGATAATCCTCCACCGTAGCCTTGTCGAAATACATGATGCTGAGCATACCGTCGCTCACCGAAGAAAGAATGTTGTTCTTTCGGGTGGCGCCGGTTACGAGGTCGCTGTTGCCGGCAGCGTCGGCGGGCAGGTCGGGGTAAGTGGTGGCCTGACCGAAACGCTTGGCGCTTTTGATCTGGATGAAGCAGCTTGTGGTGGCGCCGGAGGTAACGGCGGTGCCGCTGGTGCTGTTGGTCGCTTTGACCAGATTGGCGACCTCATAGAGCGCATCGTAATGGGCTCCCTGGAGCACCAGCGTCTTCGCAAGATCCTTGATCGCCTTGGCGTAGGTGTTGATCGCGGCCTGATTGGTGCTGGAATAGGCCTTACGCGACCAGTTCGCGGTGCTTTCGCCCGGGTTGCTGGAAACGTTGTAAAGCGTGTAGCGGTTCTTGATCTTGTTGAGGAGCGCGGTCTTACCGGTGGTGCTGTCGCCCGTTTCGTAATAGTCGAGCGTGAAGTATTCGGAGGTATAGTTCGGGTCGTTGGTGGAGGAAGGAATGTAATAGAGGTCGTCAAACGTCTTGGTGGTGTTGCTGTTGGCCTGCAGACCGTCCTGACCGGCCTTCAGACCGACGCCGAGGGTGCTGGAGTCAAAACCGCAGACCTCGTTGATGGCGCGGTAAAGCGGACCGTAGTCACAATAGCAATAGCTTGTGCTCTCACGGTTGGTGGTCATGTGGGATTCAAAGGAGGTCTTCTGCGCCGAGGTTCTGTCGGAACCGGTGTAGATGTTGGCAAGCGAGATATAGGAGTTCCAGACCTCGGTGCGGTAGGTGCTCCACCAGCTGTCGGTATAATCCGGCTTGTGAAGCGGCTTGGACAAAGCGGTGGTGATAATGGAACGCGCGTTGGTACGAACAGCCTTGGTGAAGGTGTAGTAGACGGCGTAGTGGTCCTTCTGGTCCATTTTGTCGTCGTCGGCATGGGCTTTGGAGTTATCGCCGTAGCCTTTTTCGATTTCCCAGATCTCGTAGGCCGTAGCCGGCAGAGACTGCGCGACGAACGTACCGGTGACGGTCACGTTTTTGCCGAGGTCGCCGCCGAACAGGTCAACGCTGTTGCCGCTGTCGCTCGTCCATTTCAGATAGTCGGAGGTACACGTTTCCGCGGTGGGGGTACTGTTGTTCGCGATTTCGGTCGCGCTGCCGCTGCCGGCAGTCAGACCGTGGCCGTACTTGGCTAAATACGCGGTAGCCTTGTCGGTGGTGTTCCAGCGGTAGGCTCTTCTGATCTGGAAGTTGTCGCAGCTGCTGGAGTAACTGCTCCAGTTGGAGCCGTTATATCTTTTCAGCGCGTTGGTACCGGTCAGACCCGCCGTGTTGGTGAAGTCGTCGGCATAGTAGAAGTTGATGCAAAGGAAGTCCCTGATGTCGCCGGTGGTGTAGCTTTCGTCGGCAGTGCTGGCCAGCTCAACGCCTGCCAGCAGGCCGGGGCTGTCTTCAACGTCTTCCATACGGTTATCGAAGCCGACCGACCAGTTACCGGCGTAGTCGGTGGTGGTCATATATTTGTCTTCCCAGTTTCTCAGCGTGAGCATACCCGCGGAGCCGTAGGAGCCGTTGGCCCAGCGATCGATGGCGGCGGAACGACTATCATTGCGGTAGAAACGGTAGTTGGTCGCGTTTTTGTTCGTGATGCTGACACGCGCGGTGGATTTCGACCATTCGTTGGTCGCCGCATCGGAACCGAGACCGGAGCTGGCGCCCGTGAAGTTGTTGTAATCACGGGTACTGTTGTTCTCGGAATAGAACGAGAAGATGACGCCCGCGCCGTTCTGCGCCAGAACGGAGCTGGCTTCGTACGTATCGCTGAAATGGAAGCCGACCCAGCGGCTGCTGTTCCAGGTGTTGGAGCCGTGCGCGTTGTAGCAGTCATATTCCCACATACCTTTGGTGAGCGGGCGTTCACGCACGTAGCTGGCGGCGTAGCAGGTGTAATGCTTGGGGTTGTTGCTGGACAGGCCGGAGTAGCTGAAGCTGTCGGTCGCGTCGTATTCCAGACGGTAATACGCGGCGGCGGCATGGCTGGACAGCGAGATGTTCTTGCCGCTGGGGAAGGAAGCGGTACGCGTCGCGCCGGAGCCGGACAGCGTGATCTCCTGAATGAGTGTGTCACTGCTGTTGACCCAGTAGAGGTGCATGGTGCTGGCAATGGCCGCCGAAGTCGCCGTGATGGAGAAGCCGACGTCGTAAGTGTCGTTGGTCTCGGGCAGACCGTCGCCGCTGGCGGCGGTGATGACGTCGCCGTTGCTCTTGGTGTAAAGAATACGCGGCACCTTAAAGGTGGTGATGTATTGGGTGGTGGGGTCGGGCGCCCAGGCGTCTTCCTCCAGCTCCATATCCAGCGTTTTCTGGACGATGGTGTCCTTGATGGTGGAAAGAGCCTTCTGCTTCTGGTTGATGAGGGTCTGGCTCACGTCAGCGTCAGCCAATACCGCCATCGCCTCGACAAACGCCTGATACCATTCGCCGAACAGCGGGTCGCTGCCGCTGCGGGCTTCTTTTCTTTCGCTTTCGACCAGTTTGCGCAGGTTGCCCTTATTGTAAGCGTTCACGGTCAGGTCGATGCTCTGCTGCGCTTCGTCTGCGCCCGCCGTCAGCACGGCCGCCGCGGAATCGCCCGCTTTAAGCGCAGCCTTATCCGCCGTAACGGTGTAAACGGATTCGCTCTCGCTCGGAGCAATGCCGAGACCCGCGCCCGAAACGCCGACGTTCGGTTCGCCCTTCGTGACGGCAACGAACGCGCCCGTGTCGATCAGACCGGCTTCGTCAGCTTCGTTGCTCAGATCAACGTAAAGCGCCGTGTCATAAGCACTGTCGCCCGCGAGCACGAAAGAATAATCCTCACCGGCATAACCGGCAGGCGTTTTCACGTCTTCGATCACGCTAACCGCGTAGATGGCCTTGAGCGCGTCGTCAATGCGGTAAGTCACGGTGTAGACGATGGCGGTCGCGGCGCTGCCCAGCTCGGCGTTTTCGCCCAGCTTGCAGGTGTAGAGCGTGTCGCCGTTCTCCTGCGCCGCGGTAACGACGGGCGTGAGCGTGACGGAAGTTTCGCCGTTCAGGTTCACTGCGCCGCCGGTCGCCGTGCTCACCTTGGCGGTGAAGCTCACGAGAGCAGCGTCAACAGGCAGCACAAAGCGCACCGTGGTGTCAACGGTGTCGAACGCTTTGGTTTTGTAGTTGTAAACGTATTTCTGCAGCACGCTGCCGGCCGCCTGGCTGTTGGCGGGATCGGCATTGTTGGCGGCCGCGCCCTTATAAAGCACGGCGGGCGCCTCAATGGTGCGCACCGCGGGAAGATTGCTCGCAGCGGACTCTTCCTCAACAGCCGCGGGAGTTTCTTCCCCTAAAAGATCCAGCGGGAACTCGGGACCCGCCTGCGTAAGCGGCGCCTTGCGGGCTGCTTCAGTCGTTGCCTCGGTCGCTGTTTCCTCAGCGGAAGCAGGCTCTTCGACGGAAGCGGGCTCTTCGACAGAAGCGGGCTCCTCGGCCGAAGCAGGCTCCTCAGCCGCGGGTTCTTCCGCCGCCGGTTCCTCAGCCTGTTCCGGCTCCGCCGGCGTTTCGGCCGGAGGCGCCTCCTCTTCGTTATTCGCTGCCGGGGTCTCAGCCGCCGGCTCTGCCGAATTGACGGCAAGCGCATCGCCAAGGTCGCTGACGGCCTCGGTGATGTTCTCCGCCGCTGCCTGCACCACGGTCATCGGCGCGACAGACACGACCATGATCACCGCGAGCAACATGGCAAGAACTCGTTTGCTCATTCTCATGATATCAACCTCCTGTTGATGTTTTGCCCTTGCGGGCAATTGGACTGCGGAAAATCCGCTATGTTCAGGGCAGCGCCGAAGCGCCGACCTTTTTTGCAGGGGTGAGCTCTGCCCGCCCAAGAACGGACGGCGTCGCTCACAAGGCGAACACAGCTCGCCCCTGCAGGTTTTCACAGCAACAATTCCCCGCCGCTCCGCCGCCGCCCGCGAAAAAGCGAAAAGCGGTGAAAGCGGTGAAAAAACGGCTGCTGCCAATCGACCGGCCGCCGAAACGGTCAACCGACCAAAATCACCAAGACCACAAGATGTTGTGCCCCGGAAGAAAGGCGCAACAAGTGCGAACCCGGCAGTTTTTCGGGTAGAAAAAGTTAAATATTTCTTTCTTTTTGCAACATGGCACTTTCAGGCATTGTTTTCGGACGTTTCTTGAAAAGCTGTTGAAAAACAGGTTGCTTTTCCCCCGGTTTTTCGCCCAAAAAGATAGTAATCCATGCTACTTAGAGAACTACCCATATCATAATATCACGCAAAAGTGAAACCGTCAAGAGAAATTGGTGCGATTTTCATATTTTATTTTTAACGGAAACATAAAAGAAAAAAGCAGTCTTCTGACTGCTTTTTTCAGAATCAATTATAATTTTTCCGCTGCGCTCAGCCATACAGTGCGGCGATGCGGGCGTTGATCTCCTCGCGCTTGCGCACCATCCATTCCACGCCCTTTTCGTAGTAGCGGGCGCTGAGCGGCTGAGTCATGTCGTGCTCGATCAGAGCGACGGCCGCTTCGTGCCCTTCCTTCGCTTCGATCAGGCGCAGCGCCGCCAGATCCTGAAACCCGTCGTAAAACACCTTGAAGCGCAGCGAGGCCAGCGGTTCGCCGTTCTCGCCCGGGTAGACCACGTAAGCGTCGCCCGCGGGGAACGCCTCCTCCTCACCTACGTTGTTGAACGGGTCGATCGGGTGCTTGGAGCCGACGGAATACCAGAAATTGTAGCCCCACTGCAAAAAGCCGACGCAGTCATACTTGAACAGCACCAGCCCCAGCGCGCGGTTGCGGTAGGACGGCATGCCGATGAAGCGATTGGGCGAATCACGGTGCGGCCCGCAGCAATAATAAGTCCAGAGCTTGTCGATGCGGCCGTAAAAATCGTCCAGATGGTCCAGGCACGGCACCGGCAGCGACACCAGCCCTTTTTCGTAAAACGCATATTTGCTCAGCGCGTCGATCCGGTGGAAGCCCTCGAACAGGCGGCCGATCAGCCGGCTCGCCTTGGCGTAGGAACGAAGGTCGCCCAACCCCGGCTCGTCGGAGACGTGGAAATAGCAAACGTCCCGCACGCCCTCCTGCTCCAGCACGGGCTTGAGCGCGGCGGCGAACGCCGTGAGGAATTCGCGGTACGCCTTGCCGCCGGCGGGCGTCTTCCAGCCAAAGAGCTTTTTGCCGTTGACGTCCACGATCTTGGGCGCGTGGGCGGCGCCCCACTGCGTGAACAGATGGGACATTTCAAAGTATTTGACGCCGCAGCGTTTGGCCATCGCGAACCAGCGGCGCAGCTTGTCGAATCCGAAGGTATAGCTGCCGTCGGCGTTCACGGTGACGTCCACGAGCTGCACCGTCGGGCGCTCGTGGCCCACCGCGGTGTCCAGCGGCGGCGTGAACAAAGGCGTGAGCAAAAAGTTGATGCCGTGCCGCACCGCCGTGCGGACGTAATTTTCGAGCAGCGCCCAGTGCTCCTCGCTCAGCGGCTCCACGCCGTACCACGTGGCGATGCAGTCGCAGTGGAACCAGTGGGTGCACATGAGCGTCTGCTCCGGCAGATCCACCGGCAAAACAGTCACGGTCAGCTGAGCCTGCGCCGTCACTTCATCTTTATCGTTATGTAAACAGATTCTCAGCGGATAGGCGCCCGCTTTTTGACATTCACATTCGCACCAGACGCCCGTCAGACCGTCGGTCAATTCGACCGCGCCGTCTTTCATCGGCATGAGCACGTCGGGATAGTAGATCCCGTCGGGAGAAAAGATCACGTCGTCGTCATGATCTTCACAATAGGCCCGTTGCGTCGGCACGGCGCGCACGTTGAACAGCGCGAGCGAAAGGGCGCCGTCACAGTCCACCGTCAGGCGCACCGGCTCGTCGGAGCGGACGGCCAGCTGAAAATTCAGCCGCTCACCGCGCAGCATGGACAGCGCGGAAACTTCATAAAAGTCATCGCTGCCGTGCGCAAATATTTTTTCCAAAGAAGATACGATCTTCAGTTCCGTCATAACGACACCTCTGCCTTATTCCTCAATTGTTGTCGCTTCTTCGGAGCTTTCCTCTTCCATGAGCGCTCCGAACCACGAAAGATCATCCGTTTCTTCTTCCTCGCGCTGCGCCGCGTTGCTCGCCAGCGCCCGCTTGGCTTCGGCGCTATTATTCTTCGCATTATCCGCACCGCGGAAGAACAGAAGCACCGCCAGCGCGATCAGAACCGCCAGCAGGGTGAAGACGATCGCCGTCACGGCGTTCTGCCGGCGCTTTTTGTGCTGCGCGGGCGTTTCTTCTTCCACGATCTCCGGCGTTTCCTCCGGCGACGTTTCGTCATCCTCGTCGCGGCTGAGTTCATCCCGACACTTTTCCGCGATCATATCCAGCAGCATTTCATACGCGGCTTCGATCAGCTCATCCGGCGTTTCCTCCGGCTGAGAAAGGAAGCGGATCACGCGGGAAGAAGCGCCGTCCGACAGCGCGATATAGACGTTGTAGCGCTGTTCGCCGCTCTGCGACACGCCGGTGAACACGTTGGAGATCGCCGCGCCGAACGCATTGCGTTCGTCCTGCGGGATCGCGTCGCGCGAGAGATCGGCGAGATAGCTTTTGGGCGATTCGCCGTTGCGCTCTTTGGCGTAGCTGTCAAACACGAACACGTCTTCGTTGCCGCTGCCGTAAAGCTCGCGGAAATGAACCAGCGCCGGCGCAGTCGCGAAATAAACTTTTTTGTTCATCTCGCGCAGCGTTAGCGCCTGCGGCAGATCGACGGGCGCCTGCGGCTTGGCTCCCGCTTCTTTTTCGATGCCGTTTTCGCCGAAATACGGCTCGACGCCGTTTTGCATCATGCCTTCCGCCACGGCTTTGTCCAGCGGCAGCATCAGGAAAACCTGATTGCCGGAACGGGTGGCGAAGCCGGAGCAAAAACCGCTTTCGCTCGGGAACACGGCGGCGCCGACGGGAACGGCGGCATGCATGGCGACGCGCTGACCGTCAAGGTCGGGTCTCGTTTTCAGGCGTTCCGCGATGGCGGGGTTCAGTTCGGTTTTGATGCGCATGGCGCGCAGCACCGCCAGCTTCGTTTTGGCAAACGCCGCCGGCTCCACGCCCACCGCGATCACTTCCGCCTTGGCAAAGGCGCGCGAGAGCGCCGCGGAGACCTGCCCAATGGCGCCGCAAAGCTGAAAGTCACATTCGCCGTAGGCAGACAGCTGCTCTTTCAGAAAATCGGCGGCGGATTGTGCCGATTCGGCACCGCTGATATTCAGCGCGATAAGACTGATGTTCATTCTCTTTTCTCCTCTTCCTCTATGTGAAACAGATTCTGTCAGGTATGCTCTGTGGTATAATCAAAAATATTTTGAGGGATCGCCGAGCGAATCACGGTGTCCTTTCATTACGACGGCTGCCACCGTTCTGCGTCGGCGTAGGGATTGTTCAGCTTGAGCTTGTCGTAATACGCCTGCGGGAAACGCGGATTGTCGTTGCCGTAGACCTTGCCGCTCACCGCCGTGCTTTCGCCCGGGCGCACCATGCGCGCCAGAATGATCAGACGGGCTTCGTCAAAATCATACACGCAGGTGGAAATGGTCAAGAACTTGTCGGTCAGCGCGATGTCGACTTCCGGATAATACAGCGAGCGCTGCTTGATCTCGCCCAGGTAATCCTCCAGCACGTCCTGACTGCTGAGGTTGGCGAACATATAGTTGAACAGATAGCCACGGTCGCCCTCTTTTTCGCCGTTGGTGAGGATCACGGCGAACACCTTCCACTTGTAGTTGCGGTACAGGGTGTTGAACTCGATCACCGGCGCTTTCTGGTAGCCCTTGGGCGTGCGGTAATAAACGAGATTGCCCAGCATCTTCGAGTCCTTCATGTTGTGACCGAAAATGGTGGTGTTCATATCGAGATTCTTCATGTCGTTGTAGGCGTTGACGAACAGGGAACCGTATTTGTTTTTCTTTCCGTCAAAGTCGGTTTTCAGATACTGCTCGTTGTTTTCGCCCTGCACGACCGGCAGGGAAATATCCAGCGCGTCAATGCTCAGCCAGCCCACAAAATCTTTGTTGCGGGCATAGAGCGACGCGTATTTTTCCATCATGCCCTCGGGAAATTCCACGCCCGGGTATTCCTTTTGGAGCGAATCGAGTTCTTCGATCACGTTCGTGTTTTCTTCGTCGATCAGTTCGCTGAGCTGGTCGATCTGATTGGCAGTGCGATAGGGCGTGATCACGTAATCGTTGATGAGATAACCGGCGGAACCGAACACGGCGAGCAGGGCGATGATCATGACGATCTTGCGGATGACTTCCGGCGCCGAATCGCCCCGCACGGGGATGATGTTGCGGGTGAAAAAGTTGCCCTTGGGCGGGCTGTAAGGCGCCACCAGTTCGGGCGGCTCCTCTCCTTCTTCAAAATATTCGGCGACCTGCTCTTTGGCGGTCTCTCTCAGATCAAAGCTTTCAAACCCCGTCTCTTCTTCCTCGTGCGCGGGGTTCTGCTGCACCAGCTCGTGTTCCTCGTCGTCCTCCGTATCCAAACGGATATTCATGGCGGCGGCGGAAACGAGCATCTCTTCCGGCTCTTCTTCCGATGGGATCAGGTCTTCTTCCAACCCGTCTTCATCATTCAGTTCCACGTCGGCGTGCAGCGAAAAATCCTTTTCGCCGGGTTCCGTTTCGGGCGCGGACTCGTCGTCCTCCGGCGTGAAACGCGCGCGGAATTCGTCATAGGTAAACGTGTTTTTTCCTTTGGACGGCTGCGGCGGTTCCTCCTGCGGCGGCTCGGCTTGCGGCGCCTCGTCCCGCGGCAGTTCTTCCTGCGGTTCTTTGTCCTGCGGTAAATCTTCCTGCTGCGGCAGATTGCTTTCCGCCGTTTCGATCTGGGACAATTCCGCGTTGATGGAATCGAACAGTTCCGCAAACGGATCGGGCCCCGCGATTTCTGCGGCGGGTTCCGCGGCGGGCGGGGCAGGCACAGGCTCCGCGGGCGGGGGCGGCGTTTCTTTTTGTTTGGGGCGGTAAACGGCGGCGGAATGTTTCGCCGCGCCGAACATGCCGTAGTCATACGCCAGCTCGGTCTCCTCCTCCGGAGCGGTCGGCTTGATATCGCCGTCGGCGGAATCTATTTCAAAAAAGGCGTCGTCAAACGCAAAGTCACGGCTGACCGGCTCGGGGAAACCCATGGAGGTCTCCGCCGTACCGTCATCCGGCATCGTGATTCTCTGTTGACTCTTGTCAAACTTACCCTTCACTTCTTCTGGTTCCTTCCTTTCGATTGCGAGCGGTCAGCGGCGCAGTTCTTCCAGCGCCAGATGCAGCGCGTTCGACGCCGCGACGGTGCGGTTGTAATCGCGGCTGCCTTCGCCGCCTCGGCCGGTGTTCAGTTCGCGGACGACGGTGCCGTTCGCGCTGTCAACGCCCACATAGATCAAGCCGGCGGGTCGGCCGTCCGGCGCGGGATCGGGGCCGGCAAAACCCGTCACGCTCACGCCGAGCTCCGCGCCGGAAAGGCGGCGGACGCCCTGCGCCATTTCGGCGGCACATTCACGGCTGACTTCGGTATAGGCTTCGATCGTTTCCGGCCGGACGCCGAGCAGATCGATCTTCACTTTGTTCGCGTAACACACGACGCCGTATTCAAACACTTCGGAAGCGCCGGGCACGTCCGTAATGCGCTTGGCGATCAGACCGCCGGTGCAGCTTTCGGCGAAAGCAACTTTTTTTCCTGTTTTTTTCAGCTGTTCCACTACGGCGAATTCCAGACCGTTCACGTCGATCCCGTAGATATATTGTCCGATTCTTTCACGGATTTTTTCGATCACTTCGTCGCACTGCTGCGCCGCTGTTTCCTGTGTTGCCGCCTTGGCGGTCACGCGCAGGAGCGCTTCGCCGTCCTTCGCGTAGGGCGCGACGGTGGGGTTGACGCCGTCAAGCAAATCGGCGACCTTCGCCGCCATGGCGGATTCGCCGATGCCGAAGGTGCGCACCATGCGCGAAAAGATCACGCTGTCGGATTTTTCCAGGAGCCACGGCTTGATCTGCTGTTCAAACATCGGGCGCATTTCGCGCGGCGGACCGGGCATTAAAATTGCATACCGTCCGTCCCGTTCGATCGCGCAGCCGGGCGCGGTGCCGTGCGAATTGGCGAACACTTTTCCGTTCTTCGGCACGAACGCCTGCTTTTTGTTTTCCGCCACCATGACGCGGCCGCGTCTTTCAAAATAGCTGCGGATTTTTTCCAGTTCTTCTTCGTCCAGAACCAGCTCGGCGCCCATGACCTCGCAGCAGACTTCCTTGGTGATATCGTCCGCCGTCGGCCCCAGACCGCCGGTGAGCAGCACCAGCTCGCTGCGCGCAAGCGATTCACGCAGCTGCTCCGCCAGCCGCGCGGCGTTGTCGCCCACGACGCACTGATGCAGCACGTTGAAGCCCAGCGCCGCCATCTGCTGCGAAAGGTATTGTGTGTTTGTGTTGAGAATATCGCCGAGCAGAATTTCCGTGCCGACGCAGATGATCTCACAGTTCATGCGGGAATTGCCTTCTTTATGAAATGATAATATTTCTCGTCTGTTCCACCGCGCGGGCGATCAGTTCGTCACACGTCAGCTTCTGCTCTTCGGCGATCACGTCGGGCAGCTTCGGCCGCGTGCGCGGATGCTTGGGTGTGAACACCGTGCAGCAATCTTCAAACGGTAAAATGGAAATGTCAAAGGTCTCGATCTTGTTGGCGATCTCGATGATCTCGCCCTTATCCATGCCGATGAGCGGGCGGAACACCAGCATGTCGGCGGCGTCTTCCGTGCACGCCATGGCGCCCATGGTCTGGCTGGCGACCTGCCCCAGGCTTTCGCCCGTGATCAGCGCGCCGCAGCCTTCGCGCCGCGCGATTTGCTGCGCGCATTTCACCATCAGACGGCGCATGATGATGGTGAACAGATCTTCCGAACAATTGTCGCGGATCCGTTCCTGAATCTCGGTGAACGGCACGACAAACAGGCTGATGCGCCCCGAATACCGCGCCACTTTTTTGAGCAGATCGTGCACCTTTTGTTCGGCGCGTTCGCTCGTGTAGGGAGGCGACGCGAAATGCACGGCGCACAGTTCCAGACCGCGCTTTGCCATCATCCAGCCCGCCACGGGGCTGTCGATGCCGCCGGAGACCATCAGCGCCGCTTTGCCCGCCGAGCCAACGGGCATGCCGCCCGCGCCCTTGATCTGATTGGCGTGCACGAAAATATCGTTGTCCCGCACTTCCACGTTCACGATCACGTCGGGGTTGTGAACGTCAACGCTCAGGTGCGGAAATTCTTCCAGCAGTTTTTCGCCGAGCTGTTCGCAAATCTGCGGCGAGTTGAGCGGGAATCGCTTGTCCGAACGGCGGGCGTTGACCTTGAAGGTGTCCGCCTGCAGAAGCTGCTCTTTTAAGTATGCCCCGCTGTGTTCGAGCACGAGCGAAAAATCCTTGTCGAGCTTGAGCGCGCGGCTGAAGCCCGCAATGCCGAACACGCGGGTCAAACGGTCGACCGCCTGCTCGAGGTCGGCGGAAGCATCGCCCTCAATCTTAATGGTGGACTGCGCCGGCGTGAAGGTGAATTTCCCTAAGTCGGACAGACGGTACCGCATATTTTTCATGAGGATGTTTTCAAAGGTTCTGCGATTCAGACCCTTCAAAGCAAGCTCCCCGTTTTTGATGAGTATGACTTCGTTCATATTTCTTGTTCCTTGAGGTAATAATCGAAATCTGATGATCAGAATGAATTGACGGCGTTGCCGTCGTGAATTGGCGGTGCCATGAATTCTCGCTTCGCTCCATGAATTGCATGGCTTTGCCATGCATGGCGGGCGGGCTTTGCCCGCACCCGATTATATAATCGCCGGCTGCAAGCCCCTTCATGCGCAAAGCGCAATTCATGACCGAAGGTCAATTCATGCCGTCAGGCAATTCACGCGCTACAAGCGCAATTCATTCGGAATTTGTCAAAGACAAATTCCGATTCACAGTTTCTTTTTCAAAGCCGCCGCGCCGCTCGCCAGCCCGTTGAGCAGATAATCCACTTCTTCTTTGGTGGTGAAGCGCGAAAAGCTGATGCGCAGCGCGCTGTCGATCCGCGCCGGGTCGAGCCCCATGGCGGTGAGCACCGGCGAACGGTGCCCTTTAGAACAGGCGGAGCCGCCCGAAACGTAAATGCCGCGTTCCGACAGATAGTTGAGCATGGTCTGCGCGGGATGCCCCATTACCGAAAGGTTGGTGATATAGGGCAGCGAATCCGCGCCCGAATTGATGACCACGTCGGGAATGGTGAGCGCGCCGGCGACGAAATAATCGCGCAGCTGCGCCGTTTGTTCGAGCTGCATGCGCAGATCGGGCAGGGCGCGCATGGCGCCGTCAAACCCCAGAATGCTCGGCATGGGCTGGGTGCCGGAATAAATGCCTCTGCCCTCCTGCCCGCCGCCGACGATATAGGGCGAGAGCTTGACGCCCTTGCGCACGTAGAGCAGACCGGCGCCTTTGGGGCCGTTGATCTTGTGGGCGCTGGCGCTGAGCAGGTCGATGCCGAAGGACGCGGGACGAAGCGGCAGTTTGCCGAACGCCTGCACCGCGTCAACGTGAATGAGCGCGGGCGCACCGCTGCGGCGCACGCAGGAGCGGATGGCTTCCACGGGCATGATGCTGCCCACTTCGTTGTTCACCCACATCATGCTGACCAGCACCGTTTTGGCGTTGATCGCCTGCTGCAGATCCATGCGGTTGACACGCCCGAAATGATCCACCGGCAGGCGAACCACTTCAAACCCTTCGCGCTCCAGACGGTTCATCGCCTGCGCCACGCTCGGATGTTCCACGGCGGTGGTCACCACGCGGTTGCCCCGCCGCCGCAGCGCGTAAGCCGCGCCGAACACGGCAGCGTTGTTGCTCAGCGTGCCGCTCCCAGTGAACAGGATCTCATCGCTTTCGCATCTGAGCAGCCGCGCCGCCGTCTCCCGTGCGGCTTCCAATCGCCGCTGCGCAGCCGTGCCGACGGCGTGAAGAGAAGACGGGTTGCCGTAATATTGGGTAAACGCTTCGGCCGCCGCTGCCGCCGCTTCGGGGCAAGGGCAGGTCGTCGCGCTGTTGTCGAAATATGCTTCCATTTGTTTTCCCCCTTGCAGTATAAAGCGCGTGGAGCGGTTCCGCTTAGGAATCACCCCAAGTAAATACTGATGCGATCGGATCATTACAAGCCGTTCTCGAATCAGAGTTTACTAAGTAAGCGCTGATTCGATCGCGGTGTGTGGATTGGCGAGAGAGTTTTTCGTCAGAGGAAGCAAAAAACGCAGGCAATACTTGGTGTATTAACGAGTATTTTTGCAAACTATGACGGAAAACCATCCGCCAAGGTGCGCACCGCGATTCGGATCAGGGTTTACTAACACATTATACGGCAGGTTCCTGCTTTTGTTTCATCACCACGCGGCGATGACCCGCCCGATGTAGTTATCCGACGTGACGGTCACTGCGCTGTTCAGATCGTCGGCGCGGTAATAGGTCAGCGTTCCCTCGCCCGCCTCGCAGTAAGAGGAACGGTAGCCGGCGTCCTGATAATAGATCACGCCGTCGCCCGTTTCCAGCTTGGAAAACGGCACGCGCTCCACGAACCACATGTGCAGCCCGTCCTCTTCCTTTTCGGCAACAAAAGCATGGTTATACAGATAAATTTTATCGGTCGAATCCCGCTCGAGCGCGAACACGCCGACGTAACACGCGGTCACGACCAGCACGAACAGGAAAATCAGGATAATAATGCCTCTGATCACAGCAAAAACACGTTTCATAATTTTTCAATCAACTCCGCAATTTCCTTTGTAGTTTCCGCGATCCAGGTCGCGCCGTGTTCTTCCATTTCCGCGCGGCCGCCGTACCCGTAAGCCGCGCCGATGGTGCGCACGCCCGCCTGCGCGCCGCCGTCAATGTCAAAGAAACGGTCGCCGACCATGACGCACTCTTCGGGCTTGACGTTCAGCATCGCCATCGCGTCGGCGATCAGCTCGCACTTCGGGGGATTCACCGTGCCGATCTCGGGGGCGCTGATGCAGCTGAAATACTGCGCGACGCCTAAATGCTCCAGTAGCTTTTGAAGATATACGCCCGGCTTGGAGGAGGCGATGCCCATGGTCAGCCCCCGCGCGCGGATGCGTTCCAGCGTTTCGGGGATGCCGTCGTACAAGTCGAGTTCATACATCCCGCCCTGACTGTAATAGACGCGGTAGTGGCGGACGTATTCCTGCGCCGTCTCCTCATCCAGCCCGAACAGGTGTTTGAAGCTGACCACCAGAGGGGGACCGATGAAATAGCGCAGGCGGTCTTCGTCTTTTTCTTCCACGCCGTAGTCAGCCAGCGTTTTTTTGACGCAGTTGACGATGCCGCGCCCGGTGTCGGCAATGGTGCCGTCGAAATCAAACAGCACCGCCTTGATCGAACCGCTCATTCCTTCCCCTCTTTCTTTAATAAATAGTCATACTTATAGAAATACAGTTTGTATTATAACACATCCTTTGACAAATTCCTATGCTTTTTTCGGATTTCGCCGATCTTTTTTTGCGCGGCAAACGCTGTCGAAAAACTTTTTTCGCTTTTTTATCAAAAAACCCTTGCTTTTTTCCGCGCAATCGTTTATACTGCTCGTTGCTGACACAAATTCATATCGCGGAGTAGAGCAGTTTGGTAGCTCGTCGGGCTCATAACCCGGAGGTCGGAGGTTCAAATCCTCCCTCCGCAACCAAAAAATCTCCGATGCCCTTCAGGGTGTCGGAGATTTTTCATTACGGGAAGATTGAACCCACGCTGTTTCCGGGTTATGAGACCGAAGGGCGAATAACCCGGAGGGTGAGGCGGGAGTGAATGACAGTCCGGGGGACTGTCAGAGCCGCCGAACCGACCGCAGCATTTTCTCCGCAGAGAAAATGCAAGACCGGGTGGTTCAAATCCCCCTCCCGCAATCAATTAGTGCGACCAAAAAAGATATCGCACCGAAAACCCGAGGTTTTCTCGGGTTTTCTTCGTTTTTCGCCGTTTTTCTCGCTTTTTCAAAATTCGAAAAA
>JAFTEL010000062.1 GCA_017453685.1 Clostridia bacterium
TCCACGCTTTTTTTCAAATCAAAGGTCTCGTACATGACGTTCCCCCCTGTCTCACGCAAAAAGTCTGATAAAAAATTCCTTCAATAGATTCCAAATCTTTACGAAAAGGCTCAGCGGCACGGCGTCGCCCTGTTCGGCGGGTTCGTTCAAAACCAACACCGTGTCGAGGTCTTGGGCGTAGCTCAGGTCGTCCGTGAATCCGCCCGCGAGCGTTTGCGCCAGCGACAGCACGGCAGGCTCCGCCGCCCGGCAGAAGTTGACCCGCGCCAAGACTGCCACGGCAGGCTCCCAAGCCTGACCGTTCGGGCTTGCCAGCGTGCAGGCGCCGTAAGCCAGCGACGCTTTCACGCAGTCGAGCAGCAGCTCCGTATAGCGCGCGTCGCTCGTTTCGGCCTCGTTGCCGTGGTAAAAGCCGTACATGATCCGCGCCGCGACCTGATAGAGCTTTTCGCAGTCGCTCTGCGCGATCTGCTTGCCGCCCAGCGCGGCGATGTGTTCCACGGTCATCCCGTCGCCGTACAAGTCGAGCTGCACGGCGGCGCCCAGCCGGCTCATCAGCGTTTCGAGCGCGGCGTAGGCTTTGGTGTCGGGCTGCAGCTTTAACATTTTGGCGACCTTGTAGGGCGAGCCGAGGTAGCGGTTGAGCCACTTGCAGACCCCCGCCTCAAAGTAGCGGTAGGCGTAATCGGCAAAATCGTTGGTCAAGCCGTCCCACTGCGCGGGCGTGTAATCCGCCGTGAGCCGGTTCGGGTCGATCTCGGTGATGAAGCGGCTTTCGAGCGCGACCGTGTCGCCTTGAAACGTCACCGAACGGTAAGCGTTCGGCGAAGCGATGAGCGACCCTGTCTGCACGTCGTAAAGCACGTTCCCGCTTTCGGTCTCGGCGCAGGAAATATCGTTGGCGTGCAGGTGCCCGGTGAACACCAGCCCTACGCCGCTGTCCGCCAAAGAAGCGGCATGATCCATATAGTTCGGGATCATGGGCTGCAGTTCAAAATGCGGCAGGATGCTGTGGTGCATCATGGCGACGAGGCGCTTGCCGTCGCGCTTCGCCTGCGCGATCTCGTCTTTGATCCAAGCCGAAACGGAAGCGTTGAGTTCGCCGTCATCCGCGCCGTAGATACAGGAATCGATGGCGAGTAGGCGATAACCTTCGTTCAGTTCCGCCGTGTAGGAGGCGGACTCGGCGTGGCGGCTGCGCGCTTCGGCATAGCCGAAGTCAGCGTAAATTTCACAAAATTCGGGCATGGAGATATGCCGCTCATCCGCCTGTGCGGCGCAGTCATGATTGCCGTTGACGACAAAGATGCGCTTACCGCTCTTTTGCTCGTTCTCGCGCAGCAGCTGAGCCAGCGCCAGATGCGACTGCCTGCCGCCGCCCGTCAGATCGCCGGAAAGCAGCAGGAAATCTTCCTCCCCTGCCGCGAAATCATCCAGCAGCTTTTGCAGGATGGCGCCGGATTCAAAATTCATCTGCCCCTGCGAGGAGGCGTAATAGAACAGCGCCGCGTCCTGCTCGGTCATGCCGTCGGTATACTGCGCCGTTTCGGGCGCGGGCAGCTCGCCCAGATCGGCGGCGCATTGAAAATGTGTGTCGGTGGCGACCAGCAGCTTCAGTTCGCCCGCTTCGGCGGCCGCAGTCAAAGCGACGGAGCCCGCCAGCAAACTCAGACACAGAAAAACACTGAGAAAACGTTTTGCCGTCCGCTTCATGCCGACCCTCCCCGAAAGACCTTTTTAATCATTATAATCTTTATAAACGACAATTACAAGACACAAATCACAACAAACGCAAAACCGTTTGCAAAAGCTCTACGATTCGTAGGTTGCATCCCGCGGCGCGTTCCTGTATGATAAGCGCAAAAGGAGGTGTCAGAAATGGACAAATACGTGACCGGCGCCATGATCAAGGCGCTGCGTGAACAGCGCGCTCTGACCCAGCTTCAACTGGCGCAAGCGCTCATGGTGAGCGATAAAACCGTTTCCAAGTGGGAGACCGGCAAGGGCTACCCCGACATTACGCTCCTCGAACCGCTCGCTCAAGCGCTGAACGTCTCCGTGACGGAGCTGCTCACGGGCAGACCGATCGCAAACGCGAACCTTTCCGCGAACATGCTGCGTTCTCATTTTTACGTCTGCCCCGTCTGCGGCAATATCTTTCACAGCATGGGCGCCGCGCAGATCAGCTGCCACGGCGTGTCCCTGCCGCCGCTGGAAGCCGAGCCCGAGGATGACAGGCACATGCTGACGGTGGAAGCGGTCGAGGACGAATACTTCGTTTCCTGCCCGCATGAAATGACCAAGCAGCACTATCTCTCGTTCTTCGCCGCCGTCTCGACCGATCGGGCGCAGCTCGTCAAGCTCTACCCCGAAGGGAACGCCGAAGCGAGATTCAAGCGGAACATGGTCAAACGAATCTATTTCTACTGCAACCGCGACGGGCTGTTTTACCACAAGCTGTAACGAGCGAAAAAAATTTAAGCCGACCGGAAATCCGATCGGCTTTTTGTTTTTGATTCAGCGGGAACGTTTCCACATCATGGGCGTGAACATCATGATCAGCGGGAAGATCTCCAGACGACCCAGCAGCATATCGGCGGAGAGCACGAGCTTGCTCAGGTCGGAGAGCATGGAATAGTTCCCCGTCGGCCCAACCAAGCCCAACCCGGGGCCGATGTTGTTCAGGCACGCGATGACGCTGGTGACGGTGGTGTCGTAGTTGAAATTATCCAGCGACACGACCAGGCAGGAAAGCAGGAAGATGACCACGTAGAGCAGCAAAAAGGCGTTGATCTCCGCCACCACGCGGTCGTCGACCACGGCGCCGTCCATCTTGATCACTTTCACGCTCTTGGGGTGGAGCATTTTCTGCACGGAATTGCGCATGGATTTATACAAAATGATCAGCCGCGCCACCTTGATGCCGCCGCCCGTGGAACCGGCGCACGCGCCGATGACCATGAGCATGACGAGCAGACAGCGGGAGAATTCCGGCCACTTGTCAAAGTCGCTCGTCGCAAAGCCCGTGGTGGTGATGATGGACGCCACCTGGAAAAAGCTGTAACGGAACGCCTTGCCCAAGCCCCCGAAATACCGCAGCGTGTTCAGCGTGATTGCGCCCACGCTCGCCCCGACGATGCCGAAATAAGTCAGCACTTCGCGGTTGGTCAGCGCCTTGAAAAACTGGCGGGTGAGAAGCAGATAATAGACGTTGAAATTCACGCCGAACAGCAGCATAAATACGCCGATGACGCCGTCAACATAGGCGCTGTTGTAGGCGGCAATGCTGTCGTTCTTGATTGAAAAGCCGCCCGTACCCGCCGTGCCGAAGGTGTGGAGCAGGCTGTCAAACAGCGGCATGCCGCCGCACAGCAGGAAGATAACTTCCAGCACCGTCAGCGCAATATAGATCATATAAAGAATTTTTGCCGTATTGCGCATTTTCGGCACGAGCTTGCCCACGATCGGACCCGGGCTTTCGGCGCGCAGGATCTTGATGGAGCCGCCCTTGCCGCTCGAGGGCATGATGGCAAGCATGAACACTAAAATGCCCATGCCGCCCAGCCAGTGGGTGAAGCTGCGCCAATAGAGGATGCCCATGGGCAGCGCTTCGATCTCGGTAAGGATGCTCGCGCCTGTGGTCGTAAAGCCGGAGGCGATCTCGAAAAAGCAGTCCAGATAGCTTTCCAGCTGCTCTTCCCCGCTCAGGAACAACGGAAAAGCGCCGAAGAGCGAGAGCAGAATCCACGAAACGCCCACGATCGCAAAGCCCTCGCGGTGAGAAATCTCTTTTTGCTTGGCGCGCAGGGAGGCCAGCACGCTGCCGAACGCCGCCAGAAAAACGATGGTGATAAAGAAGGCGTATGCCGAGCGGTACTCCTGCTTGTAAAGCGAAATGAGCAGGCCGGGCAGCATGGCGGCGCCCTCAATGCGCATCATATTGCCGATGTAGTTGAGAACAACGATATAATTCATCAGAACTCACTCTCAAAAATATCATTCAGGTTTTTCAGGATGCGTTCCGCCTCGGCGATGACGATCACGGTGTCGCCCGCGGCGATGTAATCGCTGCCGCCCGGAATGATGATCTGACCCGAACGGTTCAGGCAGGCGATGAGGATACCGCTGCGCAGGTTGAGCTGCGAGAGCGGGATGCCGAGATTTTCGGTTCTTTCGTCGGCGAAGAATTCCAGCGCCTCGACCTTGTCCTCCACGATGCGGTGCAGCGCGAGCACCTGCCCGCCCGTGGTGTTGTCCATGGCGCGGACGTAACGCACGATGGCGTTGGTGGTGAGCTGCTTGGGGCTGATGATGGAGCCGAGCCCCTTGTTGCCGAAGAGTGAACTGTATTCGGTGCGGTTGATCTTGGTGATGGTCTTGAACACCCCGCGGGTGTTGGCGTACATGGTGATGATGATATTTTCTTCGTCGATATCCGCCAGCGCCACGACCGCGTCGGTGTTGTCGATGCCCTCGTCCTGCAGCAGCTCCTGACTGGTGCCGTCGCCGTGAATGATGATGGCTTCGGGCAGCTTGTCGGCGAGTTCGAGACAGCGCGCCTCGTTGATCTCGATGATCTTCACGCTCACGCCGCTGCGGATGAGATCCTGCGCCAGATAGACCGCCGTGCGGCTGCCGCCGATGATCATGACGGAGCGGATCTTGTGCTTTTCGATATGCAGCTTTTTGATGAGCTTCGCCAGCTCGTTGCGCGGCGCGGTGACGGAAAGCGTATCGTCCTCTTCAAACACGAAGCTGCCGTTGGGGATGGTGATCTCGCCCCGGCGCTCCACGGCGCAGACGAGCGCTTTTTTCAGCAGCGTGCCCGCCGCCTTTTCCAGCGATTTTCCGATGAGCTCACTGTCGCCTTTGAGCTTGATGCCGACCATTTCCACGCGCCCCTTGGCAAAGGTGTCGCGTTTGAGGAAGGACGGGAACTGCAAAATGCCGAACATTTCACGGGCGGAGGCAAGCTCCGGGTTGACGGTCATGGAAAGCCCGAGCTCCTCATGCAAAAACGAGAGCTGCTCGGTGTATTCGGGGTTGCGCAGGCGGGAGATCGCGTGCCGGCAGCCGAGCTTGTTGGCGATGATGCAGCTGAGCAGGTTGATCTCATCCGATGAAGTGGCGGCAATGAGCAGATCGCCGTTGGCAACGCCGGCGCTCTTTTGCGTTTTCAGGCTCGCGCCGCTGCCTGCCACCACCATGACGTCCAGCTTATCCAGCGCTTCCGCCAGAACCTTGGCGTTGTTGTCGATGATGACGACGTCATGCTCTTCCTTGGAGAGCTGCTGCGCCAGAGAAAAACCGACCTTTCCGTCGCCCACAATGATGATCTTCATAGTATCAAAGCCGTGCGCCGCAAAGCGGGCGCTCCTTTCCGCATTCCGAAAAAAATAAAAGATGCTGCGCTTTCCGTGTATTTTAGCACACATGAGGCGCTTTTTCAATAAAAACGAAGTTTTTCACAGTTCGTTCAAAATTCGGGCGGGCAAGCGGCTGTTTTTGGGCTTGAATAATCCGCTGAAAATGCAGGGAATCCTGCAAAATTTTTCGCCGTTTCGGCGGTTCCCCTTCAGCCATATCGAAAACCCTGCATTTTTCGCCCCCGTTTTCGTGTAAAACGACAAAAATATGAAATACGCTGTAAAACAACTTGCATTTTTTTGCAGGTCGGCATATAATGATTCCGACTTTGACGTGGTAAAGCGTCAGCACACGAAAGGAGTTTTCCGATATGAGTTATGTTGATTCCATTCTGCAGCGCCTCGCTGAGAAGAATCCCAATGAACCCGAATTCATTCAGGCCGCGACCGAAGTGCTCAATTCCATCCGCCCCGTGGTCGAAGTCAACCCGCGCTATCAGGAGGTCTCCCTCCTCGAACGCATCATCGAACCCGAACGCGTGATCGTCTTCCGCATCCCGTGGATCGACGACAAGGGCAAGGTCAACGTCAACCGCGGCTACCGCGTGCAGTTCAACAACGCCATCGGCCCGTACAAGGGCGGTCTGCGTTTCCATCCGTCGGTCAACCTGAGCATCCTCAAGTTCCTCGGCTTTGAGCAGATCTTCAAAAACTCCCTCACCGGCCTGCCCATCGGCGGCGCCAAGGGCGGCGCGGACTTTGACCCCAAGGGCAAGAGCAACGCCGAAGTGATGCGGTTCTGCCAGAGCTTCATGAACGAGCTTTATAAATACATCGGCAAAGACGAAGACGTGCCTGCCGGCGACATCGGCGTGGGCGGCCGCGAGATCGGTTATCTCTACGGTCAGTACAAGCGCCTGACCGGTCTTTACGAAGGCGTGCTGACCGGCAAGGGTCTGCCCTTCGGCGGTTCTCTCGCCAGAACGGAAGCCACCGGCTACGGTCTGTGCTACATCACCGAAGAAATGCTCAAGGCACACGGCAACTCCTTCGAGGGCAAGACCGTTGCGGTGAGCGGCTCGGGCAACGTGGCAATCTACGCCATGCAAAAGTGCATCCAGCTCGGCGGCAAGCCCGTCACCTGCTCCGACTCCAACGGCTACGTTTACGACAAGAACGGCATCGACGTCGCCGCCGTGAAGGACATCAAAGAAGTCAAGCGCGGCAGGATCAAGGATTATCTCAACTATCATCCCGACGCCGTCTACGTCGAAGGCAAGCGCGTGTGGGAAGTTCCCTGCGACGTGGCGCTGCCCTGCGCGACCCAGAACGAGCTCAACGAAGAAAACGCCCTCGATCTGGTCAAGAACGGCTGCATCGCCGTGTGCGAAGGCGCGAACATGCCCTCCACCGAAAAGGCGATCGAAGTCTACCGCGCCAACAACATCCTCTACATCCCCGGCAAGGCGTCCAACGCCGGCGGCGTGGCGACCTCCGCGCTCGAAATGAGCCAGAACAGCGCCCGCCTGAGCTGGACGTTTGAAGAA
>JAFTEL010000063.1 GCA_017453685.1 Clostridia bacterium
CGACCGAAGCGGGCAGCGTCAGGGTCGGAGCGGTCGCGCCGGTGGTGAACTCAATGACGTATTCGGGATAGAAATAATTCGCGTTGTTCGTCAGCGCCGTGATGACGATCGACTGCGTCTGCGGCACCTGAAACACAAGTGGAGAACCGGCGTAAACCACGCCGCTGTATCCGTCAAGAACAGGTTCCGTCGGCCGTACGCCGTTGATCGGGCGCGTTTCGTAGGTCGCCGCTTTGATCGCTGAATTCGGGACAACGTAAACCGCGCCGAGATCATCCAGCACCGCTTTGTTTGTATGGGTGTGGCTGTCTTCTTCCAGTTCGGTAATGTCAGACGACATTAACCCGATGCCGAAGTCAAGCTCCGTGCCGTTGAGGGTAATGCCGCTTTGCGTTACCGTGGAAGCGGTCGCGCTGTCGATGGGAATATCGATATAGCTCGGGCGGGTTCCTGCCCCCTGATAAATCGTCTGTACCTCACCGTAATCCAGCCAGAGCCGCAAAAAGCTTTTGCTGTTGATAGTCACCGTTTCCACATGATCGACAACGCCGCCGTCATCGACCATACGAACTTCGCTTCCGCCCCAGCGGAGCCGATCCCAGCCCGTATAGTCCAGCGCGATAACGGGCTGACCGGCCGGCGTATTGGCCTGCGCCTCGACCGCGTCGCAATTGAAGCAATCGATCGTCGCCTTATTGTCGTGAAAATGCCGCGGTCCCGAAACGGAGGTGACCTCCAGCCAACGGGCCTGATACACCCAAAGCGAAGCGGGCGCGAAAAAGGCGGGAAGCGTCGGCGGTTCATATTCCACTTCCTCTACCGTATCAAAATCCGGCAAACGGACAGCCGTCGGGACAGTGCTCAATGCCGCAGCAGTGCCGTTTTGGATAAGACAGGAACGATCCGTGTCAAAGACGCCGTCGACATAGGTGATCTCGATCCCTTCATAGGGCTGATTCCTGCGCATTTTTGTTACGAAAGCGATGATGCAGACGTGAACCGGCTGCCCCAAATCGTCTTCCTCTATATCGGAGCTGAGACTGACGAATCCGACAATGCTTCCGTTTTTGCGCAGGTTGAGGTAGATCGGACAGCGTGACGTCGGATCCAGCGCCATGATCTGCCGTTCGCTTGCCGCGACGGCGGCAAGCATATCCGCGCAGGTCTTTAATTCCGCCTGTGATTCCCGCGGCGTGATCTCGTTTTGCGGAAGCCAAAGAACAACGTCGCCGTTTTGCGGATTCTGAGGCAGCGAAGAAACCATCGGCAGCGTGGAACAGTCGAGCGTCACCGCGCCGTTTGCGTCGGTGACGCTCAGATTTAAGCCGCCCTGCAGCGTAATCGCGTCGTGTCCGTTGATCTTCGCGTGAAACTGCCCCTGCGCAAACGCCGCCGCGACCGATTCCTTCACCGCCAGCGTCTGGGAAGCCGCGTTCAGCAGCCTTTCGATCAGGCTGTCGGTATCTTGCGTGACAGGCATCACTTCCTCACCCTGCAGCGACGGATGGAAGGCAAGCCGGAACGCCGGCGATTTGACCAGCGACGCGACGCTGCCGTCCGAGCCGAGCTTGACCGCGTCGATCTGCACGGCCAAACAGGTCGTGTTCGTCAGAGAAGACGGCAGCTCATAGTACAGCACCCCTTCCCGGATATCCGACATGGGACCGACCGTCGCCTTCTGCGGCATCGGGTTGTCCGCGTCGGCATCCCGCACAAAGCTGAGATAGTATTCATCCGCCTCGGCGGAAAGCAGGTCATTGCTCAACGTGATCGCCAGACAAACCGCATTGTGCTCATCCTGATAATTATGTACGCTGCTCAATACCGCCGTTCCGCTGCTGTCAAACGAAATGGAAAGCTCTCTCAAACGGCAGCACGCTCCTCTTCCCGGTAATATCCGGCCAGATGCCGCTGGATCTCCGCCTGTTCCTCCCGCTGCGCGTACAGCACGGAGAGGTTGCGCATCAGGCGGCTGACCAGCATATTCTTGTGCCGCCGCCTCGCGTCGACGATTGCAAGACGGCAGCGGTCGATCTGGGAGTCCAGAACCGACACGTTTGCCGCATATTCATCAGCCAAATCTTTTAAGGATTTCTGATCCATTCTGGTTATTCCTTTCTTATTCCTTCTTTTCAAAATGATAGTCCTCGAAATAGACAAGGTGCCGCAGCACCCGTTCGATCTTCTTGTGCGCTCGTGACAGCGTGTTATACACGTTGGTCACGCGGGTGCTGCTCTGCTGAGCAATCGTGCTGACAGGAAGACGGTCATAATAGTGTTTTCGGATCACTTCCTGTTCACAAGGACTTAATTCTTTTTCGATCACCGACCGGATCACGGCATACAGATCGACCGCTTTCACGCCCGGGACAAGGGAGAACCCTCGATCCAGTTCTCTGCACCAACTGTCATAAGCGGCCTGCGACCACTCGTTTTCGATTTGATCTCCCGCGCGGATTTTTGCTTGTTTCGCTTCGTTCAAAGCATCACCACCTTATTTTTATTCCCTGCTTGAGTCATTTTTGCTTGCAAAGTACGCAATTCATGACTCTGCTTTCAATTCTACCGAACAAATGTTCATGTGTCAAGAGCGAAATTTGTCGAATACCAAATTTGGGTCTTAAAGCAACACCGCACAATTCAAGTGTGCGGATTACGCCGTATAATTTTTCGTCAGATTGTACAAGATTTCCGCAGGAAGGCTGGCGCCTTTCAAGGAAAGATTGTGCAAGATGACGGAACAAGGATCAAGCAAGGCGTGCACTGCGAATTCTGTGGTGTTGCCTTATTTTTTCCTGCTGTTGCAAAAGAGAAAATGTTGTGTTAAAATAGCGGCGTATGATGTAAAGAAGGAGTTTTCACCTGTGAAAAGACGCAGTTTTCTCATTTTTATTTTGATTCTGACGCTCTGCTTTTCCTGTCTGCACGGCTGTTCCTTCGGCAACGATCCGGAAAACAACCCGACGGACACAACCACCGGCGCTGAAACGCCGATCAATCACGGCACCGACAACAACTACGAATACGATGAATATGAAGATCATATCATTCTGACCGCCTGTCTGACTGACTCCCGCGTTATATGGGTACCCGATAAGATCAACCGCAAACCGGTCGTCGGATTCGGCACGATCTTCGCCAAGAACTTTAAGCTCACCACCATCAATATTCCCGGCAGCGTCCAATCCATCGACGAGCGCGCGTTTTATATGTGCGACCATCTCAGCACGGTCAACATTTCCAACGGTCTGAAGACCATCGGAAAAGAAGCGTTCTCCGGCTGCTCTTCTCTGTCAGTCGCCAAGATTCCCGCTTCGGTCACTTCGATCGCCGATGATGCGTTCCTTTACTGCATGAACCTCGTCATCTTTGGCGAGGAAGGGTCGACCGCTCAGAAATTTGCCGACCGTTTCCAGAGAATCAATTTCCGCATCGTCGAACCGGAAACGACGGAGGCTGCTGAAGAAGATTCCTCCGCAGCAGAGCCGGAAGAGACCTCCGAAACGACCACCGTGAAAGAGACGACCACCAAGATGGAAACGACCGCTCCGCCCGCAACTGAAGCGCCGACCGAGCCTCCGACGGAGCCTCCCACACAAGCGCCGACCGAGCCGCCAACCACGGAAGAACAGACCACAATCCCCGATGACAGCCTTGACGTATAAAGATAATAGAAAAAGGATGACCGCTCCGGCGGTCATCCTTTTTATTTAACAAGTATTATTATTGGGTAAATAAACCTTTTATCCAATCGAATACGACGCGGAAAGCGTGGCGGATCAGCGTCCAGAACGTGAACGATTCGCGATACTCCTGCGGCTTCGCATTCGCGTTGTAGGGCGTTTGCCCGCCCGCATGATCCAGACCGACGACGGTGCCGTCGATCGTGCCCGCAGCGCTGTAATCCCACGCTTCAAAGCCCTGCTCCAAAACGGGTGAATCAGCTTCAAAGGCAAAATCGAAGTGCGCGGCGTCGCAGAATTTCGGGTCGACGATCACGCTGTCTTCCAGCCAACCCTTCTTTTCGGCGCGTTTGACAGTCATGCTCCTGTTTGCATCGCCGTTCTGATTGACGTAGACCTCGTCGCCGTAGGTCAGATCCCAGAAGAAATTGTGCTTGGCTTCATAGAGGCCCTTTTCATGCATATGAGAAAACGTCGCGGCTTTGCCGTCGGTCAGGAGAATATTATCGGTGAAGCGCGCCGTGACCTTACCCTCCGTGCGGGAGACCACGCGGATCTGCGATTCGGCGCTGAGGGCGAAGATGTTGTTGCGCACGGTGTTGTTTTCGCCGTAATGCAGGTGATAGGAGTCGTTTCCGCAGGCAAACACCAGATTCTTTTCGATGAGCATATTCGACGAGCCTTCGTCCGGATAAATGCCCCAGCCGCCGTAGCCGCCCTCGCCCGGGTCGGCGGCGACGTTGTGGATGCAGTTGCCGGAAAGCACGGTGCCGGGCTGCAGGCCGAGGGTGTAGATGCCGCCCATGTCGGACAGCCAGCCCTGACCG